>JAISJK010000055.1 GCA_031261565.1 Candidatus Adiutrix sp. | reverse complement strand
ACCCTGGTGGCCTTGGGCGCGGGCGTTGCCTCCCTCTCTTCCTCCCTGGCTTTTTTCGCCCCCGGCCTCCTCGGGCTGAGCGGCGGCGAACACCTCTATTTCGACAGCCTGTTTATGATCATGGCCCTGATTCTCCTGGGCCGCTGGCTGGAAGGCCGGGCCCGGGGCCGGGCCTCGGCGGCCCTGAGTAAATTGCTGTCGCTGGCCCCGGCTCAGGTTCACCTGGTGGCCGCCGGGGGTGAGCGCGATATTCCCCTGGAAATGGTCTCGCCCGGCGACCGTCTGCTGGTGCGGCCCGGGGAGGCCATTGCCGTGGACGGAGTCATTCTGGAAGGTGCCTCGGCCATCGATGAGTCGTTATTGACCGGCGAGCCGGTGCCCGTGGATAAGGCGGCCGGGGATCAGGTCTCCGGCGGAACCAGAAACACCGGCGGCCTTCTGATCTTCGAAGCCCAAACCACCGGGGCCGATTCAGCTCTGGGCCGCATCATCAGCCTGGTGGAGGAAGCTCAGGGCTCCAAGCCGCCGGTGCAGGAGCTGGCCGACCGGGTGGCCGCCCGCTTTGTCCCGGCCGTGCTACTGATCGGGCTGATCACCTTTGGCCTCTGGCTTTACCTGGGGGCCGGCCCGGCCGAGGCCGTGACCCGGCTGGTGGCCGTGCTGGTGGTGGCCTGTCCCTGCGCCATGGGCTTGGCCACGCCCACGGCCGTGATGGTCGGCTCAGGCCGGGGGGCGGAGCTGGGGCTGTTGTTTAAAAACGCCGGGGCCCTGGAGACTGCGGCCCGGGTCACCCATCTGGCTCTGGATAAAACCGGCACCATCACCTCCGGGCAACCGGCCCTGACCACTCTGGCCGCGCTGGGAGAGACAGGCGAAGAGGAGCTTTTGAGCGTGGCCGCCCGGTTGGAGCGGGGCTCGGAGCACCCCCTGGCCCGGGCCGTGGTGGCCGCCGCCGGGCAGCGCGGCCTGGATCTCGGCCCCTTGGCCACTGCGCTGGAAATCATGGTGGGCTTTGGGGTTCGAGGCGAGCTGGAGGGCCAGCTCTATCTCCTGGGCCGCCCGGCCTTACTGGCCGGCCAGGGCTTTGACCTGGAGATGGCGGCCGGCCCCCTGGCCGAGCTGGCCGGGCGGGGGGAGACCTCGGCTCTGGTGGGCCAGGTGACCGATGGCCGGAAAACCATTTTAGGGGTTTTAGGCTGGGCCGACCCGGTGAAGCCAGAATCAGGCCGGGCCTTACAGCGCTTGGCCGCTATGGGCCTGCAAACCATCATGCTCACCGGTGATGGCCAGGCGGTGGCCCGCAACCTGGCCGCCGAGCTGGGGATTGATTACCGGGCCGAGCTGCGGCCCGAAGATAAGCTGGCGGTGGTGGAGAGCCTCAAGGGGGAGGGCCGGGTGACGGCCATGGTGGGCGATGGCCTGAATGACGCCCCGGCCCTGGTGGCCGCTGACCTGGGGGTGGCCATGGGGGCCGGGGCCGAGCTGGCCCTGGAGTCGGCCGATCTGGCCCTCCTGACCAATAATCTGGAAAAGCTGCCCACGGCCATCGGCTTGGGCCGGGCCACAGTGCGGGTCATCTGGCAAAATCTGTTCTGGGCCTTTTTTTACAATATCCTGGCCATTCCCCTGGCCGCCGGGGCTTACGCCCACTGGGGCCTGACTCTGAGCCCGGCCCTCTGCGCCGGGGCCATGGCCGTATCCTCGGTCTCGGTCATCGGCAATTCACTGCGGCTGAAACGGTTCCAATAGGTTCGTTCATCAGATAAAATTCCTGGTCTTCAGGCGGCTCATATCGGCTAGGAGCCGATTGTATTTGGTCATGCGGCACTGAGGGCAGTGGGCCAGGCAAAAGGCGGGCTGAGCGGCCAGGGCGGTCTGGCGGGCCCGTTCCGGGCCGGCCCAGATATCTTTAAAGCCGGTCGCCGCCAGGTGGCCGATGGGCCGGGCCGAAGATTCGATGTTGAGGCGGCCGCAGAGCCAGACTTCGCCGGCCGCCCCAATGACCGCTGACAAGCTGTGGGCCAGGCAGGGCAGCCCGTCATTGCCCCGGACTTCGTTGTCGGCCAGGGCGGCCAGGTTGACGGCAAAGTCCGGCGTCTCCAGTTGTTTGAGCTCCTCAAGAGATTGACGGCTGGTCAGCTCCGGGTGATCCACCACCGGGCGGATATGGAGATAGTCCACCCCCAGGTCGCGGAGGATCCTGGCCAGAGCGCCCAGCTCATCCACATCGTCATTGCGGCTGGTCAGGACATAGCCGACCCCTAAAGTGGCCCCGGGAGACGATTCGGCCAGCCGGCCCAGGTTGGCCAGCACCCGGTCAAAGCCGTCCACCCCTTTAAGCTCCCGATAGGGCCGGCGGCCGGCGGCGTCCAGGCTGACCCGGATCCACTCAAATTTTCCATAAATGTCAGGGTCGCGGCCGGCCGGAAAGAGATCCAGGCCGTTGGTGATCAGGCCCAGGGCCAGACCGCGCTCCAGAGCCGCCACCGTGGCCGCCTCAAACACCGGCGAGACCGTGGGCTCGCCCCCGCCTTCAATGGTCACCCCCCTGACGCCGCCGCCGGCCAGGTCATCAAACAGTCTTTGGAGCGCCCCCAGATCCAGCCGCTCCCCGGCCCGCCGGCGCAGGGCGCGATCCGAGCACCACCGGCAATCCTGGTTGCAGTCATTGGTCAGGGACAGCTCCACCGAGACGGGGTAGCTCAAATCGCGGCCGGCCGGCCCGTTAAGCGGCAGAGAGGCCAGTTTTTCCGGGAAGAGCAGCAATTTGGCCAGGCCCACCTCGGCGGCCGGAGCAGGGCGGGGCCTGGCCATTACCCCCGGCTCCTCTCAGCCAGATAGTGCAAACTGGTGCGCACGCCAAAGCCGGTGGCCCCCACAGTCACCCCGGGGCGGGCTTTGGCGGCCCGGCCCGGCCCGGCAATATCCAGATGAGCCCAGGGCGTGCCCTCCGCCACAAATTTGCGCAGAAACAGGGCGGCGTTGATGGCCCCGCCCCGGGGGACGCCGGGGGCGTTGACCAGGTCGGCGATTTCGCTTTTCAGCAGATCTTCATAATCTTCCAAAAGGGGCAGGCCCCACACGTTTTCGCCCATCTGGCCGGCGGCCGTGGTCAGGCCGAGGGCCAGATCGGGCTGGTCGCAAAAAAGGCCGGCGCAGCGCTCGCCCAGAGCCACGGCGCAGGCCCCGGTCAGGGTGGCCACATCAATAATGGCCGCCGGCTGCAGCTCGCCGGCCAAAGTCAGGGCTTCGGCCAGGATCAGCCGGCCTTCGGCGTCGGTGTTGGTGATCTCCACGGTTTGGCCGGAACGGGTGGCGTAAACATCCCCCACCCGGCAACCGGCTCCATCCGGCATATTTTCGGCCAGGGGCATGATGGCCGTGAGATTGAGCGGCAGTTTCAGCCGGGCCGCAGCCAGGGTCACGGCCAGCACGGCGGCCGCCCCGGCCATGTCGGTCTTCATGCCCTCCAGGCTGCCGGAGGGTTTGAGCGACACCCCCCCGGAGTCAAAAGTGATGCCCTTGCCCACCAGAACCACCGGTTTCTGGCCGGCCGGGCCGCCCGGATAAGTCACCCTGACCAGCCTCGGTGGTCGGGCGCTACCCCCGCCCACCGCCAAAATCAGATTGAGCCGCTCCCTGGCCAGCTCTTTTTCCTCAAAAATATCAACGCTCAGGCCCAGCGGCTTGGCCAGAGCGGCCGCTTCCAGGGCAAAAGTTTCCGGGTAGAGCAGGTTGGCCGGGCGGTCGCCCAGCCGCCGGGCCAGGAGGACACCTTCGGCCATCAGGCGGCCCTGCTCCAGCAGCTCTTCCCCTTTTTCCAGCTTCTCGGCCCGGAAGATCAGCCGGGTCAGGGTCGGCTCGGGGTCGGGCTGGCTTTTGTATTCCTGGGGCCGGTATTGAGCCAGGAGACTGCCCATGACCTGGAGCTTCAGGGTCAGAGCCGGGTCGTCGGAGGGGGGGAGGATTATTTCCAGCTCGGCCGCCTGGCGATCCTGAGCCATTTGCGCGGCCCGGGCCGCGCTGGTCAGCCAGGTCTCAGCCGTGATTTTGTCCGGCTTTCCCAGGCCGACTAAAAACAGCCAGCCCCGGCCAAACTGGAGCGGCAGGGCCTCGCCCTTTTTAGCTTTAAACTGGCCGGTAGTCAGGAGAGGGGCCACGGCCGCCTGAAAGGCGGCCAGTTCCGGCCGGCCGGTCAGGTCGGTTTCGTCTTCGCTCAGAAAAAGGGCTGTGCCCGCCCCCGGGGTGGTCAGCCGGCCAGTTATAAATGATAGTTGCATAATTATCCCCCATTGGCACATAGTTTGCAGTCATATCCGGTCAGGTGGCCGATGTAGAGGCCACCTGGGCAATATTAGCCGCCATCAATCAAAAATACAAGCAGGTTTAAGGAGGTTTGAGACATGACCATCGGAGCCATTAACAACGATCGCGGCGTCCTGGGCGCCACATCTTTTTCCGGCCAGGCGGCCGTCCTGGGCCGGGCCGGCGGGGCGGGAGACTTTGAAAGCGAGCTGAAAAGATCTTTCGGCTTGGGCGCCAAAAGCGACAGCAGCCTCCCGGCCGGCCTGGCCCCGGCCGACTCGTCAACCGGCGATCTGATCGGCCAGCTCCAGTATTCGCTTTTAAAAAATAACAGCGGAGCCAGCGGCCAACTGAGCCGGGTCGCCGGCGCCCTCTTCTAAACCCGCTTCAAAAAAGGAGACCCATTATGAACAAACCCAAGACAGGCTTTGACCCTCTGCCCCTTATTTTCCTGGTGGTCATTAACCTGTTGAACCTTTTGTGGCTCATCTGATTTTTTGGTGTTATACTCGTAAGCCAGTCCAGTTAAAGGCTAAAGGCTTATGAAGAATCGACTGATTTTGGGGATATGGCTCTGGGCGGCCCTGGCCGGGCCGCCCCCTCTCTGGCCCCAGGCGCCGGAGCAGGGCCAGGCGGAGGATCGGGAGTTGGCGGATTTTTTTCTGGAAGCGACCGAAGGCGCTCAACCGGAGACTCCGCCAGCCCAGCCGGCCGCTGTGGCCCCCACTCCAGCCCTCCCCCCGGCCTCACCCCCGGCGGCCAAGTCGGCCGACCCCTTTGCCCTGCCCCCCACCCCAGCCGCGCCAGAGGACAAGACCTCCTCGCCCTTTATTTCCGGCCCGGTCTCTCCCCCGGCGGGCAGCCCCTGGATTCAACTGGAAATAGGCCAGGGTGATCAGCCGGCCGCCAAGCTGCCATCGCTCCCCCCCGCAGCCGGGCCGGATGTCCCCGCCGTCCCCACTTCAATTCCTTCCGTGCCCCCCGAGCCCGCGCCCGAGCCCGAGCCGGAACCAGCCCCCACCGGCTGGAAACCCTCGCAGCAGGAGCGGTTGCGGAGCGTTTTTTCCGACATGTTGCCGCCGGAATCATCCGCCTCGCCGGCCCTGCCTCCGGCCCCGCCTCCGGCCCCGCCTTCGGCCCCACCGCCCCCGGCCACCCCTCGGGAAGATGAAGGCGCGTCGGCCATCTTGAAGTCCGGCGGGCTGATCTCCGTTGAAGACTACGTTGGCGCGGCCGAAATTCTGCCGCCGCTGACCGGCCGTCTGCCGCTGCCCAAAACCGCCGCGCCCCAGGCCGAGCTGCCCCCCAATGTCACTCCGGCTCCCTCAACCCGGCCCAGGGCTGAGACCAGGGCACCGGCCCCTGCGCCCCAGCCCTCCGTTGCTCCGCCCCCCCCCAAACCGGCTGGCGGACAGACTAAAAATAAAAAACGCCGGGCCGCCTCTACCCCTGACCGGCCGGCCGCCGGGGTCAGTCTGACCATTATCAATGAAACCGGTCAGCCCCGCATTGGCGAGCAATACCGCTCGGTTTTGACCCAGATGGGCTACCGGGTGCTCTCGGTGGGCAACGGCCCTGCCAGTGGGGGCAGCGGCCAGACCGTGATCAAATACCGTCCCGGCTCCCGGGCCGGAGCCCTGGCCGTCTCCCGCCACCTGCCGGGCCGCAAAGTGCTGGTGGAGGCCGGGGCCGGGCAGGTGCTGGCCTCGGAAATAATGGTTCACTTAAAATAGCCCATGGCGCTCCAGGCTGTTCACCGCGACCCCACCGGCCAGGTGGCCCTCTACCAGTCGGAGGATCGTTATTTCCAGACTTTGGAGAACCTTTTCGGCCAGCGCTTTCTCGACTATCGCCGCCGGTGGCGGGAGACGGCCGGGCGCGGCCGGCCCGGTGATTTCCCTCTGAGCCTCGACCTGGCCGTCAATTCCGGCTGCCAGCTCAGCTGCCTCATGTGCCCCCTGCCGGCCGGCCCCGAGAGCCGCCGGGTGCGGCTCATGGACGAGGCTCTCTGGGAGGGGCTCATGGCCC
The DNA here is from genome assembly GCA_031261565.1 of Candidatus Adiutrix sp. Lineage (GTDB taxonomy): Bacteria > Desulfobacterota > Desulfarculia > Adiutricales > Adiutricaceae > Adiutrix. The sequence continues at coordinate 32,625 of JAISJK010000055.1, read as the reverse complement.
AGGCCGGAGCACACGATCTGCCGGCTCTGACTCTGGGGCTGGGGAGCGAGCCCCTCCTGCACCCGGGGGTGGCCGGCCTGGTGGCCCGGGCCGTCCGGGCCGGGATTATGGATATCCGCTTGGGCACCAACGGCCAGCTGCTCACTGACCAGTTGGCCCGGGCCCTGATTGACGGCCGGCTGACCCGGCTGGAAATATCAGTGGACGCGGCCCGCCCGGCCACTTACCGCCTCATCCGGGGGGGGCGGCTGGAGAGACTGGTTCGGGCCATTGAGCGTTTCCTTGAGCTCAGGCAAAAAGCCGCCTCGGCTCTGCCCCTGTTGCGTCTGAGTTTTCTCCGTCTGGCCCAAAACGAGGGGGAACTCCCTGAGTTTCTCCAGCGCTGGGGGGCGGTGGCTGACCTGATTTCCATTCAGGAGCCCATCTGGTTCCCCGGCTCCCGGCTGCCCCGCCCGCCCGAGGCCCGCCCGCTGGCTCCCGGTTGCGCCCAGCCCTGGCAACGTCTGGCCGTCAACTGGGATGGCCGGGTCTGGCCCTGCTGCTCCTGGTATGGGGCCGATCTGTTGCCCCCTGAGGCCGGGAGGCTGTCTCTGGCCGAGCTCTGGCGCTCCCCGGAAATGGAGAGGCTGCGCCTCAGCCTGACCTCGGGGCCGCCCCCCCCGGCCTGCGGCCAGTGCCAATTTTGAGCGGGTTCACGCGGCTGCGCGGCTGGAAAATTATTTGACTTCCAACCGGCGGTGTGCTAAAAATAGAATAAAGTCGTCATCAAGCGGGCGGCTTGGCAGACACATCAATGTAGATTTCAGACGCTGATCACCAATAATGAAGGCCGAAGACGAGCAATCGTTTTCGGCCTTTTCTATTTCAGCCGCCTGACGGCCAGGGGAGTTGGCAATGAAGATTCTTTTAATCAATCCGGCCTTTTATGACCGCTCCGAATTCAGCGATAAAATTACCGAGTATGAGGATTGGGTCAAGGGCGGGAATCTCTATATCGCCCCATTTGAGCCGCCCCTGGGCCTGGCTTATTTATCGGCCTATCTGAAAGATCGGGGCCAGGAGGTAACGGTCATTGATATGCAGGGCCTGATGATGAATACGGAGGATCTGGCTCAGAGGCTGGTGGAGTCGCCGGCCGACCTGGTGGGCATCACCTCCATGACCACGACTTTTCCGGCCGCGTTGCGGGCGGCCCGGCTGGTGCGGGCCAAACTGCCCCAGGCAGCCATTGTCTTTGGCGGCGTCCACCCCACCCTGGATCCAGAAGGCGTCCTGGCTCACCCGGAGGTCGATTATGTGTTGCGGGGCGAGGGCGAGGCCTCCCTCTACGCCCTGGTGCGGGCTTTAAAAGGCGAGGCCGGCCTGGACACCGTCGAGGGCCTGGCCCGTCGGGCTGACGGCCGCCTGATCATTGGCGAAAAAGCCAGGCCCCTGGCCGCCGATGAAATACCCAGGCCGGACTACGAGGCCTTTCCCATTGAAAAATACATCAGCCACAATGAAAATCTGCGGGGCATCCGGGGCATCTCCATGCTCATCTCCCGGGGTTGCCCTTACCACTGCACTTTTTGCGCCGTGCAGGAAACCATGGGCCACCAGTGGCGCATCAAGTCGCCGGAACTGCTGGTGCAGGATATTATTGAGATGCAGGCCCGCTATAAGCTGGAGGGCGTCTGGTTTAAAGACAGCATTTTCAATATGAATCGCCAGTGGGTGGCGGATTTTTGCCGTCTTCTGCTTGACCGGCAGGTCAAGCTCGACTGGCAAATCAACACCCGGGTGGATCTCATTGACGAGGAGCAGATTGTGCTCATGAAAAAAGCCGGCCTGACCCAGATTGATTTCGGCATTGAAAGCGGCTCAGACCGGATTTTGAAGATTTTGCGCAAAAACACCACGGTGGCCCAGATTAAAAAAGCCATTGATATCGCCCATCGCCACGTCAAGGTTTTTGGTTTTTTCATGGTCGGCATTCCCGGAGAGACCGAGGAAGATGTCTTAGCCACTTTCGATCTGGCCAAAAAGCTGAATCTCGACACCAGCACCTGGAGCATCTACAGCCCGTTGCCGGGGTCGCCCCTTTACGATCAGCTCCTGGCCGAGGGCAAAATTGAAAAGGCTGATTTTGAGTATGAGTCCATTCATTTCACCAAGGCCTTTTCCGGCATCTGCGATATTCCGGCGGAGCGGGTCAAAGAGCTTTATACCGAAATCAACGAATATTTTTACAAACAGCACCGGGCGGCCTGAGCGCCCCGGCCATTCATTTCAGGAGAGAGAGTCATGACCACGAGCCCCAGCCGCCGCCAGGAGCCGCCTTTTGAGGCCGCCCTGGCCCAACACCCCGCCTTTCCCCGCTTCATCGCCCTGAAAATTGACGTGCAGCGCCGGGGGGTGCATTACACGCCCGAGGCCCTCCGGCACATTGACGGCTCGGTCTATCAGTTGATCGGCGACAACGTCTTTTTTGCCGCCCTGGGTGCCCGGGATCAGACCACTCGCCAGGTGCCAGAGGCTTTGATTCTGCGCGACGGCACCACCGTCCTGACCGACCCGACCCCTCTGGAGCAAAACCCCTATCTGGTGGATTACCGGGACGGCCATTTCGCTCTGGTGGATGGCGGGCGCGAGGTGGAGGAGGTGGATTTCTGGGAAAAGCCCGACTACTACGGCCAGCTGACCAGCCAGGGCACGCCCATGGATTCCATTGTCTTCGCCCGGCCACAGCGGTTGAACATCACCCCCACCGCCTATTGCCATTTCTGGAAAGACGACCAAGGCTGCAAATACTGCGATCTGGTGCCCCACATCCAGAAAGACGGAGTGATCAAAAAAAAGCTGTCGCCCAAAGACGCCTATGAAAGCGTGCGGGAGGCTCTGAAACAGAAAGGCCGCTTCACCACCATCTGCATGACCATGGGCTCGGATGTCAAGGGCAAGATTCCGTTTGACGCCGAGCTGGACTATTACATAGATATTCTCCAGGCCATCGGCGAAAATTTCCCGGGCCGGAAAAAATTCCCCTGCCAGATCATCACCACGGCCTTTGACGCCGGGCAGCTGCAACGCCTCTATGACCAGACTGGGGTCAGCAGCTGGACCTCGGATCTAGAGGTGCTGAATGAGGAGCTTTTCAAGTGGATCTGCCCCGGCAAGGAAAAATGGGTCGGCTACCGGGAGTGGAAGAAGCGGCTGGTGGACGCGGTGGACATCTTTGGCCGGGGCCAGGTCAACTCCGGCATTGTCGGCGGAGTAGAGCTGGCCCGGCCCCACGGTTTCGCCACCGAAGAAGAAGCCTTAAAGCGCACTCTGGCCGAGGCCGAAACCCTGATCAGCCAAGGGGTGGCCGTGGTTTACATTGTCTGGGTGCCGCGCCCCCTGTCTTATTTTAAAGATCAGCAAAACGCCTCCCTGGATTATTATATCCGGCTGGCGGCCGGCCTGCGGGATCTGACGGATAAATATCAGTTGCCCATTGATTTTGACGACTACCGCCGCTGCGGCAACCACCCCAACACCGACCTCCTGCGGGCGGCCTAAGAGTCAATCATTTTAAGGAGATGCAGAAATGCCGGCCATTGAAGACATCCGAGATATCATCAACGACCCCCAAACCGTGAAAGTGGTGGGCACGGTCAGCCCCGCCGGCCAGCCCCACACGGCCGTCAAGCAGAGCCTGACCGTCAATGACCAGGGCGAGCTGGAATATCTGGAGCTGTTCGAGTCCTCGGAAAGTTACCGCAACATCACTTCCGGCCTCTGGCGGGATCTGCCGGTGTCGGTCACCGTGCTGTCGGCCCGGGGCGAGGCCTATAACATCACCGGCCGCACCCGGCGCATTCTGGTGGCCGGGCGCAAGTATGAGGAGCGCTATCGGGAGGTATTGGAGAAACACGGCTATGACCTGGCGGCGGTGGTGACCATTTCCCCGCAAGCTATTTCAGACGAGTCGCCCCGCCGTAAATTTGAGGAGCAGGAGCGCGACCGTTTCTTTTTCAAACATCTTGACCGGCTGGTTCCGGTCGCCTAAAACCTCTTAAAAGGGAGCATGACATGATTAAAAAAATTCTGGCGGCGGCCGTTTACGCCCTGTCGGCCGCCCTGATCGCCAATGTGGCCCAGGCCGAAACCCTGAAATTGCGCATCGCCACCCAGCCTTCGCCCTTTGCCTCGGCTCTCTTTCTCTCCAAGGAGAAGGGGATTTTAGAAAAAACCTTAAAGACCAAAGGGCTGGATGTGGATATTAAATGGACGTCATTCCCGGCCGGTCCGCCCATGAACGAGGCCTTTGCCGCCGGGGAGGAAGACCTGGGCCTGGTGGGCGATGTGCCCGCGCTGCTCAATAAATCCTCGGGACAAAAGACCATTATTTTCGGCAAGACCTCCTCCGGGCCGGAGACCCTGGCTCTGGTGGTCAAGCCGGATTCGCCTCTCAAAACAGCGGCCGACCTGAAGGGGAAGAAGGTGGCTTTCGTCAAAGGCTCCTACGGCCACCACCTCCTGGGCCTGATTCTGACCCAGGGGGGCCTGACCTTTGACGATATCAAGATCGTCAACCTGCCCAACGCCGATGTGAATGCGGCGGTAGCCGACAACCAGGTTGACGCCGGCCTGGTCTGGGAGCCGGCCCTGATCAATGGCCTGGAGCGCGGCCAGGTCAAAGTGCTGATCGATGGCACGGGTATAAAAAATAATAACATCTATTATTTCATCCTTGAGGATTACGCCAAGGCCCACCCCCAAGTGACGGCCGCCTTCCTTGAGGCCCAGCGGGAGGCCACTCAGTTTATCGCCGATCATCCGGAAGAGGCGGCCAAGGCCATTGTTAACGATGTCAAACTGCCGGAGCCCCAGTTGATCAAGCTCTTCAAGAAGTATAATTACAGCCCGGAGTTGACTGATCAGGACGTGGCCGAGCTGAAAATCGTGGAGGAATTTAACTTCAAGGCCGGTTTGAGCAAAACCCGGGTGGATGTGGACAACTATGTGCGCCGGCAGACCGGTGGAGAGGCCAAACCGTGAGCGGCAAGGCCGTCCTGGCCACCCTCAAGTCAGGGGCTCCCCCGGCACCCCTGACTTTTCTGGGGGGCCGAGCCCGGGCTCTGGCCCAATATCTGGCCCTGCCGGCCGCCGGGCTGGCCATCTGGCAGACGGCCTCCACCCTGGGCTATATCGCGCCCTACGCCCTGCCTTCGCCCTGGCTGATTTTGCGGACCGGGGTGGAGAGCGTGGCTGATTTCAGCCTGCCCCGGGACATTCTGGTCAGCGTCGGCCGGGTGGTGGGCGGTTTTATCCTGGCCGCCCTGACCGCCCTGGCTCTGGGTATTGTCACCGCCCTGTCCACTCGTTTTGAGACCTATACCCGGTGCCTTTTTCAGGTGCTCAAACCCATTCCGCCCATCGCCTGGATTCCCATCGCCATCCTCTGGCTGGGTATCGGCGAGTCATCCAAGCTATTCATCATTTTTATCGGCGCGTTTTTCCCGGTTTTCATAAACACGGTCTCCGGCATCCGCCACATTGACCCCCGCTATGTGGAGGTGGCCCGAGTGCTGGAAATCCCCTACGGAAAATTCGTCAAAACCGTAGTGCTGCCCGGGGCCCTGCCGGTCATCCTCTCCGGCTTGCGCATCGGCCTGAATAACGCCTGGATCTGCGTGGTGGCCGCAGAAATGATCGCGGCCACCAGCGGCATAGGCTATCTGCTGATGGATGGCCGCCAGTTGGCTCAGCCGGACAAAGTCATTCTGGCCATGCTGGTGGTGGGGGTGATCGGCAAAATTACTGATGATCTGGTAGCCCGGCTTGAGACCGGCCTGGTCAGGTGGTGACGGCATGAACGGCCAGGTGGCGGTGGAAAATCTCAACAAGCGTTTTTTCAGCGATTCCGGTCCGCTGGAGGTGCTGAGCCAAATCAATATCAACATCAGCGGCGGCGAGTTTATTTCCCTGGTCGGCCACAGCGGCTGCGGCAAGAGCACTCTCCTGCGCATTCTGGCCGGCCTGGAAACGGAATACGAGGGGGTGGCCCGGCTGGACGGCCAGCCCATTTTAAAGCCATCGCTGGAAAAGGGGTTTGTCTTTCAGGATCATCGACTGTTCCCCTGGCTGACGGTGGCCGAGAATATCGGCTACGGTTTGCCCAAGGGCCGGGACAAGGCGGCCCGGGTGGCGGAGCTGATTGAGCTGGTGGGCCTGACCGGCTTTGAAAAGCATCGGCCCAGCCAGCTATCGGGGGGCATGGCCCAGAGGGCGGCCATTGCCCGGGCTCTGGGCACCAGCCCCAAAGTGCTGCTTCTAGACGAGCCCTTCGGTGCCCTGGACGCCATGACCCGCATCACCATGCAGGAGGAGATCCTGAAAATATGGGAAAAGGAAAAGGTAACCGTCGTCCTGGTGACTCACGATATTGACGAGGCGGTCTATCTCAGCAATGAGGTGCTGGTCATCGCCGGCCGGCCGGGGCAGATCGTCAGCCGGGTGGAAGTGAGCCTGGGGCGGCCCCGGGATCGCCTGTCCTCTGATTTCAACCACATCAAGCGCAAGATTTACCGCTACTTTTTCACGGAGGTGGAGCCGCCTTTCGCTTTCAGCATTTAGCTCAGGCATGACCACGCAGAGCTACCTTTTATAAGGGCATAAACAGCGACAGCGATGATTCAGGCAAAGCTATAAAGCCGTGATGGCGGTAAAATGCTGAGCCTGATTTGTCTTTGGCCTCAACCACCATAGCGAAAGAAACTATTTCTGCTTGTCTGGCCCGGGTGACGGCATCAGCCAGCAAGGCCCCGCCCAACCCCTGTCGCTGAAATAGCGGCGGCGAGCCGCTGTCAAACCCGCATCGGTCATGACTGGCGTCAAGGGCCGTCATTTTAAACGGTGGGTTCATTCCTGACGCAAAAGTTTGTCTCGTCTGGCGAAGGCGCGTTCCATGGCTGGCGCAGTATCTGGTGGAGATATAAGCGCGTCAGCGAAGCATTGTTGGTCGGCCAGCGACAATCGTATAATGTCGGCTTGTTCAATGGCCAACTTGGCTGCGTCCTGGACGGCGGAGACCACGAAATCAGTCATACTGCGCCCCTGGAGTTCGGCGGCCCGTTTAAGCAGTATATGCAGATCCTGGGTAATCCTGGCTTCGAGCCGGGCGGTTGCTGGCATAATCATATCCTCCAATTGTTACTATACGGCTATTGGCCGTATATGCCAAGCGCTAAAATATCAGTTTCAGAAATCCTGATCCGGGGCGACCAGATCATTCATGACCACGCAGAGCTCCCGCAGGCTGTTGTTCTGCCTTTTTAAGTCCACGATGACCAGATTGAGCTGACCGACGCGCCTGAAGGCGGTATAAATCAGGTAGCCCCCCAGGACGCTTAAGAGCAGGCACATGACTAGGAGCGGCCCTAAAAGATACAGGACATTCAGCGGGTCATAGTATTTGGAAATGACCACCAGCACGCTGAGTACCGAGATGGGCAGGGCCAGGATGGCCAGCCCGGTGCGCATGACCGACAGCGAGGTGCGCTTTTCGGCCAGCACCAGGCTGATCTCGTTGATGAGCATGGATTCGTGGCGCATATCCATGCTGGAGGGCAGGTTCTTGGGGTCGCGGGAGAGGAGGTGGCGCTCGCCTAGGGGCGGCATTTTCTCCTGGGGCTCAGGTTTGGTTTTGCCATTCACAGTCATGCCCTTCCCAGTCAATTCAGGCCAATGTCTACTGGTTGGAAGGTGGTCACATCAAAGAGGCCGCGCGAGGTCAATCTCAGCTCCGGGATGACCGGCAGCGTCAGAAAAATAAGATTCATCAGCGGGTGCAGAGTCTCCGGGAGCCCCAGATCCCGGTGGGCGGCGGCCATCAGTTTAGCCAGGCCGTCAGCTACTTCCCGGGCCGGCCGGTCGCTCATGAGGCCAGCCACCGGCAGGGCCAGGCTGGCCGCCACCCGGCCGCCGGTCACCAGGGCGTAGCCGCCCCCCAGGCGGCCCACTTCCCGGGTTGCCAGGAGCATATCCTCCGCGCTGTCGCCGGCCACCACCAGGTTGTGGGAATCATGGGCCACCGAGACGGCCAGGGCCCCGTTTTTCAGGCCAAAGCCGGCCAGGACGCCTAAGGCCATCTGGCCGCTGGCCCGGTGCCGCTCAATAACGGCCAGGAGGTTTAAACCGGGGTTCAGGCGCGGGTCAAACTCGCCCTGGTCATTGCGCCTGACCTCCCGGACGGTGGCCCTGGTCAGCAGGTTGTTGGGCAAAATCTCAATGACCCGGATGGCCGGGCCGGCCAGGGGCAGGACAAAGGAAGCGGCGGTCAGAGGCGGCAGATGGACGGTGTTTAAGACGCTGTCGGCCGTGTAATCCTCAAGATCCACCATCATCCGGCCGTCCCGGGCCACTTCCCGGCCCTTGGCCAGCACCCGTCTGACCTGAAAATCTTTCAGATCCGAGACAATGACCAGGTCGGCGTCCCAGCCCGGGGCGATGGCCCCCTTGTCTTTGAGCCCGAAACACTCGGCCGCGTTCAGGGTGGCCAGGGTCACGGCCAGGAGCGGCGGCAGACCCCCGGCCACGCACTGGCGCAGGAGCATATTGATGTGGCCGTTGGCCATAATGTCGGCCGCCTCCCGGTCGTCGGTGCATAAGACGCACCGGCGGGCGTTGGCCGGGGTCAGACTGGCCAGCAGTCGGGAGAGGTCATCACTGCTGGAGCAGTGGCGCATCAGCACATACTGGCCCAAGTGCAGGCGCTCCAGCATTTCGGCGGCCGTGCTGCACTCGTGGTCAGTGTGAATGCCGGCGGCCGCATAGGCTGTCAGCTCCGGGCCGGTCAGGCCGGGGCTGTGGCCGTCAATGAGCAGATGGTGTTTGCGGGCCATCAGGATTTTTTTGATGACCAGGTTGGTATGGTTGATGACCCCGGGGAAATCCATGACTTCGCCCAGGCCCAGAATTCCCTTTTGGCCGATGAGGGTCTCCAGGTCTTCGGCGGTCAGCACCGCCCCCACTTGCTCCTCGGGGGTGGCCGGCACACAGGAGGGCAGCATGAGCTGGATATTCAGGGGCAGCCGTTGGGCGGCCTCCAGCAGATAACGAATACCCTCCAGGCCCAGGACATTGGCGGTCTCGTGAGGGTCGGCTATGACCGTGGTGGTGCCGAAAGGTAGAACTAGGCCGGCAAACCGGGCCGGTGCCAGGGCAGAGGATTCGATATGCACATGGCCGTCAATCAGGCCGGGCAGGACAATACCGCCCCCGGCATCCAGGGTCTCCCGTCCCTGGTAGTCGGGCCCCCAGCCGACAATGCGGCCGTAGCCTAGGGCCAGGGGGCCGTCCAGCAGGGTCTGGTTAAAGACATCGGCCAGTTGGCAGTTGCTGATCAGGAGGTCGGCCGGGAGGCGCCCGGCGGCCATATCAATCAGCTTTTCCAGATTTTCCCGGTTCATGATGCCTTTCAGATTAAATCCAGAATGTCATCCAGGTCGTTTAAGTTTTCCCGCACCTGCCAGGCCCCGGCCCGAATCAGATCCTCCCGGGACTGGCCGCCTTCCAAAATCCCCACCCCCCGTATCCCCGCCCGGGCGGCGGCCTCCATGTCGGAGATGGCGTCGCCGATATACAGAGAGTGGCCGGGATCGGTCTGCATCTGATCCATAACCATCAGGAGCATATCCGGGGCCGGTTTGCCCCTGGCCACATCGGCCACGCCCACGGCCGTGTCGAAATACTGGGCCAGGCCGATGGAGGCCAGCGCGGCCCAGGCATTATCCCGGTTGGTGGCCAGGGCCAGCCCCAGCCCCTCGCTCTTCAGCCGCCTGACCAGTTTTAAGGCCCCTGGGGTCAACTGCAAGTGCTCGCCTTCATTGGCCGACACCTCATGGATAAAAAAATCCTTCCAGGCCTCATCGTAGCAGCCCCAGAGATTAAACCAGAAATCTTTGGCCTCCAGGCTCATGACCCGCCGGGTGTCATCTTCATCCACTGGCGGCAGGTTGAAATGCCTGGCCATTTTATTCAGGCCACAGGTGATGGCGTAGACGGAATCCACCAGAGTCAGGTCAAAATCAAAAATTACAGTCTGAATCATTGTTTTACTTTCGCTTATATTCTACTTAAAATATTGATAATTTTTTATTATCAATCGTCTGGCCAGCTTGGAAAGAATACCACAAGGGAGCGGCAGGGCAACCGGCAACCCCACCGGCGGCCCTTCAGACCGATTGGTAAGGGATATAGGCGTCCTCCTCAAAACAACTATACAAGGCGTGAAGGTCAACATCACCTTGACGATCGGCAGGGAAAGCCAGGCAGGCGGCCTCGCTCCAGAAAAGGCCCTCAAGGTCATTCTGATCAATATAGCCCCGATCAATATCCCTGGCCCAATCATACAAAGCCTCAGCACACTCAATATCCACGCCAAGCCCCACGGAAATATCCTCCACAAATTGAGTCTTATCTTTCACCATATCATTCGGCCTCACTGTGAAAATCAATCCCTGGTCAGGAACGGCGCCAGCTCGGGCCGCATTTCCCGGGCGTAATCAAGAGCGGTGCGGCCCTGCTTATCCGGCTCGTTGGGGCTCACTCCACCGTTAACCAGAGTCTTGGCCACTTCCAGGTTGGGGTTGAGGCTGATGGCCAAAATGAGGCTGTTGCGGCCGTGCAAATCCTTGGCCTGCGCATCGGCCCCGGCCCGAATCAGCTGGCGGGCCACCTCGGCCTTGGGGTTTCCGGCCGCCGCCAAAAGGGGCGTCAGGCCGTTGGCCCGCCGGGCGTTGATATCCGCGCCCAGATTCATCAGTGCCTTAATGACCTCCGGGTTGGGGTTGCTCAGGGCGGCCAGCAACAGGGCATCGGCCCCGGTCTTATCGCGCGCCGCTGGGTCGGCCCCGGCTTTTTTCAGAATAGTGAGGGCCTCGGCCCGCCGATTGAGGGCGGCGGCGGCCAGAAAAGGCGTCCGCCCGTCCTGGTCACGGGCCTCCAGGCCGGCCCCGAGATCAATCAGGCGAACCAGGGCCTCCAGGGCCTCGGGCGTTTCGGCGGCCACTATCAGGGATGTCCGGCCGCTATGATCCGCCCCTTCCAGCCTGGCTTTCATCCTGACCAGAAAGTTTATGGCCGGCAGATTGGCCCGGTAAGCGGCCTGGATCAGGGGCGTCCGGCCATCGAGGTCAGCCAGCTCCGGGTCAGCCCCGGCCCGGATGAGCAGGTCAATAGCCCCCGGGTTGCCATTGTTGGTGGCGGCGTGATATAGGGCGGTCTCCCCGTGTTTATCGCGGTGGTTGACCTCGGCCCCGGCTTTGAGGAGCGCCTCAACGACCGAGGGCCGATTGCGGCTGGCGGCGAACATCAGCGGGGTCAGGCCAAAGTTGTTCTCCTGAGCTTCCAGCCTGGCCCCCTTTTGGGCCAGAAGGGCGGTCACCTCGGGATGGGGGTTGAAACCGGCCGCCAGCATCAGCGGGGTCAGGCCGTCAGGGCCGTCCACCTGGTTGACTTCAGCCCCCGAGGCCAGGGCCTGGCTTAGATCTTCCACCGAGCCGGTTTTATACAGGGTCACCAGCGGCGAGTCCGGCGGCGATTCTTCCGGCGGGGCCTGAGCCAGCGCCGCCTGGGGGCTGAGGGCCAGGAGCAGGGCTAAAATAAAGCGCAACATAAAGAGGCTGTCCCTTAACTTTAAAAATTATTTTCCAATGATAGCACATTAAAGTCAAAAAAGCCGTCATCGTCTTTGGTCACGGTGTATTGCAGGCGGTCTATCACTTCATTTTGATCGTTAAAAATCAGCACCCGGGGCGAGTGAGCCGTCAGATCATCGGGGTTGAGCAGGTAGTCCACCGCGCAAATGATGACCTCATCCCCCTTCTGGCAGCATCGGGCGGCCGCGCCGTTGAGGATGCAGCAACGGGAGCCGGGCACTCCGGGGATGATATAGGTGCTGAGGCGTTGCCCGTTGTTTTTGTTCCAGATATAGACGAATTCCAGGGGATAGAGGCCGGCCAGCCGGCAGATTTCCGGATCCAGGGAAATGGAACCGTGGTAGTCCAGATCAGCCCCGGTGACCCGAAGGCCATGCAGCTTGGCTCTCACCGTTTTAATCATAATCTAGTCTCTCCTCCTGGCGCGATATGGCCAGTTTAACATGGTTTAGCCGCTTACGGAAATAATTTGTCGCCCCGAAAGGTTGTAAATAGCCTGAATAGTGCTATAATAGCCTCGGTTAGGTCTTAATAAAGCGGCTTAATTTCAGGGGTTTTGTGAAGCGCATTTCCATTGAACATGCTCAGCCCGGGCAGGTGCTGGCTCAGAAACTGTCGCGGGGCGATGGCGTCCTCCTGGCCAGCCAGGGGGCGGAGGTCACCGAGGGGCTTCTGCGGATGCTGGCCCGGATGAATATTGACACCATCGTCATTGAGGAAGAAAACAAACTGAGCCCGGAGGAAGTGGAAGAAATTTACCAAAAACGCCTGTCAGAACTTAAAGCGCGTTTCGCCCGGGTGATGAACCAGCCGGTGCTGGCCAGCCTGCGGACGGCTCTGGCCGAAAGGGCCAGGCGGGAGCGGGACGAAGCCTTGGCTGCCATGATCCCGGCGGCGGAGGAGGGTGGCTCGGCGTGACGGTGGTGGTCAGTGACAGAGTGGCGGCTAAACGCGAAGTCAGGCGCATTAAAAATCTGCCCACAGTGCCGGGCATTGTGGCTAAAATATCCCGTCTGGTGGAGAATCCGGAGACCAGCGCGGCCGAGGTGGGCCGCCTCATCACCCAGGATCAGGTGCTGTCAGCCAAAGTCCTGCGCATGGCCAACAGCGCTTTTTTCGGCATGTCCCGCAAGATCAGCTCCATTGCCAGCGCTCTGATGATTCTCGGCTTTGACGTGGTCAAGGGCCTGGTGCTGACCAGCTCGGTCTTTGACATGATTCAAAAGAGCATGGCCGGCCTGTGGGAGCACTCCATTGGCTGCGCGGCCGCCTCCGGGGCGGTGGCCACGGCTCTGGGCCGGGACGACGCCGAAGAGATCCTGGTGGCCGGCCTGCTCCACGATTTGGGCAAAGTGGTGCTGGCCCTCAATATGCAAGAGGAGATGGCCCTGATCCGGGGCAAAGTGGAGCGCGAGGGCCTGCTTTTCTACGAAGCGGAAAACGCCATCCTTGATTTCCATCACGGCGAAATTGGCCAGTGGCTGGCCGAGCACTGGAATCTGCCCGAGAGTTTGGCCGAGCCCATGCGCCTGCACCACAACCCGGAGCGGGCGGTGGTCTATCCCGAATGCACGGCCATTGTCCACTTGTCCGACATCATCATCCGGGGCTGGGGTTTTGGCTACGCCGGCGATCCCCTGGTGCCCCCCATTTCCATGGCCGCCTGGGAAATGCTCAAGCTGAAGCCCTCTGATTTCGGCAGTATCCTCGACCTTCTGGAGCCAAAACTGGCCAACCTCAGCGAATTGACCCGGCAGAGCGGATGAGCGGGGCGGCGGCGGTGATCTCTCGCCCGGCTTCAAAGTGGAAGACGGTGGGGCTGTGGGGCGGCTTGACCCTAACGCTGGACTTGCTGACCAAGGTTCTGGCCCGGCAATACTTCAACCCCTGGGAGCCGCTGACCGTGATCCCCGGCTGTTTTAACCTGGTGCTGGCCCATAACACGGGGGCGGCCTTCAGCCTCTTCGCCGAGGCTGGAGGTGCGGCCCAGGGCTGGAAAATGGCCGCCCTGGCCACTGTTTCCCTCCTGCCCTTCATCTATTTCTATCGCCGGGCCGCCGCCGGTGAGCGGTGGCTCCTGGCCGGCCTGGGGCTGATCTGGGGCGGGGCCCTGGGCAACATTCACGACCGGCTCCACTGGGGCGCGGTGGTGGATTTTCTTGATTTTTACTGGGCCGGGCGCCACTGGCCGGCCTTTAATGTGGCCGATATGGCCATCTGCCTGGGGGCCGGTCTTATGGCCCTCAGCCTCTGGCGGGAGAAGCCGGCTTTAAATTCGGGGGAGGCCAAGTGAGCCTGATTTTGGTGATGGAGGCCAGCCGGGTCATGGCCGAGGCCGCCCAGGCGGCCCTGATCGAGGCCGGTTACGAGGTGGCTCTGAGTCTGACCGTGGCCGACGGGCTCAGTGCCTGCCAGGAGCGTAAACCTGACCTGGTGCTGACCGAATGGTATCTTCAGGAGGGCTCGGGGCTGGATTTTTTGGAAAAGCTGGCCACTCAGGAGATTAAGCCGCCGGTCATCCTGGTCACCGGTTGCGGCCAGGAAGAGACGGCCGCCCGCTCCCTCAGCTTGGGGGCCTGGCAGTATCTGATTAAAACGGAATCGTATCTGGAGGAGTTGCCCGGCCTGGCCCGGGGCTGGCTGGAGAAGCTGGCCGGCCAGCGGCTGGCGGCTGAAAAAGAGCGGCTCAAGCGCCGGCTGGAGGCCCAGAGCGAATTGGCCGAGTGGCTGGCCCACAATTTTAAAAATATTCTGGCCGCTTCCATTGGCTACCTGAACCTGATTGACCTGAATAATCAGAATCAGGATCGGGTGCGCCAGCAGGAGTTTTTAAAGGAGAGCCGCCAGAGCCAGGAGACGGCGGTGGATCTGCTGGAGCAGCTCATCCGCCTGACTGCGGCCGAGGCCGGCGAAGCCGAGCGCACCCTGTTGTCCGAGGTGGTGGAGACGGCCCGGGACGCGGCCCGGGCCAAGGTCTTGAGCAATATTGAGGCTCAGTATCCCGAGCAACTGGAATCAGCCCGGGCCAAGCTGGGCCAGGTGGCTTTCCTCAACTCCTGCCGCCGGGTGGAGCCCCTGAATCTGGTGCGGGCCGACTGGCTCTCAATTCTGGAGGCGCTCCTGCAAAATGCTTATGAAGCCGTGCTGGCGGCTGAGGATCCGCGCATTCTGGTGACGGGGGAAAAGACGGGCAGCCGCCTGGAAATATCGGTCAAGGATAATGGGCGGGGCATGAGCGCCAAGGTGCTGCAACACGCCCGGGAGCCCTTTTTCTCCACCAAGGGCGAGGTGGGGGTGGGGCTGGGCTTAAGCCTGGCCAGCTCCCTGGTGCTGCGCCAGGGCGGTAATTTGAATCTCCAATCCACGCCCGGCGAGGGCACCAGGGTTAAGCTGGATGTGCCCCTCTAAAAACCAGGTCTAAAGCTCAGCCAAAGACTTTGGCCACCTCGTCCATAAGGTCGCTGATGGGCAGTTTCTGGGGGCACTTCTCCTCGCATTCCCCGCAATGGACGCAGTGGGCAAAGGTTTCGTGCTCGGCCACCTGGGCGCTGAAGTAAAATTTGGCCCGGCTGCGGACTTCCTCGGAATCAACCAGGAAATAATCATTATAATAAGAGAAATTTTTGGGGATGTTGACGTCCTGGGGGCAGGGCAGGCAATAGCCGCAACTGGTGCAGTTGATTTTGAGTCGCTCGCGGAAGAGATCCACCACCTGGCCCAGGGCGGCCAGATCCCGCTCGGTCAAGACCGAGGGCTGGGAGGCGATGGCCAGATTTTCCTCCACCTGGGCCATAGTGCTCATGCCGCTCAAAACCAGGTTGACTTCCGGCTGGCTCCAGAGCCAGCGGAGAGCCCAGGTGGCCAGCGACCAGTCGGGCCGGGCGCCCCGCAGATTGGCCTGGCTTTCCTCCGGCACATGGTTGATGAGAAAACCGCCGCGCAGGGGTTCCATGATGATCGTCCCCAGACCTCGTTCGGCGGCCAGTTTCAGCCCGCGCTGCCCGGCCTGGTAATTCACATCCAGATAGTTGTATTGGATCTGGCCAAAGCTCCAGTCATAACTTTTGATGATCTCTTCAAAAATCTCATAGCGGTCGTGGAAGGAAAAGCCGGCGTGTTTAATGCGGCCGTCTTTCAGGGCTTCGTCCAGAAAGCGGAAAAGCCCCTTGTCTCTGATGCCCGGCCAGACAATGCCATTGAGGTTGTGGGCCAGGTAAAAATCAATATAAGGCGTCTCCAGCCTTTTAAGCTGGGTGTCGAGGACGGTATTCATCTGCTTTTGATCCTGAATGAACCAGGTGGGCAGTTTGGTGGCCAGATGCACTTTCTCGCGGTAGCCGCCTTTCAAAGCCTGAGCCACCAGGAGCTCGCTCCGTCCAGGCTCAATCCGGCTGTCGCCGTGGTAGGGCCAGGCGGTGTCAATGTAATTGACGCCCTGGTCAATGGATTTGCGGATCATGGCCGTGGCCAGGTCAGCGTCAATGGCCGTGGGGTCGCTGGGGTTGGTCAGCGGCAGACGCATACAGCCAAAGCCGAGAATAGACAAATCCAGGCCGGTTTTCCCAAAAGTTTTTTTCAGCATAGTCAAGCCTCCCACATGTGGTCTTCGAGTAAACGAGGCTATTATACAACAAGTGGCAGACCCTGAAAAGAGAGCTGACTGGTTGGCGTTGTTTTGGCGTTGAGCCAGCTTGACAGCCAGCCGCTTCTTGACTATACTTTGGCCAATCTTAAAGCCCGGTGGTCTCCACCTCTGAGAGCCTATCAAATCATGAGCGAAGAGTATTTTCCGACCGCCGCCGATTTCGCCGCCATGACTTTCCGCGACAAGTTTATCCTGACCCGGGCCATCACCAAAAGCGACTGGGCCAAACTCTTGGTTGCGCTGATGGTCACGGGCCTGATCCTGGCTCTGGCCGGCTTCTTTCTGACGGTATTTTTAGACCTGGGGCCGGATTTGCGACAACTGGCGGAACAGGTGGCCCTTAACCCGGCCGACCCCTGGGCCCTGAGCCTGACCCTCGACCGCAACTTTATCATCCGCTTTTTATTGACCTATTTCCTCCTGGCCCTCCTGGCCTTTTTTTTGGAGACCGGCCTAAATACCCTCATTGTCAAATATGTCTCCGGCCGGGAGCCGGGCCGCCTCCTGGCTGAAATCTTCTCCCCCTGGGCCCGCCCGGCCCGGGTCTTGCTCTGCGGCCTGGCCTGGATCGGCCTCTCCCAGGCGGTTGACCTGATGCTGTCAGTCATGGCTCAGATGCCCGCCCTAGGTTCGGCCCTGAAGCTGTTCGGCCTGATTTTCCTAAAACTGCTCGGCCAGTGCTATATATTTTACCTGGCCGACCACCCTAAAACCACAGCCACCCTGGCCCTGGCGACTTCGTTTCAGATTCTCCGCCGCCATTGGCGGGGCTGGCTGACGGCTCTGCTCCTGACCCTGGCCCTGACACTTCCCCCGGGCCTGATGGTGGCCCTGGGCCTCTTCACCCTGGCCCGAGGCGGCTACATTTTTTTTCCGGCCCTGTTAATTGGGGCCGGCTCTCTCTATCTGGCCGTGGCCGTGATTTTCAGCCTGGTTTTTACAGGGGTGACTTACCAGCAGACCAAATCAGCCGTGCTGGGCGATGAAATGACCAACAGTCATTCCTCATCGTCGTCGTAAAACAGATCGTCTTCGTCCTCTTCCTCGTCATCGTCTTCGTCATCGTAGGCCTCATCATACTCCTCGTCATCGTCTTCGTCGTCCAGGTCATCGTCGCCGAATTCATCGTCAATAAACTCATCGTATTCCTCGCGGG
This sequence comes from Candidatus Adiutrix sp., assembly GCA_031261565.1. Taxonomy (GTDB): domain Bacteria; phylum Desulfobacterota; class Desulfarculia; order Adiutricales; family Adiutricaceae; genus Adiutrix. The sequence goes on along the minus strand of JAISJK010000055.1, from coordinate 15,140 downwards.
TCATCAGGTCGTCAAACTCGCTCATGGAGGCCAGCTCCAGGCGAATCAGCCAGCCTTCCTCATAGGGGTCTTCCAAAATGGCCTCGGGGGCATCGATGATATCCTCATTGATGACCACCACTTCCCCGCTTAGAGGGGCCAGAAGCCGGAGGCCGGTGCCGCTGCCTACGGACAGACGGCCAAAGGGCTCGTCTTTGGAAAACTCATCGCCCTCGGCCGGCAGGCGTATTTTGGTCAGTTCGTCAAAGTCTTCCAGGGCTTCCTCAGTGAGGCCGATGGTCACCTGGCTGTCATCTTCCAGGCGAACCCAGAGCCTTTCAGCGGAATATCTAAGTGCGTGCAAATCCAAAGTTGTCCTCCTTACTGCTCGACTATTAAGATTTCTTACCCTATGGCGGCCAGAAATTCAAGCGAAAAATGACCATCTCAAATTTTTATTGGCCGGCGGCTCCAAATCAGGCCCAAGCCGAGGATGGCGGCCAGGGCGGCGGCCAGGGTGGTGGGCGGCAGATGCCAGATGACCGGGTCGCCCCGGTAGTCGCCGCGCAGACTTTCCATCAGCAGACGCAGGAGCCCCGCCCCGGCCAGATACAGGGCGGCCACCCGCCCCGGGCGGCTAAAAGCGCTCTGGCTACGGCCGAGAGACAGACCCAGAATCAGGGCCAGGGCCAGCAGGCCCGCCGACTCCAGCAGTTGAGTCGGCCACAGGGGGATACCGAAAGGGGCCAGGGAGCCCGGCGGAAAGGTGACCCCCAGGGGGTTGGCCGGGCCGGCCGGCCGGCCGTAGCAGCAGCCGGCGGTGAAACAGCCCAGGCGGCCCAGCGCCTGCCCCAGGGCCAGGGACGGGGCCATGACATCGGCCGCCGGCCAGAAGCTGAGCCCATAGCGCTTTAAAAATAAGGGCGAGACGGCCAGGGCCGTCAGCACCCCGCCCTGAAACATCAGCCCGCCCCGCCAGTAGGCCAGGATAGCCAGAGGGTGACCGCTGAATTCCGGCCAGTGAAAAATAACGTAAAACAGGCGCGAACCCAGGAGGCCGGCCAGGATCATCCAGAAACAGAAATCCCGGGCGGCGGCCGGAGACATGGCCCGCCTGGGGGCGGTGAAACTAAACAGGGCCAAGGCGGCCAGCGCTCCGCAGGTGACCAGGAGGCCGTAAAAATTGAGGCTCAGGGGCCCCAGAGTCAATGGCGCGGGCAGCAATGGCCAATCCTTTAAAAATTCAAAACTGTTTATCGCTTACCACATTGGGGAGCAATTGTCCAGCGCTTTGGTTGAACAAAATTGATTTTTAAAGTAAAATACAAATATAAAGGGGTATCAACCATGCTGAAAGATCTTTTTTTGGCTCCCGGCCGCATGCTGGCCAAATTCTTTTCGCGTTCCCGGAAAAAGGACTACCGCAGCCCCAGGGAGCGCACCACCATCAGTCCGGCCACAGTCATATTGTCTCTGGCCGCCTGGCTGGTTCTGGCCGGGTTGGCCCTCTATTCCGCAGATAAAGCCGGCCTCCTGAAAGATGCCCTGGACAGGGGGGCCGCCGTGGTCAATCAGGCTGAGGAGGCCAAGCCGACGCCGCCGGCCCCGGCTCCGCCGCCAGCCTCGGCCACGGCCAGCGGCAGCCTCCTCCCGCCTCCCCGGGTCGCCAGCCCGCCCCCGACCAGTCAGACTCCCTCCGGCCCGGCCCCGGCGGTGACCCCGCCAGCTTCCGAGACCTGGCTGGTCATTCTCCACACCATACCCAAAAACAGCGAAGGCCGGGTCGAGGCTGAGCGCCGCCAGAAATTCTACGGAACCAAAGGGCTCAAGGTGGAAATCATGGATACCGACGCTTTCCCGCGGTTAAAATCCGGCAACTGGATTCTGGCCCTCGGCCCCTTTGATGACAAGGCTGGAGCCCTGGCCGCTGCCAACCGGGCCAAAGCCCACAACCCCGGGCTCAGAGTGGTTCAGGGCCTTTAGCCGCTTGATTTTTGGCCCAAGGTTGATTATATTCAAGTCGTAGTTTTTTAGTGTTAATTTATCTTTAAGGAGTATCTTACCATGCAGGATTTCACCAACTACCAGCCCAATTCCCGGCCCGGCACCTTGGCCAGGTCAGCCAGTTCCGAGGCTCTGTTTTTTCAGCGGGTCTACACCTGGATGTGCGCCGGCCTGGCTCTGACCGCCGGGACGAGCTTTGTCCTGTCAGACATGGCCTGGGCCGTTGTTCAGCGCTACCCTTTCACCCTTTTATTGGCCTGCGTCCTGCAACTCGGGCTGGTCTGGTATCTTTCCAGCCGGCTCAGCCAGCTGGCCCCGGCCACGGCCAAAGCGCTCTTTCTGATCTACGCCCTGGTCACCGGAGCTGTTTTATCCTTTATATTCGTCGCCTATTCGCCCACGGTCATCGTCAAAGCCTTTGTCTGCACCGCCGGCGTTTACGGGGCCATGGCCGTTTATGGCCTGGTGACTAAGCGGTCGCTGGAAGCCTGGGGCAGCTTCCTGTTCATGGGCCTGGTGGGCCTGATCCTGGCCAGCGTGGTCAATATGTTTGTGGCCAGCGGGCCCATGGATCTGGTCATCTGCGTCATCGGCGTCCTGATCTTTTCGGGCCTGACCGCCTATGACCACCAGAAGCTGCGGGTTACCTACGCCACCGGCCTCGACGGCACGGCCGATCAGGAGAGCCGGGTGGTTATCGGCGGGGCCCTGAGCCTCTACCTCGACTTCATCAACCTCTTCCTCTACCTGTTGCGCTTTTTAAACCGGGACTGAGACTGAGGTAACCCCCGGCCCGCTGATCTGGCTGTGAGGCCCGTTTCGGGGCGACACCAGGAGGCGGGCGGGAATGCGCTCCATCAGGGCCGGGATGTGGGAGATGAGGCCAATGAGCTTGCCCTCGGCCCGCAGACCGGCCAGGGCCTCCAGGGTCTGCTCCAGGGCCTCTTCATCCAGTGTGCCGAAACCCTCGTCCAAAAACAGGCTGTCCACCCTGACCCGACGGCTGGCCATGCGCGACAGCCCCAGGGCCAGGGCCAGACTGACCAGAAAACTTTCTCCGCCGGATAAATTTTTGGTGGAGCGTATTTCCCCGGCCTGATAGTGGTCAATGACTTTCAGCTCCAGGGGTTGCTCAGGGTCAGGAAGCAGGAGATAGCGGTCGCTCAGGGTCAGGAGCTGGCGGTTGGCCTGCCGGATCATTATTTCAAAAGACAGCCCCTGGGCGAAATTACGATATTTACTGCCATTCTCAGAGCCGATCAGCTCGTGGAGCCTGATCCAGCGCTGACATTCCCGCCCCTGGGCCTGAGTCAGGGCCTGAAGCTCCCGCCTCTTTTGGGCGGTCTGGCCCAAATCGGCCAGCCTCTGCTCCAGAGCCCCCAGGCGGGCCTGGAGTTCCCGGCTTTCAGCCTCCAGCGCCTCTGTTTCAGCCCCTAAACTCTCCTGGCTCTGGCCGGTCAGATTCCGGCCCCGCTCCTCGGCCAGCCCGGCCGCGTTATCCTTCTGCCGAAACTCCAGCACCGCCAGGGCCTCGGCCAGCTCCTTATCCCGCCGGGCCAGGGCGGCCCGCTCAGCCTCGGGCAGGGAGGCGGCCTGCCAGGAGCTCTCCTGGTCAAAGCCGGCCGCCCGGAGGGCTATGGTGAAAATTTCCTCCTGAGCTTCAATTTCCCGGGCCAGATGGCCCCGGCTTTCGGTCGCTTCCGTAATCAGGGCCTGGAGCCTGGCCCGGGCCGTGGCCGCCGCCTGGAGCGACTGACTCCGGGCCGTCTGGCCGGCCTCGGCCGCCGTCACGGCCGTCCGCAAATCCTTTTCCGTCTCTTCCAGAACCCGGCCGCCCAAAAGCGCGCGCTGGTCAGTCCGCCATTGCTCCCGCTCCTGGCTCAGGGCGGCTATTTGCGCTTCATGCTCTCTGGCCGCCACAAGTAGCCGCCCGCTGGCCTCAAGCCGGCCGGCCTGCTCCCGGGCGGCCGTTTCCAGCGAGACCAGCTCCCGCTCCCGCTTTTCAGCCTCCCCCACCTTAGCCGCCACCTCGGTCAGACGCGACCGGGCAATCTGGCTCAGGCTGGTCACTTTCTCCGGCCCGGCCGTCTCCGGCAGTTCCAAAGATTTGAGGAGGGGCCGCAATTGCTCAGCCAGGGCCTCCCGCTCCCGGCTAATTTTGGTGGAAGCTTCCTGATGGTTTTGCCCATCCTGCCGGAGTCCGGCCAGGCGGCCGGCCAAATCAGTGACCTCCCGCCGGGCCACGGCCCAGGTGGCCTTTTGAGCCTTAATTTCAGCCTGACTCACTTCCTCAGCCGGAATAAGGCCCGGCTGGGCGTAGGGATGCTCCAGGGCGCCGCAGAGGGGACAGGGGCGGCCCTCGGCCAGCTCCCGCCGCCGGCTCTCCAGGCTGCGCACCTGATCCTGGAGCCGCTGGATGGTGGCCAGACGGTCGGCCTCCCGCTCCAGATGGGCGGCCCGCTCCTCGGCCAGCTTTAAAGATGAGCCGGCTTGGGCCGCCTTTTGGGCCACATCCTGGGCCTCTCGCTCATTTTCAGCCCAATCCCGGCCAAACCGCTCCAGCCGGGCCAGGTCTTTGGCCAGCCCCGCCAAAAGCTGGGAGCGCTGGGTCAGGTCGCGCCATTCGCTTTGCCAGGCGCTCAACTCCCGCCCGGCCAGACTGGCGGCCAGGGTCTGCTTTTGGGCCGCCAGCTTGACCTGCCGGGCCTCCTGCTCCGCCAGCAGCATCTCCTGATAAGAGCCCTGGCCAGCCAGGCCGCTCCGGGCGGCCCGGGGGTTGAGTTGGTCTAGCTGGGCCATCAGTTCATGCAGTTTGACCGCGACCGCAGTTAACCTCTTTTCCGTTTCCTGAATTTTAACCCCCAGGGCTCTAGCCTGGATAATGGCCGGGCGGGCGGCCTCTTCCGCCGCCCTGGCGGCCTGGAGCCGGGCGGCGGCTAGCTCCAGAGCTATAGAAGCTTCGTCCTCGGCGGCCTGGGCCGTCGGCTGTTCCTTGAGCCGCTGCTCCAGCTCGGCCTGGGCCTTGAGACGGTTTTGGCGCAACAGGGTTAAGCGGCTGTGCTCCCCGGCCAGGGGCAGGGCCCGCCCGGCCCGGTGGAGCCGCTCCTGCTCCGGCTGAAAAGCGGCCAGGGCCAACTGCAGCTCGGCCGCCTGACCGGCCAGAGCGGCCGCCTCAGACTCCAGCCGGGCCAGTTTTTGTCGCCAGGCCAGGGCCGCAGTCGTCTCCGACAGTTGCCGGGCCAAGACCATTGACCGGGCGGCCGTCTGGTCGCACTCAGCGGCCAGCCGGACTTCCTCCTCGCCGGAATCCGGCAGACCGCCGGCGGCCTCCCGCAGTTTTTCCAGCTTTTTGCTCTCCACCGCTTTCCGCTCGTGCACCAGCCGGGAAATTTGGCCATAGATTTCAGAGCCGGTGATCTGCTCCAGCAGGTCGGCCCGCTCGCTGGCGGGGGCCTGGAGAAAGGCGGCAAAAGCGCCCTGGGCCAGCATCATGGATCGGGTGAACTGGCTGAAATTCATGCCGCTGATTTTCTCCACCCTGACCGCTGTTTTGGAGAGACCATTTTCCAGCACCTGGCCGCTCCGGTCATCCACTAATTCGTGGCGGGGGGCCTGGAGCTCGCCGTCTGGTTTTTGGCGGGCCCGGCGTTGAGCCCAGAAGGCGCGGTAGCGGCCGGCCTGGGTTTCAAAAGTGACCTCGGCCAGACACTCGCCCTGGCCCCGGGTCATGATTTCATTGCCGGCCTTGGTCAGGCGGCCCAGGCGGGGGGTGGAGCCGTAAAGGGCCAGACAGATGCCGTCCAAAATGGTGGTCTTGCCCGCCCCGGTGGGGCCGGTGACCGCGAAAAGACCGCCGCTCTGGAAATCATTGACGGTGAAATCAATCAGCCATTCCCCGGCCAGGGAGTTGAGGTGGCGGAGGCGCAGTTTCAGAATTTTCACCGCCCCGCTCCTTCCCCAGCGTCCCCTTCATGGAGCGACTTGAGAATCTCCTCATAGGCGGCCCGAAGCTCCGGCTGCTGCTCAACCGGCACCTGATGGGCGGCCAGACAGCGCCTGAAAACTTCCGCCTCGTCCAGCTCGGCCAGGCTCTCGCCCTCGGCCAGGCTGGTCAGGGCCTGGCTCAGCCCCCGGCCGCTCTTGATCCGCAACACTTCCAGGCCAGTTCCGGCGGTCAGACCAGCCACCCGCTCCCGCAGATCACCGATGACTTTCGGGCCGGTGTAATCAATCTCCAGCCAGGCTGGGGCGTTTTGGCCGGCCAGGGCGGCCAGGCCGCTTTTGATGGCCTCCCAGTCGCCGGCCAGGCGCTCTAAGGGCTGAAAGAGGGGCACTTCTTTCAGCCTGACCTGGACTCCTCCGGGCCCCAAATCCACCAGGGTGACGCTTTTGGGCCGGCCGGCCTCGGCGAAAGTCAGGGGCAGGGGCGAGCCGCTGTAGCGCCGATCGGCCCGGCCGCCCACCACCTGGGGCTGATGCAGGTGGCCCAGAGCCACATAGTCGAAACAGGCCGGGAAAATCTCGGCCGGCACCTGGCCCAGAGAGCCGACATAGAGGGCGCGGGAGCCATCGCCCTCCACGGTCTGGCCGCCGGCGGCGAATAAATGGCCCATGACCACCAGGGGCACCGGCTCCGGCAACCTCCGGAGGGCTTCCTCAGCCTGTCGGCCGGCCGATTGGTAATGGGCGCTAATGGCTTCCACCAGCTGGCGCTCTTTGTCCTCCAGGGATTCCCCGGCCAGGGCTTCCCGTAAATCCCGATCCCGGGGATAGGGCACGGCCGCCACAATCAGTTGCGGCCGGCCGCCGGGGTCGCGCAGGGTCAGCACCTCCCCGGCCGCCCCTGGGTTCACCTGGCCGGCCACCTGAATATTGAGGGCCTGAAGAATCTCCCGGGGGGCGTTCAAAAGGGCCGGAGAATCGTGGTTGCCGGCGATGATGACCACCTGGCCGCAACCCGGGGCGGCGGCCACCCGGCTCAAAAAACGGTAATAGAGACTCTGGGCCCGGGGCGAGGGGGCCACGGTGTCAAAGACATCCCCGGCCACCAGCAGCCCGTCCACCTCCTCGCTTTCAATGGTTTCCGCCAGCCAGTCGAGAAAAGACTCAAACTCGGCGTAACGCCGCCGGCCGCAGAGAGTGCGGCCCAGGTGCCAGTCGGCGGTGTGAAGCAGGCGGATAGGTTTGCTCAAGGGGCACCCTGGTTAAACTGATCAAAACAGGCCGGCGGCCGGAACGTGAACGCTCCGGCCGCCGCTGTTTCAGGCTGGTTGGTCTGAAGGTTTTTGATGGTCAGATGCTCCAGAAAAGGTCGGCGTAGGTGGGCAGGGGCCACAACTGGGCGTCCACCAGGGTTTCCAGCTCGTCGGCCTGGGCCCGAACCTTGTTCGTGGCCGGCAGCAAGCGGTCGCGAGCCAGCCCGGCCTTCTGGAGGGGCTTGGCCTCGGAAGCGTTGACGGCCTTGAGGGCCTCGGCCAGCTCCTTGAGGGCTAGGCGCAACCCCTTGGTCAGGGCCCGGACATCCTGATAAGCGGCCATTTCCGCCTCGTTTTCGCCGGCCAGTTCCCGGGCCTGGGCGGCGGCCCCGGCCAGTCTTTCCTGCCATTTGAGGCCGGCCGGCAAAATGACCGTTCGCCCCAAGTCCAGAGTCAGGTCAGACTCAATCAGCAGGCGGCCGATGTAATCCTCCAGCAGGATGTGCTGGCGGGCCAGCACTTCGGGCTTGGACAGCACTTTCTGGCTTTCAAAAACCGACAGCACTTCGGGCGTGCCGTAGAGGGCCAGGGTCTGGACGGAATCCTTGAGGTTGGGCAGACCCCGGCGCTGGGCCTCGGCCACCCAGTCGGCGCTGTAGTTGTCGCCGTTAAACAGGGCCACCCGGTGCTCTTTGAAATATTTGGGCAAAAGCTGGCGGGCCGCTTCCGCGCCGCTTTTCTTTTCCTTGGCCGACAGCTTTTCAATCTCAGTGGATATATCGGCCATGGTCTTGGCCACGGTGGTGTTGATGGCGATATTGATGGTGGCCACCGACTGGGAGCCGCCCAGGGCCCGGAACTCAAACTTGTTGCCGGTGAAAGCCATGGGGCTGGTGCGGTTGCGGTCGGCCGAATCCTTGGTCAGGCTGGGGAGGGCGCTGACGCCCAGATCCATCTGGCCCAGTTTGCCTTTAGCCTTGGCCGGGCTGGTGGCCCCGGCGATGATGCCGTCCACCACCTGCTCCAGTTCCCGGCCGACATAGGCCGAGATAATGGCCGGGGGGGCCTCGTTGGCGCCCAGGCGGTGGTCGTTGCCGGCCCCGACAATGCCGATGCGCCAGATGGGGCTGTGGAGGTGAATGGCCCGCAGGATAGAGGCCAGCACCACCAGGAAGGGCAGATTCTCCCAGGGATTTGAGCCCGGATCCAGGAGATTGCGGCCGGTGGAGTCGATCAGCGACCAGTTGTTGTGCTTGCCCGAGCCATTGACGCAGTTGAAGGGCTTTTCGTGCAGGAGACAGGCCAGGTCGTGATCCTCGGCCGTGCGGTTCAGCACCCCCATGATCAGCATATTGTGATCGGTGGCTATGTTGGCCGGCTCATAAATGGGGGCTACCTCATACTGGCAGGGGGCCACTTCGTTATGGCGGGTGTGGACGGGCACGCCCAGGTCAAACAGGCGGGTCTCCACATCGTTCATATAGGCCAGCACCCGCTGGGGGATGGCCGCGAAATAGTGGTCTTCCATCTGCTGGCCCTTGGCCGCCTTGGCCCCAAAGAGAGTCCGGCCGGACATAACCAGGTCGGGCCGGGCCTGATAGAGGCGGCGGTCAATGAGAAAATATTCCTGCTCAGCCCCGACCTGGGGCGAGACCGAAGTGACCTCGGGACAGCCGATGAGGCGCAACAGCCGGGTGGCCTCCCGGGACAGGGCCGCGATGGAGCGGAGGAGAGGGGTTTTGCGATCCAGCGATTCCCCGGTGTAGGAGTAAAAGACCGTGGGGACGCACAGGGTCACCGTGCCGGCCTGGCGGAGGACAAAGGCCGGGGAGGTCGGATCCCAGGCGGTGTAGCCCCGGGCTTCAAAGGTGGAGCGCAACCCGCCGGAGGGGAAGGAGGAGGCGTCCGGTTCGCCCTTGATCAGGAGTTTGCCGGAAAATTTGCTGATGACCTGGCCATCGCTCAGCGGGGTCAGAAAGGCATCGTGCTTTTCAGCCGTGATGCCGGTCATGGGCTGAAACCAGTGGGTGTAGTGGGTGGCTCCCCGGTCAATGGCCCAGTCTTTCATGGAGCTGGCCACCACATCGGCATCGTGGGGGTCGAGGGGCTGGCTGCCCAGAGTGATGTTTTTAATGCGCTCATAGACTTCTTTGGGGAGCCGCTCGCGCATCAGCCGGAGGCTGAAGACATCCTGGCCAAAGGTCTCGAACATGGATTTTTGCGGCGCGCTAATCTCTGGGCACCGGTGGCCCTGGGAAACCAGGCTCAGAGCGTTTAAGCGGGGTGAAGTGGAATTTTCCATATGGTGATTATCCTTTCCGGCCCTTGGCCGTCATAATTTGACAGCGCCTAGATAGCAATTAGTGAGCCATCTGCGGAAATGCAAGCGTTTATCAGTTAATTAAGGGCGATTTTAGCACCTGAGCCCTGATTAGGTCAAGCCGATATTACCGCCAGGTAGATTAAAGCGGCTATTTATTGCCTTTTGGTCGTTTTAGGTGATGGTCAGCCCTAAGAAAAAGTCTTGCCAGGGGCCCGGGCCTGGGTTATAATAACAGCTTAAATATTTTTTTCTTGAGGTGAAATATGGCCGGTAAAAAGGCTGTCAAATTGTCCAAGTTGACTTTCAACGAGTTGAAAGACAAGGCCAAAGAGGTGGAAGGCTTTAAAGCCCTGAACCGTTTTGAATTGCTCCAGGCTCTGCGCCAGAATGAAGCTGCTGCGCCCCAGCCGGCCGGGGTTGAAGCTCAGAACCCGCGCCAGTTTAAGCCGGAAATTTCGGCTCTGAAGGCCAAACTGGCTGAAACGCCCAAAGCTGAAAAAAAGGCCCGCAAAGAGTTGCGCCGGTCAGTGGTCAGGCTCAAACGGGCCACCCGCCGCTACCTGTAAGCCGAAAGCGGGTGGAATATGGCCGTCATTATCCCCAGGCTTGAAATTATCGTCCTGGCTCTGGCCCTCTTTCTGGCCGCGACTTTCTTCAGTGCCTGCGCCCCCCCCAAAGACAGCCCCTACAAAGATCCCATCAGCCAGGATGTCTCAGAGTCGGCCTCAGTCGGCCTCAAATTTGAAGTGCAGGATTTTAAGTGGGCCTATGTGAATGGCGGCAAGAGCCTCCAGGTTACCGGCACTATCAAGAATAAGACTAAGAAGGCCCACCACGCCGTCATCTACGCCATGATGTTTGATGAAAAGGGGGCGGGAGTGGCCATGGGCGAGTCCTTCATCACTCCGGCCTATCTGGAGCCAGGCCAGAGCGGGGCTTTCAGCGTGGTGGCTCAGACCAACCGGCCTCAGGGGCCCAACGGCATTCGCCATCTGCGCCTTCTGACCAACGCCCAGGCGGAATAAACAGTGTCGCTTATCAGCCTACCGCCCTCTCTCCGCCGTCTGGCCGGGGGCTTGATGATGCTGGCCCTCCTGCTGGCCGTGCCGGGTTGTATCACCCATGAGCCGCCTTTGACTAAAGCGCCGGATTTAGAGGCCAATACCTCGGAAATGCTCCCGGACAGCCTGCCGGTGGAGGTCACTGAGTTTACCTGGGCCATTTTAAACGAAGGCGCTCATCTGCGGGTGACCGGCCAGACGCGCAATGTCGGCCCGGAGCCGCTCCAGTCCATCACTCTGACCGGTCAAGTTCTGGATCAGGGGGGCCGGGCGCTAGGCCAGGGGACGGCCACCATTTATCCTACCTATCTCCCGGTGGGCAAAGGCGGATCTTTTGAAATAACCATTATGATGCCGCGCGACCGGAAGGACATCAAGTTTATCAACCTGCGCACCAGGGCCGTGACTTTGCGCTGACCCTGTATTTTGGGGCGGGCCAGGGCAGGGTTGCCATTAAGAGGGGAATATGCTAAAAGATTAAATAAAGCCTTTCATAATCCTGACCTGAGGTTTAATTTGCGCCTGAAACCTGCCCGCAAGCTCAGCATATTCATCATTCCCCCGGCCGGGGGGGAGGCGGTGCCCCGCACTCTGACCATCAGCCCCTGGGCTCTGCCGGCCCTGTTGCTGACCCTGGTGGCCGGGTTCGGGGCCTTGGGCTTATACGCTTTTCAGGCCCATCGGGCGCTCAACAGTCAGGTGGATCGCTCGGCCGAGGTGGAGTCGCTGACTTTTACCAAAGCCTCTCTGGAGGCCCAGTTAAATGTCTTTGCCGGCCGGGTCGAAGCCCTGGATCGCCGCCTGGACGAGCTCAAGCAAAATGACCTGGAAGTGGCCGCCTTGAAAGAGGATGTCAGCCGCCAGTTGGGTCTGGCTCCGGAAGCGCCCCTGGACGAGGTGTTGCCCTATTTGCGCTCCACCATTTCCTGGGTGGATCAGGCCGGCGGGGCCGGCGGCTCCGAGTATCTGGGCGGCTCCCTGTCGGGGGTGGTGGCCGGCTCCGCCCGCGATCTTATCCGGGGTATGCACCGCGACCTGGATCGGTTGCAGATGGAGACTGACGATCTTGGCCGCTACCTGGCCACGGTCAAGGGCGGCCTGTCCGGCTCCGGCTCGATCCTGTCGGCCAGCCCGCTATTTCTGCCGGTCAGCGGAACTATTACCGACCGGTTTGGCCAGCGGGTTTCGCCATTCGGCAGCTCGGAACTGGCCCTGCACCGCGGGCTGGATATTACAGCCCCACCGGGCACCCTGGTGCGGGTGCCGGCTGACGGCACAGTCCTGTCTGTGGGCCAGACCGGTGGCTATGGCCTCCTGGTGACTATTGATCATGGCTTTGGCCTGGTGACCCGTTACGGCCACCTCTCCGAAACCCTGGTGGAAGCCGGGGCCACCGTCAGCCGGGGCCAGTCCATTGCCCGCTCCGGCAACAGCGGCCGCTCCACCGGCCCCCACCTGCATTACGAAACCATCCTGGGGGGCGTGGCTGTGGATCCCCTCAAACTCCTGCCCCCCGGCCACAGCCAGGCCAATTATCACGAGCCGCTGTGGAGGCCGAAGGTGGCGGCCAGGGCCGGGGAATTGAAAATAGATTCGGGCGGGCCCTGAGCGATAATCCGGCGGTTCAGGCAGATGATCCAGTCGGCGTGAGCCCTGGCCGTGGGTAGATCGTGGCTGACCATCAAAATGGTGAAACGGCCTTTAAAACCTTCCAGAAGCTCACAGAGCAGCTGTTCCCCATAGACATCCACGCCCGTAGCCGGCTCGTCCATAATCAACAATTCCGGCCTCTGGCTAAGAGCCGAGGCCAGCAGAACCCGCTGCAACTCGCCGCCGGAGAGGTCGCCCAGCCGCCGCCCGGTCAGATGATCGGCCCGGACTTCCCGCAACAGTTCCAGGCTTTTCCGGGTGACCTCCCAGGAGCGGCCCAGCCACAAGGGGCGGTTGGTCAGCCCCAGGGCCAGAAACTCCAGCACCGTCAAGGGCAGGTGGCGATCAAAAGCCAGCCTCTGGGGCACATAGCCCAGGCGGGGATTTGGCGGCTGAAACTCAAACCGGCCCAGGTAGCTGATCTCGCCCAAGATGGCCCGGATAAGGGTGGTTTTGCCGCCGCCGTTGGGGCCGATGATGACCGTTTGCCCCCCGGCCGGAATCTGGGCCGAGAGATCAGTCAGGATGTCCAGGCGGCCCAGTCGCACCGAGAGGCCCTTTATCTCCAGAGCCCAGGGGCGGGGGGCCAGAGGATGGGCCGCGTGGAGATTCATGGCCCCGGGGCGAAGAGTTTAATCAGAATCTCCAGATCGGTGAGCATGACTTTCTGATAGTAATCAAGGGGGGCGTCTCGGGGGCCGCCGGACACCGGGTCAATGACCGCCACTTTCACTTTGGCCTCGGCCCCCAGCGTCCTGGCCAGGTTGAGGTTGCCCTCCGGGTCGGTTAAAACCGCCCGGACGCCTTCCCGGCGGGCCAGGCGGGTCAACTCAGCCAGGCGGCCGGCGGTGGGGGCGGCCCCATCCTCTTCCTCAATGGTGGCCACAATGGTCAGCCCTAGATCAGCGGCCAGATACTCAAAGATACTGTGCCCGGTGATGACTTTGGGCCGGCCCAGTTTTTCGCCGATAGTCCCCATTTGCCCGGCCAGGGCGGTTAGGTCGCCACTCAGGCGGGCGGCGTTGGCCTGGTAGATTTCCCGCCCCTCCGGATCCAGTCGGCTCAGGCCCTCGGCGATATTATTGACCAGAAGGGCCGCCGTCCCGGGGGAGGCGAACAGATGGGGGTTGGGGCCGCCCGGGAGGTCATGCCCGGCGGAGAGGGCGGCGGCCGCCTTTTTATCAATGATGATGGCCCCGGCCTGGCCGCCGGAAGCATCGACAATCTGGAGGTCGGGCCGGGCCACTTTCAGAGCCTGCCCCAGAAAACCTTCCAGCCCCAGCCCGTTGATGACCAGCGCTTGGGCCTGAGACAGCCGCTCCAGGTCGGCCGGGGTGGGGGCGTAGTCGTGGGGACAGCCCAGAGCGCTGTCAATCATCAGTTCCGGCTGGAAATGATCACGGCCCTGGACAATATTGCGGGTGAAGAGATAGACCGGAAAAGTGGAGCAGAGGAGATCATCGGCCCGGGCCGCAGGGGGGCCGGCCAGACCAAAACTCCCGGCCGCCACCAGGGCGGCCAGGAGTATGAGGATTGACCGACGCATTTTCAGGCCGATTTCATAATCCGGGCCCGGGGGGCGTCTGCGGTCGTGACTCTGATGGTGGCCGGAGCGGCAGCGGCCAGGCTCTTGGGTGCCATCAGCCTGGTGACGTCAGGGGCGTTGAACCGCTGGGAGACGGCTCCGCCGGGCAAAGACGAAATAGCCGTGGTGCGGTCGGCCGGGGTGAGGCGCAACTGGGGCGTCGGGCTGGGCGGGGACGTAGGCGCGCCGCCGGCCAGAGGCAGACCGGTGATGGTTTGGGGCGGGGCGGCGGCCTCAGGAACCGGGGCCCCAGACCCGGCAATAGGGCGCGGGGTAGCGCCAGCCCCGGCAATGGGCCGGGGGGCGGTGCCGGAGCCGGCGATGGATCGAAGGCCATCGCCGCCGCTGGCCGCCCCAGGCTCTGCCGGGCGGGGCGGCGCGCCGGCCAGAGCCTGGCTCATGGCCGCCGTCCGTTTGGGGGCGCTGGCGATGGGCCGGATGCCGGCGGCGCTGGTCGAGGCGGTCAACTGGGCGATATAGGTCCGCTCCAGCTCGGCCTTGTCGTGCATGAAAGTGGAGAGCCGCACATTGGTGGCCGACAGGCGATCCACCAGAGTGGTCATCATGGTCTTGGCAATATCGGGATAGCCCTCGATAACTTCCATGAGCTTGTCGCCCGGGAACATTTTGACAATACTCTTGCCCTGGCTCCTGATGGTGGCCGAGCGGGAACCGCCCACCAGGGCGCTCATTTCCCCAAAGAAAGTGTTGGTCTGGGATATCTCGGCAATCTGGGTCTGGCCCTTGTAAACGCCCAGCGACCCCTGGATGAGTTTGTAAAAATTAGTGTCGGTGTTGCCCTCTTTAATGATGATATCATCATGGCTGAAAACCAGCTCGTCAGGATTGAGCAGGTAGTGGGGCAGACTCTCCTTTTGCAGGACGGTCTTTTCCAGCACCTGATCCAGGGTGGTCAGGCCCTGGGCCACTTTCATCAGGCCGTCCTGGCGCAGGGTGGCCATACCCTCTTTCAGAGCTATTTTCCGCAACTGGGCTTCCGGCACCTGAGAGGCGATGGCCTCGGCCACAATGGGCGTGGCCTCCATCAGCTCAAAGACGCCCACCCGGCCCTTGTAACCTGAGCCTTTGCAGACCGGGCAGCCCCGGCCCTCATAGAGCTGAATAGTGCCCACTTCGTCGCGGTCAAAGCCCACTTCAATGAGCTTGTTGGCCGAAAGCTTGGCCATGGGCTGTTTGCAATTGGGGCAGATTTTCCGCAAAAGGCGCTGGGCCGTGCATAAGATCAGGGCGGCCGAGACGTTAAAGGGTTCCACCCCCATATCTATCAGACGGGTCACGGTGGAAGGGGCGTCGTTGGTGTGGAGGGTGGACAGCACCAGGTG
>JAISJK010000014.1 GCA_031261565.1 Candidatus Adiutrix sp. | reverse complement strand
GCTCCATTTTTTCAGCCCTTTGGGATCAGGGCTGGGCAGGTCGGCCAGATAGCTGACGGCCTGGCGATAGTCGCTGCGCCAGGCGGCCAGAGAGGCGGCCAGGGCGGGCTGGAGCGGCCGGAGGGCGGCCAAATCGCCCGGATTTTTTTTCAGGAGATCCGAAACCTCAGCCCATTGCCCCTGGCCGACCAGCCGCGCCAGCCCGGCTGGAAAGGCCCCTCCCTTCCCCGGCTTGGCCGGCTCCGACTCCAGCAGATAGCGGGCTGAGGATTCCATACCCTCCCGGCTGAGAGCCTTTTCGGTAATCCAGAGGTGATAGCCCAGGCTGTCCTGATCCCGGCCGGCCGGGCCGGTCTCCAAAAGAGCCGCCAGGCGGCCGGCCAGTTGAGGGGGCGCGGCCTGGAGGGCCAGACGGCCTCTGGCCAGGACATGATAATAATTAAACGGCCCCTCGGCCAGCTCGGCATAGATGGCTAAAGCTTCCGGCGCCCGGCCGGCCTCGGCCAGGGTGCGGGCCAGAAAATAGCGGGCCCCGGGCTGCCGGGGCTTTTGAGCTTTTCCCTCGGCCAGAACCGCCTTAAAATATATTTCCGCCTGAGCCAGATCGCCGGCGGCCAGGGCGGCCAGCCCCATCCGCCAGGAGTAATCAGCCGCTTTTTTCAGGGCCGGATATTTCTCGGCCAGTTGGGCGGCTTCCGGGAAAAGGCCGCCCTTGGCCAGGCAAGTCCAGGCGGTCACCACCTCCTGACCGGGACTTTTACCGGCTTTGGGGGCCAAACCCAGCCAGATTTCAGCGGCCCGGCCAAAGCGGCCCCGGCGCTGCTCAGTCCGGGCCAGCCACCCGGCTTCCTGACGGCCGGCCGGCCGGGCCCACCAGGCCGCCGCCTGGTCGTAGCGGCCCAGGCGCAGAGCCAGGATCGGCGCCTGAGACCGGATAAATTTTTTAACTTCCTCCGGCGCGGCCGGGTCAGCCCCAATGACCGGCAGCAGGGCCAGGGCCTCGCTCAGCCGCCATTCATCCTTCAGAGCCTGAATCAGGTGGCGGTAAAGAAATTTTTCGCCGCCGGCGATCCGTCGGCGCAACACGTTTTTATAACCGGCCAGGGCCAGAGCCCTGGGGGCGGTGCGGTTGGGCGAGGCCAGGATTTTTTCATAATCGGTCTGGGCGCTTTTCAGGTCGCCGGCCGACAGTTGGAGGGCGGCCCGGGCCAGGATTGACTCCAGCTCCGGGCTTCCGGCCAGACCCGGGGCGGCCGGGGGCGGAGGGACATTCCAGGAGACCGGGGTTTCCCACATCAGGGGGCGAGGGGCCAGATCAGGCCCCGGCTGAAAGGCCGGGAGCAGACCGAGGGCGATTATCAGGGCGGCCTGACCCATGGAGGCTGTTAAAATTCAATACCCCGGCTGGCCGGGAGGCCCGCCTGATAAGCGTGTTTGACCAGGGTCATCTCGGTCACGGTATCGGCCAGGTCAATGATTTCGGGCGGGCAGCCCCGCCCGGTCAAAATGAGATTCAAGCGGGGCGGCCGGCTGGTAATCAGCCCGGCCACGGCCTGGGCCTCAATCAGCCCCAGAGAGACGGCCACACAGATTTCATCGAGCACCACCAGGTCATAATCCCCGGCCAGGAGCTCCCCGGCGGCCTTGAGGGCCGCCTCAGCCTGAGCCCGATCCCCGGCCGAGGGCTGACCCAGGATTAAACCCAGGCCCAGGCGGTTATAATAGAGGCGGCCCGGATGATTTTCAGCGTATTCCTTTAAAAACCGGCTCTCGCCTGTTTCCTGGTTTTTGATGAATTGCAGGAAAGCCACTTTAAACCCCTGCCCCAGAGCCCGGACGGCCACGCCCAGAGCGGCCGTGGTTTTGCCCTTGCCCGGCCCGGTATTGACCAGTACCAACCCTTTAGTGCTCATCGCGCCCGCCCTTCTAGATCTTCAAAAGCCGTCTGTGCCGAAACTCAGCGGCCGCAGTGAACAAAACATCAGATGACGAATTGAGGGCTGTTTCGCAGGAGTCCTGAATAACGCCGATCTGGGCGCCCACGCCCACGGTGAACCAGGCTATGTCCACTGGAATCCCAAACATCTCGCAGGCCAGTGGGATCAGCATCAGCGATCCGCCGGCCGTGCCGGCTGTCCCGCAGGGGTATGGTCACGGAATAGTCTTCCTCACTGAGCCCCAGGCTCTTGCAAAGCTCCAGATTGACCGGGATATTGGCCGCCGAGCTACGGGTAAAAAAGGCGTTGAGGCCGCTGTACTTAAGGCATTTGAAAACAAGCGGGTAAGGATTTTTCCGCAGGCAAAAAGCCGCTATAATCGGGTTGATTACCAGAGCCACAAACAATATGGCTATAACCAGCAGGATGATTAATTTTCCGTAGTCAACGAAGATGGCCAGGCCGCTGGTGGAAATAGCGGTGAAAATCAATCCCAGCACGCCAAAGGGAGCAAAGGAGATGACCAGTTGCACCGCTCCGGTTACTGCGTCAGCCACATCGTTTAAGGCTGTTTTGGTCTGGTCGGAGGCTTTTCTGAGACCCCCCCCCAGGACACAGGCCCAAAAAAGGATGGGCAGATAATCTCCATTGGCGAGGCCGGCTATGGGATTGGAGACGACATTGGACAGCACCTTGGAAATGCTTTTCCACAGATTGGTCTCCACGCTGGCCAAGGTTGGATCCGGGTGTAATCCGGGCAAGGTCACCCGGTAAACGAAACTGCAGGCCACGGCAAAGACCGCCGCGCAAAAGGAGCTTGTCACATACAAAATTATGATATTTCTTATATTGCCTTTTTTTTCCCGAGCCCGGCCGCCGCAGGAAATCGCGCTTATCACCAGAACAAAAACCAGAACCGGAGCGATAGCTTTTAAGAGGCCGATATAAAGATCGCCCAAGAGCCCCAGGCACTGCCATTCCGGGTTGCTCGTCTCGCTGAAGGCCAAGCCGGCCGCCGAGCCGGCCAGCAGCCCTAAAACAATGCGTAAAATGAGGCTTAGCCTGTTCCAGTCTGAGGCCAATTTTTTCAAAAACCGCATAATGTGTCTCCCAGGTTTAGGTGATCCGGCGCTAGAGGAGCAGTCTAACATATTGATCCGGCTGGTGGCAAATCATCATTGCCGGTTGACAGTTACCGGCCCCAATTGTATTCTGGGACTATTATGCGATGCTTCAGGAATCAGAATCGCCGGCCCGCTCTCGCCCTGCTCCTGCTCTGCGGCCTGGCTTTGGCCGCTCCAGCCAGCCTGGCCGCCCAGGCCCCGGCGGGGGCGCCCCTGCCGCCCACCACCCCCCCGCCTGGTTTAGGGGGCCTCTCTGAGATGCCGGCCGAAGCCGTCCCGGCCCTGACCATCTATCCTGAAGAAGTGCAGACTTCTCTGTCGAAAAGCCGGGTGCCCCATCTGGTCACTGACCCGGGGGATGTGGCCCTCTTAAAAAAACTGAGGCACCAAAACGACCCTGACGGCCGACTGAAGTGGTTCGGTTCCGAGGATCTGTCCGGGGAGGGCCTGGAGGCCGACCCCGAAGGCCGCCTGAGCCGCCTGACCCTGGAGCCGCTGGGCCTGACCGGCGACCTGGACATCTCCGGGGCTGACGCCCTGACCGAGTTTAAATCCGAGGGCAACCCCTTCGCCAGCCTGACCATTTCCGGCCTGAGCCGCCTTCTGAGCCTGACCCTGACCGGGGGCGGCCTGACCAGGCTCCAGGGCTCCTGGCCGGCCCGGCCCCCCCTGGTCAGCCTTGATCTGCGCCACAACCAGATTGAAACCCTGGCCGGGTTGGCGCTGCCGGCCCTGACCGCCCTGGAAACCCTGAATCTGAGCCGCAACCGCCTGGCCGAAATAAAACCGGGGCTCCTGGCCCCGCTGAAAACTCTGGTCTCTCTGCAACTGTCGGACAACCGCCTGACCGAAATCGGCGAGGGGCTGTTTAACGGCCTGACCCGGCTGGAAATTCTAGACCTGGGCCATAACCGCCTCACCCGCCTGGCCCCGGCCGCCCTGGCCGGACTGAAAGCCCTCAAACTCCTCGACCTCTCCGGCAACCACCTGGCCCGCTTCCCGGTGGCCGCGCTGGCCGGTCTGGAAAATCTGACTGTGGTGGAGCTGCAAAACAACTGCCTCCCCTTAAAAGCCATGAAAACCGTGCTGGGGGCCCTGCCCGAGGGAGTCAACCTCTCTCTGCGCGATCAGCAATACGTCTATTTCGGGCTGAGGGTTCAACTCCTGAGCAAACTTGACCGCTTTGATGTTCCGCCGGAAGACGCCCTGATCGGGGAGGTGGCCAGTGACGGACGGGTGCTGGGCGATGACCCGGGCGGGGCCGCCTATGCCCCGCCGGAAAAGGCCGGCCAGCCCGGCCGCCTGACCTTTCAGCGCCCCGGCCTCTACCGTCTGACCCTGACCAGCGGCGAACTGAGCCGGATAGCCGGGGCCTCGTCCACCACCGGCTATTTCCTGATAGTGGAGGGGGTGACCGCCGAGCCGGAGACTTTAAAGAGGCCGGGAAACCGGGAATTGGTCAGGGAATTGACCAGCCGGGGCTATGTGGAGGCGCCGGCCGCCGACCCCGGGCGGGTCAGGGC
The DNA here is from genome assembly GCA_031261565.1 of Candidatus Adiutrix sp. Lineage (GTDB taxonomy): Bacteria > Desulfobacterota > Desulfarculia > Adiutricales > Adiutricaceae > Adiutrix. The sequence continues at coordinate 28,758 of JAISJK010000014.1, read as the reverse complement.
TCTCCAGGCCCTCTTCAGCCCCGGGCCGGAAAGAAGCGACGATTAAGCCTGAGCGCCGTTGTCGGCCTTTTTGAAACTGGCGTAGTGCTGATTGACCTGTTTAATGTAACGCCTGGTTTCGCCGGGCATATTACCGCCCTGGCCGTAGCGTGAAAAATTGCCCGGGCCCCAGTTGTAGGCGGCCAGGGCGCTATTGATATTGCCCTTGTGGCGGTTCAGCATCCTTTTTAGGTAAGTCGCCCCGGCCCGGACATTTTCCGCCGGGTCAAAAGGATTAGTGACCCCCAGGTCTTTGGCCGTGCCGGGCATGAGCTGCATCAGGCCTTTGGCCCCGGCTTTGGAGACCGCCTTGTGGTTGAAATTTGACTCGGTTTTGATGACCGCCATAATCAGGTTGGCATCCAGACCCACTGACCGGCTGACCTGCTCCACCAGTTCTTCCAGATCTCGGCGGCTGAAATCATCGTCATCCTCCTCAGCCGAGGCGGATACGGCGGTGGCGGGCAGATCCTGCTCCAGAGGCCGGCCGGTGGCCAGGGGGTCTTCAATCCACTGGTCAGAGTCGGGCGATTGGGGCGGCTTGGACGGCTTGATCAGGCCGGAAGCCATTTTCAAACCGGCCTCCAGATCGAAACCGGCCAGACTAGCCCCCTGCTTGTCCGATCTAAGCTGGCCATTTTTTTGACGGTAGGAACTCATCTGCTCTTTAGTGAAAGTTTTTCCGGTGTCAACCCCTGGCCGGCTCCCCCGCAGACCGAGCAGATTGCCGAAATTGCCGGAGCTGACCAGGGCCTCCAGGTTCATATGGCCGACCAGGCCCTTGGATCCGTCTTCACCGCCCTGATCCAGGTCAATCAGGCCGCTCAGCATTTCATTGCGGAGATTCATGGCCTTGACTTGAGCCAGGTTGCGGGCGGGCCCGGTCTCGACCGGCCGGCTGGAGAGAGCTCCGGCGGCCGCCGCTTGGGCGTTAGCCTCAACATTGGCCAGGAGATCCTGAAACCCGGTGGCTGTGTTGCCCTGGCCCAGGGCCGGGATAGATGTTTCACCGCCGATCATAAAGCCTTCCGGCCCGCGCCCGCCGCTCAGGCCCAGGCCGGCGGCCAGAGGGTGGCGTCTCAGGCTGTTCTGGATCATGGCCTCTTTGAGCTGTTGACTTGTGGTCTGAACATCAGTCATCATGGTCATATCTCCCTCTCTCCGGCTGGAGCGAAATGATGGTCAGCGGTCAAATACTGACCTGCCAACAAGAATGCAATTTAGGTGCCAATGTTGCCATTAAAATTCGGCCCCGGTCGGCCTCAGGCGGCCCTGGCCGACCGCCCCTTAATCTGGCTCCTGCCCTTTTATCTGGCCGGGGTGGCCCTGGGCTGGGCCAGCTGGCCCTCTGAGGCCATCTCCCCCGGCTGGTTTCTGGCCGGGGCGCCAACTCTGGCCCTGCCCGCTCTCCTTTTGCGCTGCCGGCCTTTCCGGGCCTGGCCCAGTCTGTCGATTCTGTTATTAATCCCGGCGGTGGTCAGCCTGGGCCTGGGCCTGACCGGCCGCTCCCTGGCCCGGCCCGAGGCCCCTGATCATATTTTGAATTATACCGCAGATGATGATGATAACGACGGCTACCCGGTCATTTTAGGGGGAACGGTGCTGGAGGGTTCCGGCGGCCGGCCGGGTCAGACTTACTATCTGTTTCTGGCCGCCCGGGAAATAATCAGGCCCGGGCCGGAGGGCGCTTTGGCGACCACCCCGGTCAGCGGGCCGACCCGCCTCACTGTCGGCGGCCACCTGAAGGTTGAGGTCGGGGATTATTTGCGGGCCCCGGTGACTCTCCAGCCTCTGGCCGGGTTCCGCAACCCCGGTGCCCCCGATCCGGCCCAGGCCTGGGCCGCCCGGGGTCTCTGGGCGGGCGGCTTCATCAAATCGCCATCACTGGTGACCTCCTGGCCTAAAGCGGCCCCGGCCGGCTTCCTGTCCCGCTGGCGCCGGGCATCTTTGCAATTTATTTACGAGCGGACGCCGGAGCCGGCCGCCGGGCTCCTGGCTGCCCAGTTGGCCGGTCAGCGCGGAGCGGTGAGCGAAAAAAGCGAAGAAACCTATCGGGCCCTGGGTTTGAGCCACATTTTGTCCGTGTCCGGGCTCCACCTGGCGGTCTGGTATGGACTGTGTTTCTGGCTGGCCAGACTGGGGCTGCGCCACCTGAAGAGCCTGACCAGCCGGGGCCTCCTGGCCCCGGCCTCCGCCCTGCTGGCCCTGATTCCGGCTCTGTTTTACGCCGGCCTGGCCGGCTCGGAATCACCGGTCATCCGGGCCGCAGTGATGATGATTGCGGCGGCCGTTTCCATTCCGGCCCTGCGGCGCAACGACCCCTGGAACATCCTGGCCGTAGCCGCCTGGGCAATTTTGCTGGCCGAGCCCGCCCGCCTCTTCACCGCCTCTTTTCAGCTGAGTTTCGCGGCCACAGCCGCCCTCCTGGCCGTCTTCACTCCCAAGCCCGGAGCTCGGCCGGGGCCGGTTAAAGCCGCCTCCCGCTGGCCCTTCCTGCGCGACACCGGCCTGGCCGCCCTGGCCGGGACTTTGGGAAGCGCCCCGCTGGTGATCTGGCACTTTGGCCGACTGCCTCTGGCCGGTCTGGCCGCCAATCTGGTTTTCACCCCCCTGCTCACCGCCCTGGTTTTGATGCCCGGACTTTTAAGCATGGCTATTTTACCCTGCTCCCCCGGCCTGGCCAGTTGGCCCCTGGCCTGGGCCGGCCACTGCCAGATGGGCCTGATGGCCCTCCTGGAGCGGCTGTCTGAGCTGGCCGGCCCGGGCCAGCTCTGGCCGGCCCCCGGCCCGGTCTTTCTGGCCGGCTATTACCTGGCCGGCTGGGTCTGGCTGCGCAGCGCCCGGCCCTGGCCAGCTCGCCTGAAGCTCAGCCTGGCCATCCTGGCGGCTGGCCTCCTGCCCGGTCTGCTGGCCCCTCTTGGGGAGCGAAACATTCTGCGTTTCACCGTCCTTGACGTCGGCCAGGGGGCGGCCATTCATCTCCAGTTGCCCAACGGCCGCCAGATGCTGGTGGACGGCGGGGGCAGCTACAACTTCGACCCCGGTGAAAGGATCATCACCCCCTATCTCCTGCGCCAGGGGCTCCAGCGCCTGGACCTGGCCGTCCTGACCCACCCGGATCAGGATCATCTCAAGGGCCTGGTCAGTTTAACCAAAAATTTTCGGCCCCGGGAAATCTGGTGCGCCCCCTGGCCGCCGGATTATTCGCCCCTCTACGGCCGGTTCCTGGCGGCCTCGGCCGCGAGTGAGCGGACGGCGCTGAAAACTCTCTACCAGGGCCGCCGTTTCGGCCCGGCCGAGGTCAGGCTGCTCTGGCCGCCGCCGGATTATGACTGGCCGGAAAAGACGCCCTCCGGCGACCACTGGGCCAATGATCACAGTCTGGCCCTTAAAATCAGCTGGGGGGAGGCCACTTTTCTCATCTGCGGCGACCTCGGCCCCCAGGTTGAGGCCGCCCTGGTGGAGCGTTACGGGGCGGGTTTGCGGGCCGCCGTGCTGGTCAGCCCCCACCACGGCAGCGGCCAGTCCCTGACCCCGGCTTTTCTGGCCAGGGTTCGGCCCCAATGGGTGGTCTTCAGCGTGGGCCGCCACAACGCCTTTGGCCTGCCCCACCCGGCCGCAGTGGAACGGGCCCGCCAGTCCGGGGCCGAAACCTGGCGGACGGACCGGCAGGGAGCCGCTGTCTTTGAAGTCCGGGAGAGAGGTGGAGAGGTGATCCTGACCGGGCCGGGATAATCACCGCCAGAGGGCGAAGACGCTGAGCCAGTAATTTTCAAAGGCCAGCTCGGGTTTGACGAAACGGCTCAGGCTGTCGGTCAGCTTATTTAAAGCCGCTAGAGATCGGGCCAGACCAGGGGGGGACAGTCGCTCGGCCCAGAGGAACTGAGCCGGGGCCGGCGGCGGGCCCTCCAGGCTCTCCGGCCCGGCGGCCGACAGCCGGGCGGTCTCCCGCCACCACAGGCGCATCAGATTCAGAGTTTCATAAAAACGCTCGGCCGCGCCCTCATCTTCAGCCGCCGGCTCTGAGGCGCTGACCATATCTTTAACCCACCGCCAGGCAACTTCCAGCCGGGCCGGGCCGGCGGGCGCGCCCAGGACGGCGTTCAGCCCGGCCCACTTCCGCCAGGTCTCCTCCGGATCCAGAGCCAAAGCCGCCCCCAGAGCCCCGGCCGAAGATGAGGCCAGGAGGCGGGCCTGGGGCCCGCTCAGGCCGCGCTTTTCGGCCAGAGCGGCCAGCACCGCCTGATGAGGCAGGGGCGGCAGCCGGAGGCGCAGACAGCGGGACAGAATGGTGGTCATGACCTCGGACGCGGAAGACGTGGTGAGAATGAGAACCGAATCCGGCGGCGGCTCTTCCAGAGTCTTGAGCAGAGCGTTGCCCGAGTCCGGGTTGAGACGGTCGGCCTCGCGGATGATGAAAATCTTGACCCGCCCTTCAAAGGGGCGGAAAGCCATCTGGCCGCGCAGAGCCCTGACATCATCAATTTTGATCTGGCGTTTCTTGCCGACGGGCGCCAGGGTGATGAGGTCGGGGTGAATATCCTTGGCCACTTTGAGGCAGGAGGGGCATTGGCCGCAGGGCCCGCCGTCCTGATCCGGCCCGGCGCAGTTAAGAGCCGCAGCCAGGGCCCGGGCCAGACTGTTTTTGCCGCCGCCCCGGGGGCCGGTCAACAGGAGAGCGTGGGGCAGACGGCCGGCCCGCATCATCCTGGCCAAAGTCAGGGTGGCCGACTCCAGCCCGAGCAGACCCCAGCCCATCAGAAGAGACGGCCTTTATCCGGCGCCTCAGGTTCGGGTGGTTTTTCCATCACCAGCGGTTTTTCCGGCTCGGGCGGCTCCGCCTCCGGCCGGCCCAGAGACTCGGGGAAATCAGGGGGGCGGTAAAAATAAGCGCCCATCAGGCGGTGATAGGGGCTCCAGCCCTGGCCATCGGTTTCCTGATCCAGAAAAGAGCCCATGGCCTCGACCTTGGCATCGATATTGTCCAGGTGATGGAGAACCAGGGCCTCCATAATTTGCGGCTTGACTGCGGCCCCGAATTCCGGCTCGCCGTGGTGGCTGAGGATCAGATGCTGTAAAAGCTCCAGTTTGGCCGGCGGAAAATCGGGCAACCCGGCGGCCGCCTCGGCCAGATAATCAGCCCCCATGACCAGATGGCCCTTCAGCCGGCCGGCCGTGGTGTAATCCACCCGGGGCGGCAGCGATAATTCCCAGATTTTTCCCAGATCGTGGAGGACGGCCCCGGCCACCAGCAGACTGAAATTTAAATGGGGATAGTGGCCGGCCGCCCTGGCCGCCAGACGGCCGACCGACAGGCTGTGCTCCAAAAGACCGTGGGTATGGGCGTGGTGAAAATTTTTGGCCGCCGCGCTCTCATAAAAGCGGGGCTCCACCCGGGGCGACTTGAGGGCGGCCGTGGTCAGACGGCGGAAATCATCATCGGGCAAGTCATTGATCAGAGCCCAGAGATCGGCCTTCATCTCCCCCACCGGCCGGGAGGCGACCTTTAAATAGTCGGCCCAGTCAAAGTCGGCCGGGTCGAGACTCCGGGCTTCCCTGATCACCAGTTGAGGCGCGCCGCGATAGCTGTCCACATAGCCGCGCACCAGAACCACCGTGCCCTCGGCCAACTGGCCGGCCAGAGATTCGGCCCCCTCCCAGACTTTGGCCTGAATGCGGCCGGTGCGGTCGCCCAGCTCGACATTCAGGTAGGGATTGCCCCGGCTAGTCCGCCCCCTAGTCAGATTTAAGACCAGAAAAGGCGCTTCCTGATCGCTCCCGATAACCAGATTTTGAACAAAAACTTGCTTGCCAGTCCCCATATTCGCCGCCCTCGTCACTTCCCACCACCATTACCAGAAAGAGGCCCTGATGTCAAATGCCCAAAAAGGCTTGGCATCCGGGCCGATGTATGGTAATAATTGGAGAGCAGTTCAGGTAACTTTGCGGATAGGCGAAAGGACGCTAAAGATGGTCACAGCAGACAGTCCCGAGGGGCCGGGCAGCGCCGCCGGGTCAGCCGGGGAGACGGGGATTAAACCCGGCATCTACCTGGAGGAGAAAAAAAGCACCATCGGCACGGCCGGCACGGCCAAGCCCACTGAATACCGCACCTTCTGGGTGACTCTGACCGTGGCCGAGCAGAGCGCGGTAATGGTTGTTTTAGATGACGATTTTAAACCGACGGGCATCAGGAACACTTTCAGCCAGGACATTCTGCAGGGCCCGGGGTGGCACTTCATCGCCGAGGGCGAAAAGCGCTATCAGCGATTGCGGCCCCTGCTCGACCGGATGCTGGCACCCCCGCCCAAACCGGCGGCGGCCGCCGCAGCCAAACCGGCGGCGGCCAACTGGTGGGGGGGCGGCGACGATGGCGGGGCGGCCAAAAAAGACCTCTTTAACCTGGACAAAGCTAAAAAGCCGGCGGCCAAAGCCGGCCCCAAAAAAGGCGGCTGGTGGGATAACTGACCAGTGAAAAGACAGCACAGCCACGAATTCGCGGAAACTTACACCGGGTTGCTGGCCCAGGGCCTGGACGAAGAAACCGATTTGGCCACCCTCCGGGTCTATCTCCAAAAACTGTCGGACGACGAGCTGATGGATCATCTCCTGCCCCGCCTGAAAAAAGAGGAGTTAGACCGTTTTTTTGACCTCATCGGGATCTGCCTCCGCCGTCATCTGACCGAAGAAGAATACCACCGCTTGTTTTTGCGCGACTGGCCCGAAGGCCCGCGTCAAATCTGACCATGCTCAAGACCGTCATCACCCTGGCCCTGGGCCTCTTAATCTGGCCGGCGGCGGCCTTGGCTGACCCGGTGGTCAAGATTCTGCCCTCGCCTCTGGACCGGGGGACAGCCGCCCGGGTAGTGGTGGAGGGTCTGGATCAGGCGGCCAATCTGCGGGGCGAGTTTGACCACCGCCCGGTTTTATTTTTCACGGCCGGCGGCCGCCAAATCGGTTTGCTCGGCGCCGATGTCCTGCTCAGCCCCGGCCGCTACCCACTGGTGTTGACCTGGGAGGGCGGCCAGACCACGGTGGAAGTGACCGTGCGCGACCGGGCCTATGGGGTGCGCTCCATTAAGGTGCCCCCCAACCAAGTCGATCTCTCCCCCGCCGACCAGGAGCGGGCGGCCAGAGAGCGGCGGGAAGTTGAGGCCGCCCTGGCCACTCAAAGCCCGGTTCGGCTGTGGAGCGGCCCCTGGACGCCCCCGGTGGGCGGATCGGTCTCCAGTGCCTTTGGCCGCCAGACCAGGATTAACGGCGTCCTGAACCCTCGCCCCCACCTGGGGGCCGACCTGGAAGCGCCGGCCGGGACAGAAGTCAAAGCCCCGGCCGATGGCTTGGTGATTTTAACCGGTTTTCACTTTTTCGCCGGGGGCTCCGTTTATATTGACCACGGCCAGGGGCTGATCAGCATGTATTTCCATCTATCCCAAATCAAGGTCAAAGCCGGCGATAAAGTCAGGCGGGGCGATCTTCTGGCCCTGTCCGGGGCCACCGGACGAGTGGCCGGGCCCCATCTCCACTACGGCATCTATCTGCATCAGGCCCGCCTCGACCCCATCCCCTTTCAGCGCCTCACCGCTCTTTTGCCAAAAAACTGAAAGGGCGGCCTTTGTCAGCGACAGCCAACCAGGAACGCGAGACTCATCCATGCTGGCCCAGGTAGTCAGCGGCTCGCTTCTGGGCATAGATGGCCTGAAGATTGAAGTGCAGGTGGATATTTCCGGCGGTCTGCCCCGTTTCGACACGGTGGGGCTCCCGGAAGGGGCGGTGCGGGAGAGCAAGGATCGGGTCAAAGCCGCCCTGAAAAACCAGGGCTACCCCTTTCCCGGCGACCGGATCACCGTCAATCTGGCTCCGGCCGACATCCGCAAGGATGGGGCCGGCTTTGACCTGCCCATGGCCGTGGCTCTTCTGGTGGCCCAGGGGCTGATTGAGCCGGATCAGGCGGCCAAACACCTGATGGTTGGGGAACTGGGGCTGGATGGCTCGGTTCGGCCCATCCGCGGCGCTCTGTCCCTGGCCATTGCCGCCCGGGACGGAGGCCTGACCAGCCTGATTCTGCCCCGGGCCAACGCCCAGGAGGCGGCGGTGGCGGCTGAAGTGGCCGTGCGCCCGGCCGACACCCTGGGCCAGGTGGTAGATTACCTGGCCGGCCGGGCTGATCTGCCTCCCCTGCCCCCACCGGCCAGGGTCACCGGCGATGACCAGGATTACGGTCTGGATCTGGCCGATGTTCGGGGCCAGGAACGGGCCAAGAGGGCCCTGGCCGTAGCTGCGGCCGGGGGTCACAACCTCCTGCTCATCGGCCCTCCCGGCAGCGGCAAAACCATGCTGGCCCAGCGTCTGCCCACTATCCTGCCGCCCCTGACCTTTGAGGAGGCGGTGGAGACTACCAAAATTTACAGCGCCCTGGGCCAATCCCCCCAAAATCGCCCCCTGATTTCGACCCGGCCTTTCCGCAGCCCCCACCACACCATTTCCGATGTGGCCCTCATTGGCGGCGGCCGCTTTCCCCGGCCGGGCGAAGTCTCCCTGGCCCACAATGGCGTGCTTTTTCTGGACGAGTTGCCGGAATTTAAAAAAAGCGTGCTGGAAGTCCTGCGCCAGCCCCTGGAAGATGGCCGGGTGGCCATTGCCCGGGCCGCCAGCCATCTGACCTTTCCAACCCGCTTCATGCTGGTGGCGGCCATGAACCCCTGTCCCTGCGGCTACTTGGGCGATCCCAAAAAGCAATGCCGGTGTCAGGCCCGGGAAATACAGAAATATCGCTCCCGCGTCTCCGGCCCCCTTCTGGATCGGCTCGACATCCACCTGGAAGCCCCGGCCGTGTCGTTTAAGGATTTAACCGCCGCCGCCCCCGGCCTTGATTCCCGAACCATCAGATCCCAGGTGGCCGGGGCCAGGGCCATCCAGGCCCGCCGCCTGGCCGGGCGCGGACTCTATGTCAATGCCCAGATGACCAGCGGCCAGCTCCGTCAATGGGCGGCCATTGACGATCAGGGCCGGAAACTGCTGGAGACGGCCATGAAGCGGCTGAATTTTTCGGCCCGGGCCTATTCCCGCATCCTGAAACTGGCCCGCACCATCGCCGACCTGGAAGCGGCCGAAACCATCTCTCCGGCTCATTTAGCCGAGGCCATCAGTTATCGGGCCCTGGATCGTCAGCAGTTCGCCGGCCGGGGGCCAGTGGATGACCAAAATTAAGGCCCTAACCAGACTGGAACCGGCCCTGGGGCTGGTCGGCCTTCTCCTGGCCCTGGCGGTCTGGGTTCGGCCCCTCTCCGCCCAGGGCTGGGATCAGGATTACGAAAAGCGGGCTCAGGAAGTCCTGGAGAATCTGGTTAGGCTCAACAGTCTGCGCGGCTGGGCACCCCAAGCCCCGGCCACTTGGCCGGAGAGCCCGGCCCGGCCGGATAATTTCACCCCGGAGCGGCCGGCCCAGGGCGTCCGCTGGGATCGCAGCCAGGCTCCGGCCCGCCTGACCTCCCTCCTTTTGGCCAACCAGGGCCTCAGCCGGGCGGCTGACTTCAGCGGCCTGACCAGCCTGGAGCGGCTGGAAGTCTACGGCAATCATTTGCGCGGCCTGAATCTGGCCGGCGACTCGGCCCTGGCGAATCTGATGGCCCAGCACAACCAGCTGACCACCCTGCAACTTGAGGAAACGCCGGCGCTGACCACCCTGGCCCTGTCGGGCAATAAGCTGACCCGTCTGGAGCTGGCAGCCACCCCCCACCTGAAAGAGCTGTCCATTTCCCAGAATCAGTTAAAAGAGCTGGATTTAAGTCACAACCGGGAACTGGTCAGCCTGCAGGCGGCCAACAACCACCTGACCACCCTGGATCTGTCGCCGAATCAGGCCCTGACCCATTTAACCCTTTCTTATAATCAGCTGACCGGTCTGGATCTTTCCGGCCAGCCCCATTTAACGGAACTGGCGGTGCGCGGCAACCAGTTGACCAGCTTGGATCTCCGCCCCACACCGAAGCTGGCCGAGCTGGCCGTCAGCCGCAACCAGCTGACCAGCCTGGATATCAGCCCCTGCCCCCACCTGACCAGCCTGGACGCGGCCCAGAACCCACTGACCTCTCTGACCCTGGGCGATAACCCGTTAGCCGGGCTGCTCAACCTGAATCTGGACGGGGGCCGGTTGCCCCTGAGCCAGTTGCTGCCTCTGGTGGGCCGGGCGCAAAGACGCAACCATCTGGGCTCGCAGGACAAGGTTTTTTTTGAGCATCTCCGCCTGGATCTGGGCGCGACCCTTGATCTCTCCAGCGAGGCCCAACTGGGAGGGTCGGCCACGATCTATACTGTGCTGACCGATAAAAAACGGCGGGTCAAACCCGAGGTCTATCATGAGGAAGGCGGCCGGCTGACTTTTCTCCAGCCCGGCCGCTATTTGGTGATGATGACCAATGATTCGGTACTCGACGCCAACCGCCTCTCCGGCCACCAGCGCCGTTTCAAGGTTAAGGCTCACACCGGCCTAGTTGAAGTAGCCGCCCCCGGCGGTGCCCGGCCATGACCAACCCTTTGAGAAAGCGCTTAAAGCTGCTGAGCCTTTTTTGGCGCTCCCTGACCCGGGATACGGATCTGGCCTACGACCCCCTCTCCCTGGGGTTCATCCTTCGTCTGACCTTGAATAACGGCCTGACCCTGTGGCCGGCCGACCGGCCCGAGGAATGGGAAGTGGTCGAAGATTTGCGCTGGAACCGGGGCGTCAAGTGGTTTAGCGGCAGCCAGGAATACCTGGCCGGCCTCAATCTCTGCCAGACCGATCTGAAATCAGTGCTGGATTTAAGCGGCCTGAGCTCTCTGGAGCGGCTGTATATCTCTCAAAACCGGCTGGAGGCGGTGATTATCGATGACAACCGCCGCCTCAGGGAACTGCACTGCAGCGGCAACCGTCTGGTTAAGCTCAACCTCGGCGGAGCGCCGGATCTGGTGGAATTGGACGCCACCGGCAACCAGTTGACGGAAATCAACCTCTCCCGGAACAAAAGTCTGGCCACCCTGTGCGTCGGCCGCAACCGCCTGACCAGCCTGGACTTGTCCGGCACCCCCCAAATCAGGCGTCTGATCGTGGACACCAACCACCTGACTGAGCTGGATCTGAGCCCCTGCCGCCACCTGGCCTATCTGGCCGCCTATGAAAACCGGCTGACCGGGCTGGAGGCCAGCCTCTGCCCGCGCCTGGAAACCCTGAACCTCGCCGACAACCATCTGGAGAGCGGCCAACTCGATCTCAGCCAAAACACCGAGCTGGCCTACGCCAATCTTTCCAATATCAACCTCACAGACCTGAACCTTAGCCGCAATAATAAGCTGTGGTATCTGGCGGCTTCAGGCAACCGCCTCCGGGAGCTGGATCTGACCAGCCAGACGGCCCTGACCCATCTGGTGGTTTCGGCCAATGTTCTGGAGCGGCTGGTGGTCAGCCAGAGCCGGGATTTGCGGACGCTGGATCTGGCCGACAACCGGATCGAGTCTCTGGATCTGAGCCGCAACACCGGTCTGTGGTATGTCTACGCGGCCGTCAATCGCCTCGGCCGGATTGATTTGTCGGCCAACAGCCAACTGATGATCCTGGATTTGTCCCAAAACCGGCTGGAAGAGCTTGACCTGACCGCCAACCTCAAGCTCCAGCGCCTCTACGCCTCCAAAAACCGCTTGACCAGGCTGGATATCAGCCATAATGAGAGTCTGGAACGCCTCATCGCGGACAATAACCCTTTGGGGGAAATCATTATCCGGGAGAACCAGCTGGCCTCTTTAAAAGAGCTCAACCTGGGCGGTTGCCGTCTGCCCCTGAGCGCTTTGATCCAGTGCGTGGGCCGGGGCAAAGACCAGACTGTCCTGGGCCCCCAGACCCGGGTGCTGTTTGAGCGCCTGACCCTGACCCCTGACCGGCCCCGGCGGCTGGATCTCAGCGCCGAAGCCAGCCTGGACGGCTGTCCGACCACCTTCACCATCCTCAATGAGCAAAAATTGCCGACCCCGCCGGAAAAAGCTGAGGTCGCCGGCGGCCTGATCACTTTTCACCAGAAGGGACGCTACCGGATTATGATGAGCAATGACCGGGTGGTCTCCCGCCTGGCCGGCCAGCCCCAACCGCAAAAGGTCAAGGCCTGCACCGGCTGGATTGACGTGGAGTGACCTTTATGAGCGCCCCGACCTCAAATGATTCCCGTAAATTGATCATGATGGTGGATGACAATCTGGCCAATCTGGCGACGGCCCAAAGCGCCCTTTCGGATGATTATGCGCTGCTCACCGTGCCCTCACCGGGCAAAATGCTGGAGCTGCTGGAGAGGCACACGCCGAAATTGATTCTACTGGATGTGGATATGCCGGAAATGTCGGGCTTTGAGGCCATCAAGCTGCTTAAAAACCGGGCCAAGACCCGGGATATTCCCGTTATCTTTCTGACGGCCCTGAGCCATGCTGAAAATGAAATAGAGGGTTTGAGCCTCGGCGCCATAGATTATGTGGCCAAGCCCTTTTCGCCTCCGCTCCTGAAAAAGCGGATTGAGATGCATCTGCTGGTGGAGTCGCAAAGGCAGGAGCTGCGGAATTATAACGACAATCTGATGAAAATGGTCGAGGCCAAGACCAAAACCGTGCTGAAACTCCAGAATAAACTGCTGACGGCCATGGCCGAGCTGGTGGAAGGCCGCGACAGCATCACCGGCAGCCACATAGAGCGCACCCGGCGCACTCTGGGCATCCTGCTGGCCCGCGTCCTGGAGGAGGGTCTCTATCAGGAGGAAGCCTCCGGCTGGGATATGGAGCTGTTGCTTCAATCATCGCAGTTGCACGATGTCGGCAAGATCGCCATCAATGACGTCATTCTTAAAAAACCGGGCAAACTGACCGAGGACGAGGCTGAGGAGATGAAAAAGCATGTGGCCTACGGCATCGGCTTCATTGAGAGGCTGGAAGACGAGGAGGACGACAGCCTTTTTTTGCGCTACGCTGAAACTTTCGCCGGCTACCATCACGAAAACTGGGACGGCTCCGGCTATCCCCGGGGGCTGAAGGGCGAGGCCATACCGCTGTTGGGCCGCCTGATGGCCCTGGCCGACGTCTATGACGCCCTAACCTCCGACCGGCCTTACAAGAAAGCCTTCAGCCACTCGACGAGCGTGGCCATCATCAGGGAAGGCAGCGGCACCCATTTTGACCCGGCCCTGGTCAGCCTGTTTGAACGGGTAGCCGATGAGATCGCCAATCAGGCCGAGCCACCGCAATGACTTCCGCCCCGCGCTGGCCGCGCATGCTCCGGGAAAATTGCGCCAAACTGGGCCTGGTCTTCGCCGCCTTTTTCCTGATGGCTCTGGCTGGTTGCCTGGCCATCAACAATATCATGGGCAAAGAGCTTTCCCACGCAGCCGGGGAGTCTCTGAACACCGCTGAATCACAAATCATGGGCTGTTTCTCGGAAGCGGATGCCGTGCTGTCCCACGCGGCCATTCTCGTCCGGGGCCTCAAACGGGAAGACCATCGCCAGGAAGCCATCCTGGGCTACCTGACCAGAGTCACTGACTGGATGCGCCGGCGCGACGGGCTGATGACCTATTTCACCGGAATTTACGGCTTCATGGATGGAGAATTGATAGACAGCATCGGGCTCCATCCGGGCCAATCCTTTCGGTCGCGAACCAGACCCTGGTATCAGGCGGGCCTCCACAGCGGAGGCCGAACAGTTTTCACGCCTCCCTATATTGATGCCCGAACCAAAAAAATGATCATCAGCGCCGTCCGGGCGCTGGACAACGACCAAGGCGAGATTGAAGGCGTCCTGGCCCTCGACCTGAACATGACCTGGTTGCTGAACAGCATTTGCGCCTTAGGCGAGACGGCCAACGGATACGGTATTATCGTCAATCAGAATCTTGATGTTCAAGCCCACCCGGACAGCGCCAGGATCGGCCGGCCTCTTAGGGATTTGGGGCCCGACTATCAAAAAATAGCCGAATCGCTCACCGCCGGGCGGGAGGTCTCGGCCATGAAAATCAAAGACGCAGGCGGCCGACCCGCCATAGTTTTTTTTAAGCGCATTTTTAACGGCTGGCAGGTCGGCCTGGTCGTCTCCGTTGACGATTACTACCGGAGCATGTATCAGGCCAGCGCGGCCCTGATGATTCTGGGCGCGGTTTTTATGGCGGTTCTAGGCTATATTCTTCTGCATATGGACGAGGCCAGGCTCCGGGCGGAAGAGGCCAACCGGGCTCTGGCCCTGGCCAGCGCCCTGGCCGAAAAAAACGTCATGCTTAAAAATACTTTTCTGGCCCGGATGAGCCATGAAATCCGCACCCCCATGAACGCCATCATCGGCATGAGCGATCTGGCCCGCCGAGAGCCCTACCCGCCCAAAGCCCGGGAGTATATCGCGGGCATTCGCCAGGCCGGCGCGAATCTGCTGGCCATTATCAATGATATTCTGGATTTTTCCAAAATAGAGGCGGGCAATTTCCCGCTCCATCCCGCCCCGTATGAAATGTCCGCCCTCCTGAGCGATACCCTGGCCACCATCCGGGTGCAACTGCTGGACAAGCCCGTAGAATTCATCACCGACATCTCTCCGGCCCTCCCCGGCCGGCTGACCGGCGATGCGACCCGCGTCCGGCAAGTTTTGCTCAATCTGCTGTCCAACGCCGTGAAATATACGGACAGGGGCTTCATCAGATTCACCGCCGCCGGAGAGCGCTGCGGCGAAACCGGGATAAAACTGGTCTTCGCCGTGGAAGACAGCGGCGGAGGCATCCAGGATTCCGATATAAATTCGCTGTTCAGCGACTTTGTGCGGCTGGAGGAAGAAAAGCACGAGAACATTGAGGGCTCCGGCCTGGGTCTGACTATCGCCCGCAACCTGTGCCGGGCCATGAGCGGCGAGATCACCGTGGAGAGCGAATACGGCCGGGGCTCAACCTTCACCGCCACCTTGAGGCAAAGCGTCAGGGACTGGACGCCTCTGGGCGAAATGCCCCCGGCCAAAGCCGACCTGCCCGGGGATTGGCGCGCCCCCTTTATCGCCCCGGAGGTCAGTCTGCTACTGGTGGACGATCTGCCCAGCAATCTGCTGGTGGCCGAAGGGCTGCTGGCCCCCTGGCAAACCCGGGTGACCACCTGCCTGAGTGGGCGCGAGGCCCTGGCCCTGGCGCGGGAACAATCTTTCGACCTGGTGTTCCTGGATCACATGATGCCGGATATGGACGGCCTGGAGGCCGCCCGGGCCATTCGGGCTCTGGAGGGCGAGCGCTACCGCCGCCTGCCGATCATCGCCCTGACCGCCAACGCCATGGCCGGCATGGAGGAGATGTTTTTGCAGAACGGTTTCAACGATTTTCTGTCCAAACCCATTGAGATACCCAAACTAAGCGCCATTATGGAGAAATGGATCCCCGCCGCCAAGCGCCTGGCCGGCCCGGAAACCGGCCCAAACCCGTCGGCGATCCAGCCGCCTTTTGATCTGAAGCTGGAAGGGCTATACATGGAAGGGATAGATCTGGCCGTCGGGCTGAGCCGGGTCGGTGGCTCGCGGGAGCAGTATCTGAACGTGCTGGAAATGTTTGGCCGGGACGCAGCCGCTCGTTGGTCGCTCCTCGGCCGGATGTCGGCCGACGCCGAGAGGCCGGCCCTGGCCACCCAGTTTCACGCTCTGAAAAGCGGGCTGGCCAATATCGGCGCTGAGGCCCTGTCTCAAAGAGCCGCCCGGCTGGAAGAGGCCAGCCGCTGCCAAGACGCGGCCTTCGTCCACCTGAATTTCGCCCCCTTCCTCGAAGCCCTGGGCAGACTGGTCTCGCGGATTAAAGCCGGTCTGGTGGCCGCCCGGCCTGAGGGCGGGGAGTTGGAGGCCGGCTTGGCCCGCGCGGCTTTGACCCGGCTTCGGGAGGAGCTGGAAGGGGAAAACATAGGCGGGATAAACCGGGAGTTGCAGGCCCTGCAGGCCCTGCCCCTCGATCACGCCGCCCGGGAAGCCGCAGCCGCGATAGCCGAGCTCGTCCTCAGAGCCGAGTTTATCAGGGCTGCAGACGTTATCGGAGACCATCTTAAATGCTTTGAGGCTGAATGATGCGGCGGGGACAGGCGGCGGCGCAGGGCCGCCCGCAATCGCCATAACCCTGGCAGAGGGCCTGATTGACGGTTAAAACCCCGCTCTCGTCCCGGGTGATGGCCTGGGCCGGACAGGCTTTCCGGCAACGGCGGCAGCCCAGGCAGCTTCCGGGGCAATAGGCGGCGCTTTTCTTCAGGCTGGAGCGCGAGGCGCAGGGGATAAAAGCCCTGACCTTCCCCTGGGCCAGGATTAAAAGGCCTTTGGGGCAAGCGGCCCGGCACCGGCCGCAACCCAGGCAACGGCTCTGGTCAAGTTGGGGGAACCCCTGCTCCAAGCTGATGGCCCCCCGGGGGCAGGCCCGGACGCAGTCGCCCAGGCCGGAGCAACCATAGGGGCAGACCAGGTGACCGTCGTCGTTTAAGGCGTTGAGGCGGCAACTGGGCAGGCCCAGCCACTCGGCCAGAACCGGGGCCCGGCCCTGATGGCCACAGCGGAGCCAGGCCCGATCAGCTGAAAGAGCCGGGGCGGCCGGCTCAGCCGGCCACCCAAGACTGTTACCAAGACGGTCAGACCGGGGCCAGATGAAGATAAAAAACAGGGGGGGAGGCAGGCTGGCCAGCCAACCCCAGGCCGGGCCGGGGCAGGCCAGGTGAAGAGCCAGAGCGGCCAGCCCGGGCAGGGCCAGAGGCCAGCCCGATCGCCAGCCGGCCGCGAAGCCTAGCCCGGCGGTAGCCCAGGCCCCCAATTCGGCCCAGGTGACCTGGCCCTCAAGCGGCCAGATTTCTAGAGTCAGCCCCGCTGCGATGAAGGCCGCCAACCAGACCAGAAGGGGCGGTGGGCCGGGCCTTGACCAAAGCCGGGAACCGCAGCCCGGCCGACTGATCAGCAATCCGCAGCCCA
The DNA here is from genome assembly GCA_031261565.1 of Candidatus Adiutrix sp. Classification (GTDB taxonomy): domain Bacteria; phylum Desulfobacterota; class Desulfarculia; order Adiutricales; family Adiutricaceae; genus Adiutrix. Next base: position 11,759 of record JAISJK010000014.1, on the reverse strand, counting down.
AACCGCCGATGAGCTCGGCGGCCAGCAGGCGCGGCTCGGGTAAACCGCTGAATTCCAGGGCCGGGGCCAGCAGGGTGGCGGCCACGGCCCAATCCAGTCGGCAGACCGCCCGGCGGCGCTCCCGGGTTATGGCCAAAAGGCCCAGCAAGGCTCCGGCCAGCCCCAGGGGCCAGGCCCAGACCGAGGCTGAGCCGCGCAGATGGAGACTGCACAACAGCCCTGGCCCCATCAGGGCCAGAAGCCTTAAATTATCACCGGCCAGGCCGCCCGGCCTGAGATAAGGGCCGGTCGCCAGCGACCGCCCGGAGGGATCGGCCGGGGTCATAGCTTTAGCCCTTCAACCAGCCGGATCAGACTCAGGAGCGGCCGCCGGGCCGGGCAGGCCAGGGCGCAGGCCCCGCAGACCAGGCAGCCGGTCAGGGCCTCCCAGCCGGGTTGACTGAGCCAGGCGGACGGGTCACGGCGGGCCAGGCGGTCAATGGGCAAACCAGCCGGGCAGACCCGGGCGCATTCGCCGCATTGCCGGCAGATATCGTCCGCCGCTGCCCGGCCGCTGCGAACCAGATGCAGGGCGGCCACCGCCGGGCTAACCCCCCGCTCCAGGCGGGCCAGGGTCACCCCCCGCACCAGCCCGCCGGCCACCACCAGATCGCCGGGCCCGGGGGCCAGGTTGGCAAAGGTCAACAGATCCATAATCCGGGCGCCCACCGGCGCCAGATAATTGGCCGAGCCCAGGGTCAGGGGCGTGCGGATGACCGGCAAACCCGTCCGCCAGGCCCGGCCCAGAAAGAAGATAGCCCGCCCAGTCAGGACGCCGCTCCCGGCCCGATCCAGCCGCCCGGTTATTTTCTTTTTCAAGAGGGAGGGTAGAGTCCGGGGGTAATCGCCTTTAATAAGGTGAAACTCGGTGCCGGGCGGGGCCTCTTCGGCCCGGTTGACCGCCCAGAGGAGATCCCGGCCGGGGTAGAGGCGGGCGATGCCCTCCACCCCGGCCAGCATGGTTTCCCGGTGCTCGCCAAACAGGGGCCGGGCCAGGGTCAGGCCGGGCTCCGGGTCGAGAGTGCTGATGATAATGGTTTCGCCGGGCTGAACAGCCGGCCGGGCCAGCCCCAGCTCTTTCAGGGCCGGCCCCAGCTCCGGTCTCTCCAGGGCGGCCAGGCTGACGGGCTCCGGCGGCCGGCCCACGGCCGCCTCATCGCGAGCGATGACTATTTCCCATTCGTTGATTTCGCTGATCCAGCCGTTGACTGAGGCGTGGATATCGCCGGCGGCCGGATCCGGGTGGCGGGCCAGGCGCTCCCCGGCCGAGACCGGCCGGCCCCGCCTCAGGCCCCTGAGCATCTCAGCTCCGGCCAGGGGGACGGCCACCTCCCCCTCGGCGGCCCACTCTTTGATAACCTCACTGGCCGCCATTGTCCGCCCGGGCCGCCAGGATCAGCCGATAAATTTCGCCCCGACCCCGCCCCGTCTCGGCGGCCAGGCTGGCGGCCAGGGATCGGGTGGAGCGGGGGTCGCGCCGGGCCAAGTCCCGCACATAGCCAAGATCCAGGGGGCCGGGGGCGATCGCCCTGCCCCCCTCAACCACAATGGTCATCTCCCCTTTGCGGGGATTGGTTTTAACCTCGACGGCCAGCTCAGCCAGGCTGGCCGCCAGATATTCCTCATGGACTTTGGTCATTTCCCGGGCCAGGAGGGCCGGGCGCGGCCCCAGGATTTCAGCCAGGTCGGACAGGGCCCCGGCCAGCCGATGGGGCGTTTCAAAAAAAACCAGGGTCCAGGGATGGCTGGTCAAGGCGGCTATGAACTCGCGCCGCTCCCGGGCCCGGGCCGGCAGAAAGCCGGCGAAAGTGAAGCGGCCGGCCGGCAGGCCGGAGGCCATCAGCGCGGTGATGACCGCCGAGGGCCCGGGCAGAGGCGCAATCGCATATCCAGCGGCCCGGGCGGCAGTCACCAGGGCCGCGCCGGGGTCAGAGACGCCCGGGGCCCCGGCGTCAGTCAGCAGGGCCACCCGCCCCCCGCCCGCCAGCACCCCGGCGATTCGAGGCCAGGCCCGGTGATGATTCTGCTCCCGGTAACTCTGGAGGGGCACGCGCAGCCCCAGGTGATTCAGAAGCTTCACGCTGCGGCGCGTGTCCTCCGCCACCACCAGGTCGGAGGTTCTGAGCGTTTCAACGGCCCGCAGAGTCAAGTCGCCCAGGTGGCCCAGGGGGGTGGGCACCAGGGTCAGTTCGCCGGGGCGCGGCCGATCCTCGGCCATGCTTTAATACCCGGCCGCCTCAAAGGCGTTTTTGATATGGCGGATTTGCATCGGGGCCCCGGCTGGGCAGAACACCTCCACCACATCAAAGCGAGCCGACCGCTCCAGCCAGCGGCGGCTTTTCAGAAAGAGTGAGGCGGCCCTGGTCAACTGGCGCTGTTTGCGAAAATTGACCGCCTCGGCCGGAGCCCGCTCAACCCGGCGGCGGGTCTTGACTTCCACCACCACCACCGTGGCCCCGTCCAGAGCCACCAGATCCAGCTCGCCAATAGCGTTGGTCAGATTGCGTTCCACCACCCGATAGCCCAGGCCCTCCAGGTAGCGGGCGGCCAGCTCCTCGCCCCAGCGGCCCAGCTCATGGCGCGGATCCGCAGTCGGCGCTTCAGTCTCAGGCTGAACGCCCCGGAAAGACAGGCGGTGGCAGGGGCAGGGGCCGTGGCAGCGAAGAGCCGCCAGGTGGGCCGCCGTGCCATAGCCTTTGTGGCGGTCAAAACCATATTGGGGATAGCGCTCGTGCCACTCGAGCATCAGCCGGTCCCGCACCACCTTGGCCACGATGGAGGCCGCCCCGATGGAAAGCGAGCGGCCATCGCCACGCACCACGGTTTTGACCGCTCCGGCCAGGGCCGGCCTAGTGTGGCCGTCCACCAGCACCAGGGCCGGTTTCAGCGGCAATTTGTCCACGGCCAGGGCCATGGCGGTCATAGCCGCCTGGAGCGGATTCAGGCGATCCACCTCTTCGGCCGGGAGATCGGCCCAGGCCCAGGCTAGGGCCCGGGCCGTGATGAGCTCATAGGCCCGCTCCCGGGCGGCCGGGCTCAGCTTTTTGGAATCAGTCACCCCGGGATACTCCCGGCCGGGATCCAAAATGACGGCGGCGGCCACCAGCGGGCCGGCCAGGGGCCCGCGCCCGGCTTCGTCAGTCCCGGCCAGGGGTTCGGCCCCGGCCCGGTAGAGAGCGTCAAAAGCGGCCGGGCCCGGCTCGGGCCCCAAAAGATTTTCTCTCACAGTTTGGCCATTCCTCAATTGACAAATTTAGCCATATTATACAATAATCAAAACTTAGCGCAATGTTTTGAAACAAGGGGGAAGTTATTTGGATATCCCGGACGGTTTTGACCAGGCCCTGGATTTGTTCCTGGGCCATCTGAGGGTGGAGCGAAGCCTGTCGCCCAACACCATCATGGCCTATGGCCGGGATCTGTCATCTTTTCTGGGCTGGGCGGCGGCCCGGGAGGTGGTCAACTGGGCCGGGGTGGATCGCAACTGCCTGATGGGCTATTTCCTGGAGTTGTCCGACCGCCTCTCCCCGCGCAGCCGGGCTAGATCTCTGGCGGCGGTGCGGTCTTTTTTCCGCTTTCTGGAAGAGGAAAAAATTGTGGCCCAGAGCCCGGCCCATAATTTTGAAAGCCCCAAACTGCCCCGAACCCTCCCCAAGGCCCTGTCGCCGGAGGATATTTTCAGGCTGGTCACCGCCCCGGAGACGGACACGCCCCTCGGGCTGCGCAACCGAACCATGTTTGAGCTGATGTATGCCGCCGGCCTGCGGGTTTCGGAATTGCTGGACTTGACCCTGGCCCAGGTCAACCTCGACGAATCCTTTTTGCGGGTGCGGGGCAAGGGCGACAAGGAGCGCCTGGCCCCCATGGGCGAAGTGGCGGCCAACCTCCTGGCCAGTTACCTGAGGGCCGGACGGCCCCGTCTGGCCGGGCCCAAAAGCGGGGCCGTGGTCTTTCTCAATCACCGGGGCGGCCGCCTTTCCCGCCAATATTTCTGGCGCATTTTAGGGGATTACGCCGGACGGCTGGGCCTGGCCGGGGTCACCCCCCATGTCCTGCGCCACTCCTTCGCCACCCATCTGGTGGAAGGCGGGGCCGACCTCCGGGCGGTGCAGATGATGCTGGGCCACGCCAGCCTGGCCACCACGGAAATCTATATCAAAGTCGGGGCCGAGCGTCTGGCCCGCGTCCACCGCCAATACCACCCCCGGGCCGAGCCCCGGCCCAGGAAGAAATGAAATCTCCATGACCAGCCGGCCCTTAACCATTATCACCACCCATTTAAACCCCGACTATGACGCGGTGGGCTCCATGGTGGCCGCCCGCCGGCTCTATCCCGACGCCCTCCTGGTTTTCCCGGGGGGCTCGGAAAAAAATCTGCGCCACTTTTTTATCCAGTCGCTCATCCACCTGCTCAACCCGACCAAATTCAAGGATCTTGACCTGAACCAAGTTGGCCGCCTGGTGGTGGTGGACACCCGCCAGCCGGAACGCATCGGGGATTTAAAAGCCGTGCTCGACAATCCCGGGCTGGAGATTCACCTCTACGACCACCACCCGGACGCCCCTGGCGACCTGGAGGGCCAGGTGGAGGTGGTGGAGACCGTCGGGGCCACGGTGACCATCATGACCGGCCTCCTCAGCGAGCTCGGGCTGGAGCTGTTGCCGGAAGAAGCCACCATGATGGCCGTCGGCCTCTACGAAGACACCGGCTCTTTCACCTTTAACTCCACCACCAAGCGGGATTACCTGGCCGGGGCGGAACTGCTGGCCCGGGGGGCTGACCTGGCCGTGGTGGCTCAACTGGTGGTGCGGGAGCTCAATACCGACCAGCTGGCTCTTTTGAATACCCTCATTGACTCGGCTGAAACCCGGCAGACCCGGGGCCTGAGCCTGGTCATCGCCACGGCGGAGACCGAGCGCCATATTGACGATGTGGCCGTGCTGGCCCATAAGATGATGGAGATCATGGGCCTCTCCAACCTCTTTATCCTGGTGGGCATGGACAATAAAGTGCAGCTGGTCATCCGCTCCCGCCTGGGCACAGTCAACGCGGCCCTGGTGGCCAGGGGATTCGGCGGCGGCGGCCACCCCTCGGCGGCGGCGGCCAGCATTAAAAACATGAGCCTGGCCCAGGCCAAAAGGCGGCTGGATGAAATATTGTTTGACGCCCTGGGCTCCTTTTACCGGGCCAAAAATCTCATGGTCTTCCCGCCCATCGCCATCGGCGGCTGGCAGACCCTGGCCGAGGCCCGGGATCTGCTGATCAAGCTCAGCATCAATGTTTTGCTGGTGCTGGACAAAGAAGAAAAAGTCATCGGCTTCATCTCGGAGCACAATGTTTCCAAAGCCCTCCACCACGGCCTCCTCGACTACCCCATCAGCGCTTTTATGAACAGCGAGTTTACTGTCGTTGGCCCGGAGGCCGACTTCCCGGAGATTAAAAAGATTATTGTGGATCGCAAGCAGCGGGTGCTGCCGGTGGTGGAAGACGGCCGGGCGGTGGGGGTCATCACCCGGACGGATCTGTTGCAGGCTCTGGCCGAGGCCGGCGGAGAACTGGAGGGCCAGGGCCACCAGGCCCGGGCCGAGGCCAGCCGCCGGAACCTGGCCGGGTTGCTGCGGGAGCGGACGGCCCCGCCTATTTTATTTATCTTGGAGCGGCTGGGCCAGGCGGCCGAACAGTCAGAGGCCAATCTCTACGCCGTCGGCGGCTGCGTGCGGGATCTGATCATGCGCAAGCCCAGCCACGATATTGACCTGTCTTATGACGGCGATATCAACGATCTGGTCAGCCGGGCCGTGCAGGATCACCAGATCACCCGAGTCATCCGCCACCCCCGCTTTAAAACGGCCTCCCTGACCACGGCCGATGGCTACACCATTGATATTTCCACCACCCGCCGGGAGTATTACGAGCGCCCCGGGGCTCTGCCGGTGGTTCAGACCGGATCCCTGCGCATGGATCTCTCCCGCCGGGATTTCACCATCAACAGCCTGGCCGTCTCGCTCAACCCGCCCAGCTTCGGGGAACTCATCGACTTTTTCCGGGGCTATCAGGATATCAAAGACGGATACATCAGGGTGCTGCACAACCTCAGCTTTGTCGAGGATTCCACCCGGGCCTTCCGGGCCGTGCGCTTTGAGGCCCGCCTGGGTTTCAAGATCAGCAAGATGACGGCCAGCCTCCTGGACGGGGCGGTCAAAAACAACTTTCTGACCAGCATCGACCGCCGGCGGCTGCTCCATGAGCTCAAGCTCATCCTGAGCGAAGACGACCCCGGGCCGGCCATCAGGCGCCTGGGCGAATTTGGCCTTTTGCCTTATGTCCACCCCAAAATTGTCCTGGGGCCGGACTGCCAGCGGCTCTTAAACGAAGTCCGCCGGGTGCGCGACTGGCTGGCCCTGACCTTTCCGGCCTGTCTGCCCCAGGCCTGGATGGTCTATCTGATGGCCATAACCGACCTCCTGCGGCCCGTTGATCTGGCCGAGATGGCTCAGTCCCTGACCATTAAAAAGAGCGAAGCCCTGATGCTGACCATCGAGCGACCGGCGGCCGATGAGCTTTTGATGCGCTACAAGAAGAGCTTTGCCCTGCCCCCCAGCCGGATTTATGACCTGTTGGCTCCCTTCAGCCTGCCCACCATCCTGTTTATCATGGCCAAAGCCGAAAACCGGGAGCTGGCCCAGGCCGGGGTGGCCTACCTGACCTCTTACCGCCAGGTCAAGCCCGAGTTAAACGGCCGCGACCTGATGGTCCTGGGGGTGCCCGAGGGGCCAGGCGTCAAGAAGGCGCTGGACGGCCTCCGCCGGGCCCGGCTGGACGGCCAGGTCAAAACAAAAGCCGAGGAGGCGGAGATGGTGAAACTTTCTGTAACGGACGCGGCATCTTGATTCCCCTCCCGTGGAGGGGTGGCCTGCAGGGCCGGGGTGGTTTCTTCTTTAGACATTAAATCAATTATTTGCATTCAAATATCGTTTGTTCCGCCATTTGTTCCGCTACCATTAGAGGAACAAATTATATCTCCGTTATGGGCGTTATTGTTATTCCGGATTCGGAAGCAAATCGCAAAGTCAGTTGGTCTAATATCAAACTCAGGCTCGGGCAAGCCATCGGCGGCACAGCCGGTTTTCATCTTCTCAATGCCGCGCCCCCAGGCCTCAATCTGTCCTGAACGAAAAAATGTCCCGGCTATCAGCGGGTTATGCGGTTTTGAGCCAATCCCGGCCAGCAGGTTTTCGGGCTTAACATTGGCTGGAAGCTGACAATCATTGTAGATGATCACTTTGTCATCGTAGATCTTGATATGAATTGGATTGCCAGTAATATAATCTTTATGCACAATGGCGTTCAAAACAGCCTCGCGCAAAACATCACGGGGCATCGGGTAGTGGTCAACTCTCTGAATACCTTCATAATGAATCAACCCCTTGAAATATTTTATATAAATAGTATCCAACACCCGGTCGGCTATACCAATGAGCGGGCCGTTGATTTCGTCCTGATACAGCAAATCGGCATCGCTGGCGAAAAAGCCTATTTTAATAAACGAGCCGAAGCACCACTGGTCAGGGTCTTGGTGAAACAAAAGGAGTGCCGCTTTCAACAGATAATCGCCCTCGGTCAGTTTCAAAGCTTTCAATAGGTCTGCGTCGCTTCCCGCAACATCCTCCTTGGTGAGGCGATTGCTGGCCACAGCTTTTTTGCGAAAAATGTCAAAAGCATCGTGGTAGAAATCATCGACCCTGACATGAGGCACGGGCACAGCGTCCCATGTTCGCCCATATTTGCGGAATATCAGTTCATCAAGCGCAAAACCTGTCAGTTCCTGATTGGTGCTGCCGGAGCGAAAATAATACTTGCCCCGATAGCTGATCGCGTTGGGATGTGCCCCGACCTCAACCACAATATACTCGCGCCCGGCTTCGCGGCCCAAATTCACGTTGGCCACAATGCCCATTGTCGCGCGAATTTTGTTCGGCAGTTCCACGAGTAGCTTTTTAGCGTCAGAAAGCCCAACAATTTCGCCCTTGTCGTTCCGGCCAATCTCTAATCGGCCGCCCTGCGCATTGGCAAAGCCGCAGATCCATTTCAGATAGTCGTCGCGCCACGATTCTTTCCATTCAATTATTTGACTTTCCACAGCTTATAGCCTCCTGTCGTTATCGATATTGCCTTAAGCGACTTACAGCCTTTTGAGCGTCTGAGTGCCCCTGCGCGGCCGCTTTTTGGTACCAAAAGAGAGCCATTTTATAGGAACCAGGAGGGTTTTCATATAGCACACCTAAACAGAATTGAGCATGGGCATTGCCCTGATCAGCTGATTTTTTTAACCACACACCAGCTTTCTTTAAATCCTTGCCCACGCCCTTTCCCAAGTAATACTTGACGCCCAAGACGCATTGAGCATTAGCATGGCCCTGCCCAGCCGCTTTTTGATACCAGGAGACTGCTTTGGCATAGTCGCCTTGGCCGTCATAAAGTAAACCCAAGTCGTATTGAGCGTTGGCATCTCCCTGATTGGCCGCTTTTTGATACCATTGCGCAGCCAAGGTCACATTTGGGGGGACACCTGACCCAGTTGCATACATCCAGCCCAAACTGGCTTGAGCACCGGCGTGTCCCTGACCCGCCGCCATTTGGAAATATTTGGCGGCCAAATATATATTTTGGGTGACCCCATCGCCCTTGAGATACATTCGGGCCAGGTCAAATTGAGCGTTGGCATACCCCCCATCGGCCGATTGTTGATATAATTGAGTGGCCCGCGTTTTGTTTTGAGGAACTCCGAGCCCTTTTAAATACATCCAGGCCAGACTGCCTTGGGCTCCAGCATGGCCCAGATCGGCCGCCTGCTGGTAGTATTGAACGCCCATAGCCATATTTTGGGCTACGCCTGTCCCGCTAACGTATTGCCGGCCTAAATTAAAGAGAGCCTCAGATTTTCGTTCCGCCTCTCTAGCTCGCTCCGCCTCTCTGGCCCGTTCTGCTTCTCTAGCTCGTTCCGCTTCCCTGGCTCGTTCCGCTCCCCTGGCTCGCTCGGCCTCCCTAGCCCGCTCCGCCTCCCTGGCCCGCTCCGCCTCTCTCTCAACATCGCTCTGAGCTGGGTATTGTTCTGTTTCTTCAGGGGTAGTGCTGTGGGAGCCATAGCCGCTGTTATCTGGAGCTTTGACTTGCGGGGAATATTCCACCCGGTTAAACCGGGAAAAAGAGTAAGCTCCAATTATTGCCAGCACAATGAGGGCGCAGATTATGGCCATCTTGCCATGCCTCTCGTCCTCATTTTCGACCTGCTGAAAACTCGGAGGAACCGAGGGCTTTGCCGTGTGATTCAGAACCTGAGTAAAATCAGAAGAGGCTTTACCGGGCTGAGCTTGATTGGTGCTCAGAATTTGCCTCAACTCCGCCACACCCTGAATTCTGTCTTTCCTGACCACCCGCAAGCAACCTTCCACAGCCTGGGTCAAGCCCGGGCTGGCCACTTGAGAAAGACTCCTAAGTTCGGGAGCTAAGGGGTCTGTCTCCCCATTAGTGAGGGCATCCTGCCGCTCGGTTGAGTCTATGGGTTCCCTTCCAGTCAGGCAGCGGAATATCACCGCCCCCAGAGCGTATAAATCAGTCCACGGCCCCTGATTAGCGGCCGAGGAGGTGTATTGCTCCGCCGGGGCGTAACCGGGGGTCAGCACCACGCTCAGATTGCGGCTGTGATTGGCCAGGGCGTTCCGGGCCGCGCCGAAGTCGATCAGGATAGGGTTGCCATTTTCCTGTAAAAATATATTTTCCGGTTTCAGGTCGCGATGCAGCAAGCCAACGGCATGTATGGCTTGGAGACCATCTAATAAAGGCCTTAGCCAAATCAAAACTTCAGCTTCACTCATTCGGCCGTCTGGGCGCTTCGCCAAGCTGTTCGCTAAAGTATCTCCCGCCAGGAAGGGCATTACCAGATAAGCCGTATCATTGGCCGCTTTGAAAAAGTTCAGCACCGGGACAATGTTTGGGTGATTGAATTGGGCCAGAGTCTGGGCTTCCTTTAGGAAAGAATCCAGGCCATTTTGAAAATTTTGGGCCGCGCTCTCTGAATGCGGCCCCACAGACTGGCCGGAACGACGTATGGCCAGATCCTTTGGGAAAAACTCCTTAACCGCTACCGGGCGATTGAGATTCAGATCTAAAGCCCGGTAAGTGATACTGAATCCGCCCCGGCCGAGTTCCTCGGCTATGCGGTAAGAGCCGAGCTTGGCTCCGGCCGGGAGGGCGCTCTGGCTGTTGATTGATTCAGTCATCATTTACCTTGCCTGGGCTACTTGACCGTCATCCAAAGCTCGGCTTGAAGTTGGGCCACCAGTCGGTCAGAGTAGTCATAGGGCATTACTTGAATCGTTACCACTCGCCAAAAGTCGGAACCAACCTGCATGATCTGCACGTTAAGGCGGCTACCAGAGGTATCGACCATTCTGCCTGAGCCCTGCCAGACTGGGGAGTTATTTTTCTCAGAGAAACGGCCACCGTCTGAGAAGCGCATATGCGCGGTCGTGTTTTTCTGAAATCCTTGAACATAGTCGTTTAGGGTGAATCCAGACACACTCTCTAAGGCGAGAATAATTACAGCATGTCCGGTTCGCTCCGAGAACATATATACCGGTTGGCCATCATCATTTTGTTGGGTGGAATTCTTCCATTGAGAGCCAATCTTCGCATTGATCCGGGTGATCGGGTTTTCCCAAGAGTAGTCTGGGGAAATACTACTCAAGATTTGCTCACGTTGGGCGGCTTTCTCCATGCTATTGAACACTGCCATAACTAAAAGCAGGCCAGTGAAGACTAAACCAAAGCCCAGCCTGCGTATCCAGCCAATCTGCTTGGCGCGCACTCTATACCCTGTGGATTCGTCATAACTTGTCTGTTGCCCCCTGGCGAGTCTCTGCCCCTGGCGAGCCATAGTGATAAGATAGATTATGGGAAGCCCAAAAGCAAGTCCAGCTATCCATATTGAGAAATTCCGGTAAAGATATTGTCCAAAGCTTAAGGCTCTGCCATCAAGAGTGCTGACTTTCAGACCTAATAAAGCTTTGCCTGGCGTATTTCCAATGAGTCGATAAACAGCCGCATCCAACATGAGCCCAATAGGTAGGCAAATTATCCCCAAAAACAGACTTCCGCCTGGATCATTGATCCATTCAATAAAACCGGCAGAATAATAGCCCAACACTACGCCCAGGACGATGGACACGAGCATGATTTCCAGCCAGACATCGAAAATTCGGGCAAAAAATCGAGGCCAGCGGGTGGCCAATGGGAAACTCATCTGAAACTCAAGATTCTGATCTTGACTGGAAACATAAGCATACCCATTGGAACGATGGCCAGGAGTAGTCTCAGTTTCTTCCCTGACTGGAGTAGGCTTAATACTCTCGGGGTTCGGGGTCAGTCGGTTGTTCAGAACCTGCCTTAACTCAGCCACTCCCTGAATGCGGTCTTTCCGGGCCACCCGCAGACAGCCTTCTACAGCTTTGGCCAACCCCGGGCTGGCCACCCCAGCAAGATTACGCAATTTAGGAACAAGCGGGGCGGGCTCTCCATTGGTGATGGTATCTTGCCGCTCAGTTGAGTCTGTGGGTTCGGCCCCGGTGAGACAACGAAATATCACCGCGCCTAAAGCGTATAAATCCGTCCACGGCCCCTGATTGGCGGCGGCGGCGGTGTATTGTTCAGCCGGGGCGTA
>JAISJK010000115.1 GCA_031261565.1 Candidatus Adiutrix sp. | reverse complement strand
CGGCTATGATTTTAAGGATCTGGGTCTAAAAATTCTGGAATTTATCCGGGGCCTGACCCTGGTCAAAGTCGACCGGCGGATCCTGGAATCCATGAACATCACCGAAACCGAGGAAAGTGATTACACTGCTTTGGCCGCCCGGCACTCGCTGGATACCCTGCACCGCCATTTTGACGCCTGGCTGAAATTTCAGCGAGAGCTGGCCTACGCCCCCCAACCTCGCTGGCTGTTGGAAGCCCAGGTCATCCGCCTGGCCCAGTTGGAGCCCCTGATCCCCATGACCGAGATGGTTGAGCGCCTGGGGCGGCTATTGACTCAGAACCCTCCGCCCCGTCCGGCCGTGGCCGCCCCGGTGGCCATAGCCCCCCCGCAGCCGCCGCCGGCCGCCCCCGCCGTGGCCCCGCCGCCGGTGGCCCAGACCGCTGACCGGCTGGAGGTTCTTAAAAAGGATCCGGAGATGCAGTCGATGATGGCCGACCTGCCGGGCGTTTTTGTTGAGTTCCGCCCGACCGGGCCCGAGCCGACGGAGGAATCGGAGGAGCAGGAAGCTGATCTGTTCATTGACGCTGCGGACGACGATATTGACTGATTTTTAATTGAAAAGGAGATAAGGCGATGGCTCTGGATTTTGCCGGCATGGGCGATCTGGTCAAGCAGGCTCAGGAAATGCAGAAAAAAGTCAGCGAGGCCCAAGAGCAGCTGGCCCAAAAACTGGTCACGGCCACGGCCGGTGGCGGAATGGTCATGGTGACGGCCAATGGGGCCTCGGAAGTGGTTTCCATCAAACTGGAGAGGGAAGTCATCAACCCGGATGAGGCCGAGATGCTGGCTGATTTGGTGGTCGCCGCAGTCAATGAGGCTCTGAAAAAGGCTCAGGATCTGGTGGCCCGGGAAATGAGCCAGATTACCGGAGGCCTCAATTTGCCCGGCTTGTTTGGCGGCTGACCGAAGTGATGTGATGCTGGCTGAGCTGCGCCGACTTCTGGGCCCGGACGGCCCCCTGTCCCGCTCCTGGCCAGGCTATGAGCCCCGGCCGGGACAACTGGCCATGGCTCTGGAAGTGGCCCGATCTTTCCAGGAGGATGATTTCGCCCTGGTGGAAGCCGGAACCGGCACAGGGAAAACGCTGGCCTATCTGCTGCCGGCCCTGATGAGCGGTAAAAAGACTTTAATCTCCACCGGCCTCAAAAACCTTCAGGATCAGATATTTGAAAAAGATCTGCCCTTCATTCGCCAATTTTTCGGGGATAATTTCCGGGCGGCCCGGCTCAAGGGCCGGGAGAATTATCTCTGTCTGTTTTTCCTGAAAAAGGCCCTGGCCCAGGGCTCGCTTTTTGAAAGCGAAGACCAGGCCCGGCTGCAGCAAGTGGCCGGTTGGGCACCTAAAACCCGGTCTGGCGATCGGGCTGAATTCACCTTTCTGCCCGAGGGCGGCCCCCTGTGGGCCGAAATATCGGCCCAGGCTGACCGCTGTCTGGGCCAGCGCTGCCCGGATCTGGGCGACTGCTATCTGTGGCGGGCCCGGCGGGCAGCGGCGGCGGCCGATCTGGTGCTGGTCAACCACCACCTCCTGATGGCTGATCTGGCCGTGCGCTCAGCCGGCTTTGGCGAAGTGTTGCCGGAGTGGGAGGCGGCCGTCTTTGACGAGGCCCACTTATTGGAAGAGGCGGCCACCAGCTATTTCGGCCGCTCCCTCAGTAACCTGACCCTGTCCAGTTTGAAGCGCGATCTGGAGCGGTCTCTCCTCAGCCTGAGTTTGACCGCCGGCGCCCGCCTCAAACCCCTGGCTGATATTTTCAGCCGCCAGGCTGAGGGGTTTAACCTCCGCTACAGCCGCCGAACCGGGGAATGGGAATTGTGGCGGGAGGACGACCCTGAAGCCGCCAAACTCAAAGACTACCTCTTGAATTTTCATCATGACGCCCAGGCCCTGGCCGAGAGTCTCAGGGAACCGGCCCGGGACAACGACGAATTGGCCCCGGTTCTGGCCCGGGTGCAGGAAGCGGCGGCCACCATGCTTTTTCTGGCCGAGGCCGCTGACCGGGAATACGTTTACCAGGCTGAGCGCCAGGGCCGCCGCCTGACCCTGTCGGCCTATCCCATCAAGATTGCCCGCCAGTTGGCGGAAAAGCTGTTGAACTGCGGCCGGCCCCTGATCTTCACCTCGGCCACCTTGAGCAATGGCGGCGATTTCTCTTTTTTTAAAGAGCGCCTCGGCCTTTGGCCGGAAATCCAGGGCCTCTCCATTGACTCGCCCTTTGACTATCAAAACCGCACCCTGGCCTATATTCCCCAACACCTGCCCCAACCCTCGGCCCCGGATTTCCCGGCAGCGGTGGCCGCTGAAGTGGAAGCTCTGCTGAATCTCAGCCGGGGCCGGGCCCTGGTGCTGTTCACCTCGCATCGCAGCCTCAATTTTGTGGCCGAACAGTTGCGGGCCCGGATAAGCTGGCCCATTTTGAGGCAGGGGGAGATGGGGCGGGCGGCTATATTAGAGGAATTTCGGCGCCGCACCAGCTCGGTTTTGCTGGCCACCCACAGTTTCTGGCAGGGAGTGGACGTGCCCGGGGAGAGTTTATCCGCCGTCATTATTGAGAAACTGCCTTTCCCCCGGCCGGATCGGCCCCTGGTGCAGGCCCGCTCCAAATTGCTGGAAGCTGAGGGCCGCGACGCATTCCTGGACTACTTTGTCCCGGAAGCGGCCCTGACCCTGAAACAGGGCCTGGGCCGTCTGATGCGCCAGAGCCGCGATCAGGGGCTGTTGGCCATTCTGGATGTGCGTCTGTTGAAAAAGAGCTATGGCAAAAAACTTCTCAAAGCTCTGCCGCCCAGCCGGCTGACTTCCGACCGGGCCGTGGTGGCCGAGTTTATGAAAAAAATATGACCGGAATCTCAGGCCAGGCCGTTTAAAGCCGGCTGGGGTTTGAGTGCGCCAATCTCCAATTCATCAATGATGCGGATGGCCCGGATATAGGCCTGATCAAAGCCCCGGGGCCGGAAATCCTTGACCAGCCCCCCGCCCGGCAAGCCCTGATGCCCGGCGGCCAAACCCTCGTCCACCACCACCGCCGTGCGCCAGGCCTGATCCGGGTTGGTCTGGACATCATCTATCCAGTTGACCGGCCCCACCAGAATCCGGGTCGGCGGATCCGGGGTCAGATTTGCAGTGGTCTGAGCGGTGGCCGTCTGCCAGGCCGTTGCCGGATTCTGACTCTCGCTCATTAAGGGCGGGCCGACCACCGTCGGCGGGGCGGAGATGTCGGCTGGGCCGGGGTTGTGCATAGTCAACTCCAGGCGGCCGGCCCAGGCCCGGTATTCCGGCTGAAACTGGCGAAATTCAACGCCGTTGTCGGAAAACTGGTAACTCTGGTCAGCGGCCCAGCGCTGGGCTGACTGGATGATCTGCTGGGGGTGGCGGGCGATGGAATCTTCATCCCGGGGGTCGGCCGTAGGTTCCCGGCGGGGGCTGATGTCAAAGTAGCGCTGGAAGGCGTCGATAACCTCGTCCACCTGATGGCCGGGGGTGTTCTGAACTTCCAGACGCATATGCCGGGCCACCTGCCGGCCGGGCTGGGGAGCGTATTCAGTGACCGAGGCCGCCAGTTGGTTAGTGCTGTGAGCCCGGGGCTTGAGGTTAAAGGGGGTGACCGGCTGAGAATTTTTGATCATGACGAAACTCCTTAAATGATGAGTGGAGCGGCGCCTGTTCCCTGGCCTGATTCTCTTCCCTTGAGGTTAGGCTTTAAGTATAGCTCAGGTGATTTTAATAATCAAGCCAGTTCCACCGCCAGCCGATCGGCTAGGAGCAGCCCCTTTTCCGTGGGGCGGATGCGGCCTTCAGAGCGCACCAGATGGCCTGATTCAATAAACTCGGCCAGACGGGGGGCGCTGGCCAGCCTGTCCTCCGGCAGACCTTCCGGCAGGCGCAAACCCAGCATAATCATTTCCAGACGCTCGGCCGGCTGATCCAGCTCCTCCACCAAGTTGCGGGGATCGGCGCCCGAATCCAGAGCCGTGGCCCACTGGCGCACCGAGGGCGGGTTGCTCCAGCGCCGGTGGCCGTCAAAGGAGTGGGCAGCCGGCCCCAGGCCCAGGTAGGGCTCCCGCCGCCAGTATTTCAGATTGTGCTGCGACTCATGGCCGGGCTTGGCGAAATTGGAGACTTCATAGCGGTAAAAACCTTTGGCGGCCAGGGCCTGGCCACTGATGAGAAACATATCGGCCACCAGTTCCGGAGGCGGGAGCGGGGGCAGGTATTTTTCAGCGATGGTGCGGGCCAGAGGGGCACCGGGCTCCAGGGTCAGGCTGTAAGTGGAGATGTGGTCAGGCCCCAGCTCGGCCGCCCGGCTCAGGTCAGTCCCCCAGTCTTCCACCAACTGGGAAGGGAGGCCATAGATGAGGTCAAAGGCCAGGGCGTAGGGCCGCCCGCGCAAGGTCTCCACCGCGGCCAGGCTCTGGCCCACCGCGTGAGTCCGCCCCAGGACATCGCTCAACCAGCGCTCATCAAGGGTTTGCAGGCCCAGGGACAGGCGGGTGACTCCGGTTTCGGTCCATAAATCGGCCTGCTCCGGGCTGACGTCCTCGGGGTTGGCCTCCAGAGTTATCTCCTTTAAGCCCGAGAGATCCAGGGGGGCCAGGGCGGCCAATAGCCCGGTCAGGCCTTCCCGGTTCAAAAGGCTGGGGCTGCCCCCGCCGATAAAGAGCGTTTCAAACGGCCCCGGCCAGGCCGGGGCGGCCTGGCTGGCTTCGCGGCCCAGAGCCGCGACATAGCGGGGGATCAGATCCAGAGCGGAGATGGAATAGAAATCGCAATAAGGGCAACGTCGGGCGCAAAAAGGCACATGTATATACAGTCCATAATTCATGGCAGTCACTCGCTCACTTTAGTTTTAGCTCCAGCCCGGCCACGGCCAGGATAACCTGATCGGCCCTGGCCGCCAGAAGCTGGTTGGCCAGACCGGCCAGATCGCGGAATTGCCGGGCCAGAGGATTGGCGGGCACAATGCCGCCGCCCACTTCATTGGAGACGACCAGCACCGGGCCAGAGTAATTAGCTACGGCCTGGAGCAGATCCCTGACCCGCTCCAGAGCCGCCAGCGTATCATAATTATGGCCCAGGAGATTGCTGAGCCACAGGGTCAGGCAGTCAAAGAGCACCGGGGACTCCTGGCCGGCCAGACGGCCCAGGGCCGCGTCAGGCTCCAGGGGGGCCTCCATCGTCCGCCAGCCCGGGCCGCGCTCAGCCTGATGCTTTTGGATGCGCTCCGCCATTTCTTCGTCTAAAGCCTGGGCGGTGGCCAGATAGACCCGCGGGGCCGGCCAGGTCTCGGCCCGGGCCTGAGCCAGCCGGCTCTTGCCGCTTTTGGCCCCGCCGATATAAAAGATCAGCTGCCCCATATTATTTCAGATATTCTAAAATGACGGGGTGCAACCAGCCGTTGGAGCCGAGGATGTCCCGGCTCCGGCCCAACTGGTAGGGCCGCCCCTGGTAATCGCTGACCTGACCGCCGGCTTCGGTCAGCAGCACCATCCCCCCGGCCACGTCCCAGGGCTTGAGGCCGGTTTCCCAAAAGCCGTCGGCCAGACCAGTGGCCACATAGGCCATGTCCAGCGCGGCTGAGCCGGCCCGGCGGATGGTGCGGGCGGCCATAATCAGCTCGGAGAAGGGGGGTAGCACTTCTCCCCCCCGGGAGTAGATGTCATAGGGGAAGCCGGTGTTCAAACAGGCCGAGCGCAGATCAGCGGTCTCGGTGACCGCTAGGCGGCTTTCCCTGGGGCGGCGGCCGGGGAGGCGCAATCGGCGAAAGGCCCCGTGGCCCTTCAGGCCCCAGTAGAGATCGCCCAGGGCCGGGGCCTGGATGACGCCCACCAGCGGCTCTTCCCGGCCGTCAGGCCCCAGGGCGGCTAGGCAGATGGAGACCGCGAAAAAAGGGTGGCCGTGGACGAAATTAGTGGTGCCGTCCAGCGGGTCAACATACCACTTGTAA
This sequence comes from Candidatus Adiutrix sp., assembly GCA_031261565.1. Taxonomy (GTDB): domain Bacteria; phylum Desulfobacterota; class Desulfarculia; order Adiutricales; family Adiutricaceae; genus Adiutrix. Next base: position 374 of record JAISJK010000115.1, on the reverse strand, counting down.
GCGGCCCCGGCTGAGCCGCTGGCACCTTCCTCCTCGCCCACTATCAGGTGGTCGGGAAAAGCCCGGCCAACGATTTGACGGATAATGGCCTCGGAGCGCAGGTCATATTCCGTCACTAGGTCGGATGTGCCCTTGTGGCGCACCTGGGGCCGCCGGCCGTAGCCGGACATCAATTCTCCGGCCCCGGCCTCAGCGGCCGAGAAAGCTGTTTCGAGAGCTTGCTCTTTGTTCAGGCTGTCCATATTTTTAATGATAGCATTACCGGGTTTCAATGGCAAATATTTTAGCCGGCGGGGAGACGGGGCGGCCTGGAGATGAGCGGCAAAATAAGGTTACTTTATAGCTGACCTCCTCTGATAGAATGACGAAGGTTT
>JAISJK010000131.1 GCA_031261565.1 Candidatus Adiutrix sp. | reverse complement strand
TATTCTCCCGCGCATAGCGCGGGGCTTAAGCTGGAGTAATAGCCTTTATACAGATAACGCGCCAGAGTCTCCAGGCAGATATGCAGAGACATATCTTCGCTGAGGTTGGCGGTCAGGCGCATGACCACATAGCTGACGATATTTTTTAAGAGGATGAAGGCGGCGGTCAGGAGGCTGGCGAAGGCCACCAGGGAGCGGGGGCCGTGAACGATTTCGATTAAAGTTTATGAAAAGAATTTAATAATACAAGAACCAACAAAGAAAATGAATGATATCATTAAACATTTAAATCTCTCGCTTCCCTATTAGTCACTTTCGTTATTGTGGTGCAAAAAATCGGGAGATACAGTTCAATCATGGGTTTGGGCCTGGAAAGGCTTTCTTCGCTTATGCGCGTGCCCTTGCCTCCCGCTAGAATCACCACTTGCATCTTTACTCCAGTTTATACCCGGTCAAACCTGTTTCATCAGCGTGGCTACCTGCAAAGCCCACTTCTGGCCCCGGCCCTCTCTATAAAGGCCGCTGTTTTTAAGCTGCCGCCATCTCTGCCAGGGGCAGACAGCCCGGCGCAGGTTGCTGAAGGCCTCCAGCTCCCGGCGGCTGGCCGCAGTCAGCCGATCGGCCACAGTTGACAGGGCGGCCAGATTGCGTTCATTCCACTGCCGAAAATTTCCTTTCAGCATCCGTCTGAGCCGGGCCAGCCGGGCCGGCCAGCCCTGATTGGAGCCGATCATATTCCGGCCGTGCTGACGATAGCGGATTTGCGGCTCCTCATCGTAAATGACCTGGCCCCCGGCCCCACTGACCAGCTGATAGGCCCACCAGTCATGGCTGACCGGCCCCAAGGGATAGCCAGCTTTAATCAGAGACCGGGCTGGGCAGTTGAAAATCATGGTGTTGCCGCCCATGATGGATTGCACCAGGGCGTTGGCGAAACTGGGCGGCCGGTTAAAGAGGGGGGAGAGGCCGAACTCTCTATTGTCCCGATCCACCAAAATAGTCCGGCCGCCATAGAGGGCCGGTTTTTCCTGGCCCCCGGGGGCCAACTGAGCCAGAGCCCGGCTCAGTTTACCGGGTAGCCAGATATCATCCTGATCACACCAGGCGTAATAGTCAGCCTCTATCTCCGGGTTGGCGGTCGGGCTCAGGAAATTCTGGACAAAGCCCCGGCCCGGCCCCGGCCCGAAAGTCAACTTGTCTTGGCCCCAGCGACCCTGATAATCTTTCAATATCTTCAATGTGTCATCAGTCGAGCCGTCGTCGGAGACCCAGAGACGCCAGTGGGGATAGGTCTGGGCGGCCAGGGAATCCAGCTGCTCGGCTAAAAAGGCGGCCCCGTTGTAACTGCCCAGCAGAATGGCTACGGTTAAAACTCTCATCTTCAAAAACCGCCTCAACTCCTTAACTTTACCGTGGTGCCGGAGGTCGGAATCGAACCGACATGATGTTGCCATCGCTGGATTTTGAGTCCAGTGCGTCTACCAGTTTCACCACTCCGGCCTTTTTTGGATTTAACCATAAGCCGCCCGTCTTGTCAAGACTGCTTTGGTTCAGCCGGCGGCCACTACCCGCTGTTTTTTATTGAACTGAGACAGATACTTAGGCAGACCAGTCCCGGCCGGGATCAGCCGACCCATGATGACATTCTCCTTCAGGCCGGCCAGCATATCGGTTTTGCCGGCCACCGCCGCCTCGGTCAGCACCTTGGTAGTCTCCTGGAAGCTGGCCGCCGAGATAAAACTCTCCGTGGACAGCGAGGCCTTGGTAATGCCCTGGAGCACCGGGGCGCCTGTGGCCGGGGTCTTGCCCTCGGCCAGCAGTTTTTCATTCAATTCCTCAAACTTCATCCGGTCGGCCGACTCGCCCGCCAGCAATTCGCTGTCGCCGGGCGACTTGACCCGAACCTTGCGCAACCTCTGGCGGACAATGACCTCAATATGCTTGTCATTGATTTTAACGCCCTGGAGACGATAGACCTGCTGCACTTCGTCCACCAGATATTTGGCCAGGTCTTTGACCCCGCGGATAGACAGGATGTCGTGGGGGTTGGCCGCCCCGTCCATCAGGGGCTCGCCGGCCCGGACAAAGTCGCCTTCGTGAACGGTGACGTGCTTGCCCTTGGGAATGAGGTATTCCTTGGCCTCGCCGATTTCCGGGCTGATGATGACCTTGCGCTTGCCCTTGGTCTGCTTGCCAAAGGAAACACTGCCGTCAATCTCGCTGATGACCGCCACTTCCTTGGGTTTGCGGACTTCAAAGAGCTCGGCCACCCGGGGCAGACCACCGGTGATATCCTTGGTCTTGGTGGTTTCCCGCGGTATCTTGGCCAGGGCCTCGCCGGCCTGCACCTTCCGGCCGTCTTCCACCAGCAGAATGGCGTTGACCGGCAGGGGATAGACGGCCGGAGCGCCCTTGGAAGTCATGAGGGGGTTGCCGGCCTCGTCCTGCACTTTGATGCGGGGGCGAATTTCGGCCTGCTTGGACTCAATTATAACCTTTGAGGATTTACCGGTGACCTGATCCACTTTCTCCACCATGGTCTTATTTTCTTCCATATCCTCAAAGGCGACCACGCCGGAAAGCTCGGTCAGGATGGGCACGGTAAATGGATCCCAATCAACGAATTCACCTGGCTTGTCAATGGCCAGCTGGTAGTCCTGGCTGAGACGGAGGCGGTCGGCCTCTATTTTGAGGTTGTATTCGTCCGTCACCTGGAGGGCGCGCTCCTCCTCCCCTACCCCGCCGGAGGCCAAAGCCGGGCCGCCATTTTGGGCTTTGAGGCGCAGGTGAGCGCCGTAGATCAGCTCATGCTTCTCCCGCGGCAGACCGTTTTCATCCCTGATGATGAGCTCGCCTTTGCGGCTCATAACCACCAGTTCGCCGCCGGTGGAGCGAACCAGCCGCACATCCGGGGTGAATTCCACTGTGCCGGTCAGGTCGCTGCTGATGACATGGCGCTCAACCCGGCGGGAAGCTGTGCCGCCGATGTGGAAAGTCCGCATGGTCAACTGGGTGCCGGGCTCGCCAATGGACTGAGCGGCGATGATGCCGATGGACTCGCCGATCTCCACCAGCTTGCCGTGCGCCAGGTCGCGGCCATAGCATTTGGCGCAGACCCCGTGCTTGGCCCGGCAGGTCAGCACCGAGCGAATCATCAGGCGGTCAAGGCCGGCCTTTTCAATGGCCGCAGCCTTTTCCTCATTTATTTCCTCGCCGTCAGCCACAATCAGGCTGCCGTCAGCCGGGTGCAGGACATCACCCAGAGCCGTGCGGCCCAGAATACGCTCGGCCAGGGGCTGAATAATTTCGCCGGCCTCCCGCAGAGCCTCCACTTCAATGCCGTCTTTGGCCCCGCAGTCTTTCTCCAGAATAATGCTGTCCTGGGCCACATCCACCAGACGGCGGGTCAGGTAACCGGAATTGGCCGTCTTCAGGGCGGTGTCGGCCAAACCTTTTCGGGCGCCGTGGGTGGAGACGAAATACTGGAGGACGGTCAGGCCCTCCCGGAAATTGGCGGTGATGGGCTGCTCAATGATTTCACCCGTGGGTTTGGCCATCAAACCGCGCATCCCGGCCAACTGGCGCATCTGATCCTTGGAACCCCGGGCCCCGCTGTCGGCCATCATATAGATGGGGTTGAAGCCGGCCGGGCCCTGAGTCTCGGCCGATTTGCCGTCCAGCTTGGTGGTCTGAATCTCGCTCATCATCTCAGCGGCCACCTCGTCGGAAGCCCTGGTCCAGATATCGACCACCTTGTTATATTTCTCGCCCTCGGTGATGAGGCCGTCTTTATACTGCTTCTCCACCTCGTTGATCTCGCCCTGGGCCCCGCTGATGATTTCATTTTTGCGGCCGGGAATGATCATATTGGAGATGCACAGGGAGATGCCGGCCTTGGTGGCGAACTGATAGCCGAAATCCTTGAGCCGGTCGGCCAGGAGTACGGTATCCTTGATGCCGCAGGCCCGGAAGCAGTTGGAGATGAGGTTGCGCAGCTCGCCCTTTTTCATGACCCGGTTGATGACCTCAAAGCCCAGCTGCCCGGGAATGGTCTCGGCCAGAAGCACCCGGCCGCAGGTGGTCTCCACCTTCTGGCCCTTTAAGCGCACGGTGATGCGGGCCTGGAGATCCAGAGCCCCGGCGTCATAGGCCATGCGAACTTCCTCCGGCCCGGAATAGAGGCGACCCTCGCCGATGGCCCCCGGTTTTTCCTTGGTCATGTAATATAGGCCGAGCACGATATCCTGGCTGGGCACGATAACCGGCTCGCCATTGGCCGGCGAGAGGATGTTATTGGTGCTCATCATCAAGACCCGGGCCTCAATCTGGCTCTCAATGGACAGGGGCACATGCACAGCCATCTGGTCGCCGTCAAAGTCGGCGTTGAAGGCCGAGCAGACCAGGGGATGCAACTGGATAGCCTTGCCCTCAATCAGAATAGGCTCAAAGGCCTGAATGCCCAGGCGGTGCAGGGTGGGCGCCCGGTTCAGGAGAATCGGGTACTCCCGCACCACTTCCGAAAGGGTATCCCAGACTTCGGCTGTTTCCTTTTCCACCATTTTTTTGGCCGCCTTGATGGTGGTGATATAGCCTTTCTTTTCCAACTGATGGTAAATGAAGGGCTTAAACAACTCCAGGGCCATTTTTTTGGGCAGGCCGCACTGGTGAAGCCGGAGGTCCGGCCCGATGACAATGACCGAGCGGCCGGAGTAATCCACCCGCTTACCCAGAAGATTCTGGCGAAAGCGGCCCTGCTTGCCCTTGAGCATATCCGAGAGAGATTTCAAGGGGCGCTTGTTGGGGCCGGTGATGGTTTTACCCCGCCTCCCGTTGTCAAACAGCACGTCCACCGCTTCCTGGAGCATCCGCTTTTCGTTGCGGATGATGATCTCCGGGGCCCCCAGTTCCATGAGCCGCTTTAGGCGGTTGTTGCGGTTGATGACCCGGCGGTAGAGGTCGTTGAGATCGGAAGTGGCGAAGCGGCCGCCCTCAAGAGGCACCAGGGGCCGCAAATCCGGCGGCAGAACCGGGATGACCTCCATGATCATCCAAGCCGGGTCGTTGCCGCTGTCGCGGAAAGCCTCGACAATGCGCAGCCGCTTGACCAGCTTTTTGCGCTTGGCGTCCGAGGAGGTGGTGGCCAGTTCATCCCGCAATTTAACGGAAAGCTCGGCGCAGTTGACTTTGCGGATCATCTGCTGCACGGCCTCGGCCCCGATGCCGGCCACAAAACCGTCAGCGCCGTAGTCTTCCTGGGCCTGGCGGTAGCGGTCTTCCGTCAGCACCTGGCCGTCAGTCAGGGGCGTGTCTTTGTGGTCAATGACCACATAGGCTTCGAAATATAAGACCTTTTCCAGATCCTTCAAGGCTAGATCCAGCAAGTTGCCGACCTTGGAGGGCAGGCTTTTCAGAAACCAGATGTGGGCCACGGGCGAGGCCAGCTCAATGTGGCCCATGCGCTCCCGCCGCACCTTGGACTGAATGACTTCCACCCCGCACTTTTCACAAATAACCCCCCGGTGCTTCATGCGCTTGTATTTGCCGCAGTTGCACTCATAATCCTTGGTGGGGCCGAAAATTTTGGCGCAGAAAAGGCCGTCCCGCTCCGGTTTAAAGGTGCGGTAGTTGATGGTCTCGGGCTTCTTGACCTCGCCTTTGGACCAGGCCCTGATTTTTTCCGGGCTGGCCAGAGCGATGCGGACACTGTTGAAACTCAAAGGGTCTTTGGGTTTCTGAAAATAGCTCAATATATCTTCCACGGTGTTTCCTCCTGCCCCCTTGATGAGGGGCTGTTCACCTAATCTCAGGCCTCGGTTTCCGGCGTAGCCGGCGCGGTCATGATCTCGGCCAGGGGCCCGGGCAGGGCGGCGATATTGGCCTCTTCGATGCTCAGCTCCTCCGGCCCGTCGCCTTCCATATCCACATCAAGCCCCAGGGACTGGAGCTCTTTGACCAACACGTTGAAGCTCTCCGGCAGGCCAGCCTCCAGAACATTATCGCCCTTGACGATTTTCTCATACATCCTGGTGCGGCCGGCCACATCATCGCTTTTGACCGTCAGGAATTCCTGAAGGCTGTAGGCCGCGCCATAGGCTTCCATGGCCCAGACTTCCATTTCGCCCAGACGCTGGCCGCCAAACTGGGCCTTGCCGCCCAGAGGTTGCTGGGTGACCAGCGAATAGGGGCCGATGGAGCGGGCGTGGATTTTATCATCAACCAGATGGTGAAGTTTCAGCATATACATGATCCCCACCGTGACTTCATTCTCAAAACGCTCGCCGGTGCGGCCGTCCCTGAGCACGGTCTGGCCAATATCCGGCAACCCGGCCTCGGTCAGGATGGCTTTGATCTCCCGCTCCTCGGCTCCGTCAAAGACCGGGGTGGCCACATGCAGCCCCTTGCGGCTCTGTTCGGCCAGATTCAGGAGATCCTCGTCATCCAGATCCCGGCACCAGAGGTTGAAATCCCGGTCGCCCAGCACGGCCTTGAGCTTATGGCGCAGACCTTCGCGGTTGACCGCATCCACCAGCTGGCCGATTTGCTTGCCCAGCTCCTTGCTGGCCCAGCCCAGGTGGGTTTCCATGATCTGGCCCACGTTCATACGGCTGGGCACGCCCAGCGGGTTCAGCACCAGATCCACCGGGGTGCCGTCCTCAAAGAAAGGCATATCCTCTTCCGGCAAGACCCTGGAAACAACGCCCTTGTTGCCGTGGCGGCCGGCCATCTTGTCGCCCACCGAGAGTTTGCGCTTCATGGCCACATAGACCTTGACCATCTTGATGACCCCCGGAGGCATCTCGTCGCCCTTTTTCAGCTTGGCCACTTTCTTTTCAAAAATGAGGCGGATGAGCTCCACCTGCTCCTGGTAGTATTCCACCACTTTGTCTATTTTCTCGGCGATGGCCCCGGTCTTGTCCTCCACCAGTTGCACCCTGGCCCAGGCCAGGGGCGCGATCTGATCCACGGCCTCGGGGGTGATGATGTCTTTTTTCTTCAGCACCGGCGTATTCTTGCGGCCGTCGGAGACCGGCCCGTTGAGGGTCTGGCCGGCCAGATATTCCAAAAGGCGTTTCTGGGTGTTTTTAGTGACGATATGGATTTCGTCCTCCTGGTCTTTCATCAGGCGGGCGATCTCGTCATTCTCTATCTGCTGGCAGCGCTCATCTTTGTCCACCCCCTTGCGGTAGAAGACCCGAGCATCAATGACCGTGCCCTCGACCCCGGGGGGCACCCTGAGCGAGGTGTCTTTGACGTCCGAGGCCTTTTCGCCGAAAATGGCTCTTAACAGTTTTTCCTCCGGGGAGAGCTGGGTTTCGCCCTTGGGGGTGATCTTGCCCACCAGAATGTTGCCCGGCTTGACCTCGGCCCCGATGCGGATAATGCCGGCCCCATCGAGATTGGCCAGGGAATCCTCGCCCAGGTTGGGAATATCCCGGGTTATTTCCTCCGGCCCCAGCTTGGTGTCCCGGGCCACGGTTTCAAATTCCTCAATGTGAACCGAGGTGAAAATATCCTCCTTGACCAGACGCTCGGACACCAGGATGGAATCCTCAAAGTTATAGCCGCCCCAGGTCATGAAAGCGACCATGACATTGCGGCCCAGGGCCAGCTCGCCCATTTCCGTGGCCGGGCCATCGGCAATGATCTGGCCCTTGCGCACCAGATCGCCCGGCTTGGCAATGGGCCGCTGGTTGAAACAGGTGGACTGGTTGGTGCGCTGAAACTTGGTCAGCTTGTAAATATTGACCCACTGGCCGCTGGCGTCAGCCTCGGAGTCCGTGTAGCGCACCACGATGCGGTTGGCATCGGCGTCTTCCACCACGCCGTCATATTTGGCCACCACAGTCACGCCGGAGTCCCTGGCCACCACCGTTTCAATGCCGGTGCCCACCAGGGGGGCGTCGGTGCGCAAGAGGGGCACGGCCTGGCGCTGCATATTGGAGCCCATCAGGGCGCGGTTGGCGTCATCGTGCTCCAGAAAGGGCACCAGGGAGGCGGCCACCGAAACCAGCTGGTTGGGCGAGACGTCCATGAGCTTGACTTCCTCGGTGGGCACCAGCATAAATTCCCCATCGACATGACAGGGCACCTGCTCGCCAATCAGGCGGCCGTCCGGCCCCAGCTCCACATTGGCCTGGGCTACGGGCAGGCCCTTTTCTTCCAGGGCGGTCTTGTATTCGACCTCCCTAGTGGCCACGCCGTCCAGCACCGTGCGGTAAGGCGTTTCAATAAAGCCGTAGTCATTGACCCGGGCGTAAGTGGAAAGGGAGACAATCAGCCCGATGTTGGGGCCTTCCGGCGTTTCAATGGGGCAGATGCGCCCGTAGTGGGTGGGATGCACATCGCGCACCTCAAAACCGGCCCGGTCGCGGGTCAGGCCGCCCGGCCCCAGAGCCGACAGGCGGCGCTTATGGGTAATTTCCGAGAGGGGGTTGTTCTGATCCATAAACTGGCTGAGCTGGCTGGTGCCGAAAAATTCCTTGACCACCGCCGAGACCGGCTTGGAATTGATCAGGTCATGGGGCATGAGAGTATCGACTTCCTGCAAACTCATGCGCTCCTTGATGGCCCGCTCCATGCGCACCAGACCGACCCGATACTGGTTTTCCAAAAGCTCGCCCACGGCCCGCACCCGGCGGTTGCCCAGGTGGTCGATGTCATCGACTTCGCTAGTGGGGTCGTCCTTGAGGCGCACCAGCTCTTTGACTGCGGCTATGATGTCGAGGGGGCGGAGAACCGAGACCTCAAGATCGGCCGCCTCGCCCGTGGCCTGGCCATTCTCGCCAAACAGCCGGAGATTCAGTTTCAGGCGGCCCACCGGCGACAGGTCATAGTGCTCCGGGTTAAAAAAGAGATTGTCGAAAAAGGTCTGGGCCACTTCCGGCGTGGGTGGGGTGGAAGGCCGGATTTTGCGGTAAATTTCCAGCATGGCCTCCTGCTGGGTCTCCATTTTGTCGAGGGCCAGCGTATCCCGGAAGGAAGAGCTGATGCTGGAGTTATCGATGAAGAGGAGGGGCAGCTCGGCAATGCCGGCCGCCTGAAGGGCCTCATAGGAATCCTCGGTAAAGGGCTCGTTGAGACCGATGATTATCTCTCCCGTCTCCGGATTGATGATATCGCGGGCCGCGTAATGATCGAAGAAATTGACGATATTGGCTTCCGTTTCCCGGATGCCCAGCTCTTCCAGGCGGCGGGCGGCCGCCTTGGTAATTTTTTTGCCCTTGCGCACCAGAATTTTCTGAGATTCCGGGTCGGTGATTTCGGCCTCGACTTTCTGGCCGATCAGCAGCGTTGGGGAAATATCCCGAAAGACTTTGCCGTCCCGGAATCTTAAGACATCCTGGTCATAAAAATAGTCGAGCAGATCCTGGGCTGTGTAGCCCAGAGCTTTCAAAAGGAGAGTCACCGGAAACTTGCGGCGCCGGTCAATGCGGACATAGATGATGTCCTTGGGATCCATCTCCAGATCCAGCCAGGAGCCGCGCATGGGGATAATCCGGGCCGAATAGAGAATTTTGCCGGAGGAGTGGGTCTTGCCCTTGTCGTGGTCGAAAAAGATGCCCGGCGAGCGGTGGAGCTGGGAGACGATAACCCGCTCAGTGCCGTTGACGATAAAAGTTCCCTGGGCGGTCATCAGCGGCAGAGTGCCGAAATAAATTTCCTGCTCCTTGACCCCGCCGCGGATGGTTTTAACCCCGGTTTCCTTGTCCTGGTCATAGACTTCCAGAGCCACTCTGATTTTCAGGGGCGCCTCGTAGGTGATGCCTTTGGCCAGACATTCATCCACATCGTATTTGACCTCGTCAAAACTGTAACAGAGGAATTCGAGATTGGCCAGGCCGGAGAAATCCCTGATGGGGAAAACGCTTTTGAAGACGGCCTGAAGGCCCTGCAGAACCCGCTGATCCGGCTCCACGTCTTTCTGCAGAAAACGCTCGTAAGAGCAGCGCTGCATCTCTATCAGATTGGGCATATCCGTGACTTGTTCGGTCTTGCCGAAATTTTTGCGGATACGTAAATTACTGTAACGCGCCGGCATGGCTGAGCCTCCTTGAGTGTGAGAACCAGAAAAAAAAGCGCCCCGGCATGAAGCATCACACCAGGCTGAAATATTTAAATCCCTCTCAGGGTCTATAATACAATTGGAATGCGTTTCAACTTCAGGTAAAACCCCGGTTTGAGCGGCCACCAGTCGGGCCGGGGCAATTGGACAAAGCGCCGGAAGGGAGAGAAGCCTTGACTGGCCGGCCTTCGCCACGAGGGGCCGGGGTCAGGGTCTCCGCCGGGCGGCGAAGAGTAAAGCAGAGGCATAAAGTGAGCGGAAAATTCAAGTGGGCCGGGGGCCTGGGTCGCCAAGCCCCCGGCGGTCGTTTACTTCAATTCAACCTTGGCCCCGACAGCTTCAAGCTGCTTTTTGTATTTTTCGGCCTCTTCCTTGGTCACGCCTTCCTTGACATTCTGGGGCGCGCCTTCCACCAGATCCTTGGCCTCTTTCAGGCCCAGGCCGGAAACAATGGCCCGGACTTCCTTAATAACGTCAATCTTTTTGGCGCCGGCTTCCAGCAGAACCACGGTGAATTCAGTCTGCTCCTCAGCGGCCGGGGCAGCCTCGCCGGCGCCGGGCAAGGCGGCGATAGCCGCCACCGGGGCAGCGGCCGAGACGCCAAAGGTCTCTTCCAGCTCCTTGATCAGCTCGCTGAGCTCAATCACGGTTATGTTTTTCAGGAATTCAATAACATCGGCTTTGGAAACGCTCATGATCATATCCTTTCGGGCCAGGCCCAGAAAATTTATAAAAAATCAGTATTTTAGGTCAGCCGGTCAAGCGGCTTCCTTCTGGTCGCGGATGGCGGCCAGACCATAGACCAGTTTTTGCGGCACCGCCGCCAGCACCCGCACAAAATTGGTGGGCACGGCGTTGAGGGCGCCCAGCAAAGTGCCCAGCAATATTTCGCGGCTGGGGAGATTGGCCAGGGCCGTTATCTGAGCCGGAGTCAAGACCTTATCGCCCAGAAGCCCGCCCTTGATGGCAAACTTGTCATTGCCTTTGGCGAAATCACTCAGGGCCTTGGCCAGAGTGGCCGGGTCGCCGGACGTGCTGCCCAGGGCGTTATTGCCGACCATCAGCTCGTCCAGCCTGGCCATGGGCGTGTCCTGAGCGGCCAGCTTGACCAGGGTGTTTTTGGCCACCTGAAACTCGCTGCCCACCGCCCGCAATTTGACCCGCAGAGCGGTCAACTGCTCCATATTAATACCCTTGAAGTCAGCCACGATGATGGCCTGAGATTCATTAAAGCGCCGGCGCAGAGCGGCCACGACCTGCTCTTTTTTAGTGCGTTCCATAATTTTATCCTCCTTTCTTAAGGCGTTGACCGGTTAAAGATAACCGGCTTTTTCGGCCCTAAGAATACGGTGGAGACAAATCCTGACTCCCCGACCTCGACCGGCGGCCTGAATGGCCCTTAACGCGCCCCGAAACTCTGGCGCGACCGGTTGTCTCTGGCCCGAAATATGGAGATCAAATCCGTAAAAGTCAGGCCGCCAGTTCCCTGAGGTCTTTAACCAGGGTCGGGTCAATTTTGACGCCGGGGCCCATGGTCGAGGACAGGCAGATGGCCTTGATATAAGAGCCCTTGGCCGTAGCCGGCTTCAGGCGCTGGATGACATCAAAAAAAGCGGCCACATTTTGCAGGAGCTTGTCCTGGCCAAAGGAGACCTTGCCCATGGGGGCGTGGACAATGCCGCTTTTCTCCACGCGGAAATCAATCTTGCCGGCCTTTAACTCTTTAACCGCAGTGGCCACTTCAAAGGTCACCGTGCCCAGTTTGGCGTTGGGCATTAAACCGCGGGGGCCCAGGAGCTTGCCCAGTTTGCCGACCGTGCCCATCATGTCTGGAGTGGCCACGGCCTTGTCAAAATCCAGGAATCCGGCCTGGATTTTTTCGGCCAGATCATCACCGCCGGCCACATCAGCGCCGGCCTCAAGAGCTTCTCGGACTTTTTCGCCCTTGGCGAAGACAGCCACCCGCACCACATTGCCCGTCCCGTGGGGGAGAGCGCAGGTGCCGCGAACCATCTGGTCGGCATGGCGGGGGTCAACCCCCAGATTAACGGCAATATCCACGGACTCGTCAAACTTGGCGTGAGCCAGCTCAATGACCAATTTGGCGGCGTCCTGAAAACTGTAGCGCGACAGGCGGTCAACCTTGCTCAGAGCCGCCTGCTGCTTCTTTCCATATTTGGGCATAATGACCTCCCACGGGTTTCTAAGATGACGGGCTCCCCGCTAGCGCCCGGTCGGCGATGGCTCAGGCCCGGGCCACATCCAGGCCCATGCTGCGCGCAGTGCCGGCTATGATTTTTTTAGCCGCTTCCACATCGTTGGCGTTCAGGTCTTCCATCTTCAGCTTGGCGATTTCTTCCAGTTGGGCCTGGGTCACCTGGCCGACTTTGATCCGTCCGGGGGCGGTGGAGGCCTTGGGCAGATTGAGGGCCTGCTTTAAAAGTACTGACGCCGGTGGAGTCTTGGTGATAAACGTAAAAGAGCGGTCGGAAAATATAGTGATGACCACCGGGGTAATGGTGCCGGTCTGCTTTTGGGTTCGGGCGTTAAAGGCCTTGCAGAACTCGACGATATTGACCCCGTGCTGGCCCAGAGCCGGCCCCACCGGGGGAGACGGAGTGGCCTGACCACCTGGTATCTGCAATTTAACCTGGCCGACGACTTTTTTGGCCATTTTCAACTCCTAGGATACAGGGCACCGGCAGAAGCGCCCAAATTTCTCAGACTAAGCTGGACAATTTTTAATTATAACCACAATTCAAATAAAAAGTCAACCAACTTTACTGACCTGGACGAATTCCAGCTCCACCGGCGTAGCCCGACCGAAGATGCTGATGAGCACCCGCAACTTGCCTTTGTCTTCGTTGACTTCCTCCACCGTGCCGGTGAAATTGGTGAAGGGGCCCTCAATGACCTTGATCTCATCGCCCTCATCAAAATGAAATTTGGGCCGGGGCTTTTTGACCCCCTCTTCCATCTGCATCAGCACCCTGGCCGCTTCCTCATCAGAAATGGGCGCGGGCACGTCTTTATCACCCAGAAAGCCGGTAACTTTGGGGGTGTCTTTGACCAGATGCCAAGTCAAATCGGTCAGTTCCATCCGCACCAGGAGGTAGCCGGGGAAAAACTTGCGCGAGGAGGTGCGGCGGGAGCCGCTTTTGGACATCTCCACCACATTTTCCATGGGCAGAACCACCTGAGTGATGATCTCGGAAAGGTTGTCCTTCCTGATGGCCTCCTCCAGCGTCTGTTTGACGCGGTTTTCATATCCGGAGAAGGTGTGAATAACATACCAGCGTTGGGCCACTGCGCTCGTCCTTTAATGATTGGTCAGATGATGAAAGCCAAAAGGCGGGTGAGAATGCTATCCACCAGGCCGAGGTAGAGGCCGGCCAGAATAACCAGAATCAGGAGCCGCCAGGTGGCGTCAACGCACTCTTTGCGCGAGGGCCAGACCACTTTGGCCAGCTCCTGCTTGGCCTCGACCATGAAATTATACCCCTGGGTCAGGAGGCCCGGGGAGGCCTCGCCGGCCGGCTCAGTCTTTTTCCGGCTGCGGAGTTCCTGGCGGTTTTTCTTGCGCTGCTCACTCCGGGTCAGAGTCGTTTTGACCTCTGAGGCCGGTAGGACAGTCTGATCATTGTCACCCGTATTATTGTCGCTCATAAGCTTCTCTTTATATGTCGGCTAGATGGGGGATAAGCCGGAATGGAGACCACCCCGGCTTAGGCTCTATTTCGCCAAAAAAGTAACTGGCAGGCCAGGAGGGACTCGAACCCCCAACACCCGGTTTTGGAGACCGGTACTCTACCAATTGAGCTACTGGCCTTTAAGGCGCGAAAAGCCCAGGGCCGGTCTTTATTTAGATTCCCGGTGCAAGGTATGTTTCTGATCAAAAGGGCAAAATTTCTTTAACTCCAGGCGGCCGGGAGTGCGCCGCTTGTTTTTGGTGGTGGAGTAATTGCGCCGTTTGCATTCGGTACACTGGAGTTGAATGATATCTCGCGGCATGGGTAACCTCTTTATTTAGTATGACGCCGGACCGCGATAGGGCGTTGTCCGGCGTTTGGGGGTTATCAGAATAGTTTGGAGAGGCGGTTATTCAACAATTTCCGAGATAACGCCGGCGCCGACCGTGCGGCCGCCCTCGCGGATGGCGAAGCGCAGCTCTTTTTCCATGGCGATGGGCATGATCATGGTCACAATAAAACTCACAT
>JAISJK010000105.1 GCA_031261565.1 Candidatus Adiutrix sp. | reverse complement strand
TGGAATTTTGGACATTGTCCACGCCATGGACGATTTTTTTGGCGGCCAGCTCCGGCAAACACAAACTTTGAATATTAAGCCGACTTTTCGGTACAGTGACTTTTAGCGAGGCCATCATTATTGACCCAGCGTGAACGGTTACTTTAAAATGCAATCGCCCTGCTGGGGCGACTTCACCGATTGCATTTTAGACGGAAGAATGCTATATTCCCCCAAAGTTGGATTTCACATTACATCTTTGTCTGTGGGCAACCTAATTTATTTTGGCTAACCAGGTGACTTGTTCACTGGTATTTCTCTAACTTTTAAGGAGGCATTGTTAAGATGAGCGTTGTCAAAACATCAGCCGAGTGTATGCAGACGGTCTGCAACATCGGCGGCAACAAGGCCAAGCTCCCCCTGGTAAATAGTATTATCATGGGTCTTCTGGCCGGGGCCTACATTGGCGTGGGCGGCTTTTTCGCCATCAAAGTGGCTGGCAATATGCCCGTGGCCCAGTGGGGCAATATGACCCGCCTGGTCTTCGCCATGGTCTTCCCGGTGGGTCTGCTTTCAGTGCTGGTGGCCGGGGCGGATCTCTTTACCGGCAACTGCATGTATATGCCCGCTGCGGTGATGAACAAAAAAACCGGCCTGGGCGGTCTGACCTATAACTGGAGCGTTTCCTTTGTCAGCAACCTGATTGGGTCGGTCTGCCTGGCCTATTTCCTGGGCTTTATGACCAACATTTTTATGGATCCCGACGGCAGCGGCTTTCGGCCTCTGGCCGCCTACGCCGTCAACCTGGCCAACGGCAAAACCCACCTGGATTTCGGCGTGGCTTTCTGGCGGGGCGTTGGCTGTAACTGGCTGGTCTGTCTGGCGGTTTATATGAGCCTGACCGCCTCGGACGGCGTTTCCAAGGCCATTGTCATGTGGCCCCCCATCGCCTGCTTTGTCGCTCTGGGCTATGAGCACAGCGTGGCCAACATGACCTTCATCCCCCTGGGTATTTTTATTGGCCAGAGCCAGGCCTATCTGGCCACAGCCAATGTGCCGGCCCTGACGGCCGACTGGTATGGCTTTTTCGTGACCAACCTCATCCCGGTGACTCTGGGCAACATCGTGGGGGGCATGGTCTTTGTGGCTATGTTCTATTATCGGGGCAATGGCCTTAAGGCCGAGAAATAGCCGCTCTGGTCATTATCCACACTAACCTGAGGCCGGGGCGGAGTTCCGCCCCGGCCTACCTTATTAAGGGGGATCAGTGAAGCGCGGCGATTGGCTCTGGGCCTTGATTTTCACGGCGGCCAGCCTGTCTCTGGCCTGGCCCGGAGGCTCTGACCAGCTCATGGCCCTGGCCGGAGCTCACCGCTATGGCGTTGGCTTTCTGGCCTTCGCCCTCCTGGGCCCCCTGGGGGATACCCTGGCCGGTCGCCTGAGCGGCCAGGACTACCCCCGGCTGGCGGCCCTGCTGACCTCGGCCCTGATGTGGGGGCTCCTCGGCCTGGCCGCCGCCCTGCTTTTCTGGGTCATCAACGGGGGGGTGGTCATGGCCCAGACGGTGGGCTGGCTCCCGGGGGGCGGCTTTGTCTTCTCGGGCCATCCCCTCAAAAAAATGTTGACCAGTTTTTTCTTTACCGAGCCCTTTTTTAGCAGCCTGCTGGTCAATTTGATCTGGCCCGAGTTTATGGCCGCCCTGCGCCTTGGGGAATCCTGCGTCAACCTCCGGCTGGCCGGGGGCCGGTGGCCCGGGCTGGCCCGGTCCCTTGAGGCGGTGGACTGGGCCGCCTTCCTCCGGGTCGAGGTCGCGACCCGGACGCTGGTGAGGGTGCCCCTCCTGACGGCCGTTTTTATGCTGCCCCAGGATTTGTGGCTGGCCCTGGCCGCCTGGCTGGGGGCCGCCCTGACCGGGTTGAGCGCCCTGGCGACCCGGCCCGGAAAAATAGCTTGACATTCACGGGTTTCTGATTAACATAACCTGACTGGCTACTTTACATACCGGCCAGAAAATAAGGATAAGGTGAAAATTATGGGTCTGGCTATTAATAATGTCAATGACCGCCGCCCGGTCATCGAACAGTGCGACGGTTGCGACCGCGTCCAGAGCGAGGGAGCCGGCCGGCTTTGCTCGGCTTTCGCTTTCCCCGAGACCAAATGGCGTCTGGGGCCCTGCAGTATGGCTACCCATGTCAAGATCGAGGCGGCCAACAAAGGCGCTGAAAAGCAACGCGTGGGCCAGCAGAAACAAAAAAAGCGCTGAGTCATTATATGGTCAGGGGGCGTTGACCGTCACCCCGGCCGGGATGACCCCGGTCAGCAGGTGGGGGTTCATCTCCCGGAAAGTTTTGTAGTCCTGCCCCAGCTGGGCGGCCAGTAACCGGGCGGTGGTGCCTTGGGCCTGAGTCACCGGCACCCGGCGGGTGGGAAAGGGGGCCCAGGCCCTGTCTGGTGCCTGGCGGTAGCCAAAGGCCTCCGGATTCTGAAAGATGATCTTGCCGGCCAGAACCGTGGCCGGCAGTTGATCCAGATCATCGGGCAGGTAGAGCTGATAGTAATACTTTTCCCCGCCGGCCTCGGCCACCAGTTGGCTGATGACCTTTTCCCCCAGCAGATAGGCGGCCATGGCCGTGGTCCAGGAACCGTAAGTTTCCTTCAGGGCCAGCATAATTCTGGCCGCCGCCGCAGTGGCCGCCACCGGATCCAGCCGCTCGTCAATGTTGGCGTCCACCCGCAGGCCCTGGGCCCGGGCCTCAGCTTCCCTGAGCCGCCAGATGCCCCGGCCGCCGCTCTGATAGTCAGGTGACAGCCCGGTGATGGCCAGGGGCAGGTAAATCAGATCCAGCGGCGCTCCGGCCCGGTTTAATTCCTTTTCAATCACGGCCCGGTAGCGGCTGGCCCGGCGAAGGGTCAGCCAGATACGGCTTTTGGCCTCGGCCAGCAGCAAAAGGTTCTGATCCACGGCCTGATAGACTTCCTCGCGGTTTAAGGCCACCGGCTCGCCGCAAAAGCTCAGGGGCTGGCTCAAGAAGCCGGCCGGGTCGGCCAGAGCCGGGCTTGTCCATAGGATCGCCAGCAGTAGGCTGGCCGGGAAAACTCTGTTCGGCATAGCCACCTCCAATCATTCTATCATAACCTTTGGGCGGCCAGAAGGCCAGACTTTAATGAAATAACGATTCAGGAAATAAAATTTCACTTGACAGAAAGCGGAGTTTAGTGGAATATTTACGCAATCGTTTATCATTAGGTGATGTAGATTCAAGACTAGAGGGGGAACCTTTATGGCGAGTAATAAAGTAGTGGGCGCGGTTCTGGTGGCCGGGGGAGGCGTGGCCGGTATGCAGGCCGCGCTGGATTTGGCCAACGCCGGTTACTATGTCTATATGGTTGAGAAATCCATGGCCATTGGCGGGCGGATGTCCCAGTTGGACAAGACCTTCCCCACCAACGACTGCTCCATGTGCATCATTTCACCCAAACTGGTGGAAGTGGGCCGGCACATCAATATTGAGCTGCTGACCCTGACTGATATACTTGATATCCAGGGCCAGGAAGGTGATTTTCAGGTTAAGGTGCGCCGGAATCCGCGCTACATAGATATGTCCAAGTGTATCGCCTGCGGTGAATGCACCAAGAAATGCCCGGTTAAGGTCGATAACGATTACAACGAGTCGCTGGACAAGCGCAAGGCCGTGTATGTGCAATATGCTCAGGCCGTGCCGCTGAAATTCGGCATTGACGCGCAAAAGTGCCTCATGCTGACCAAGGGCAAATGCGGCTCCTGCCAGAAAGTCTGCCCGGCCAAGGCCGTGGATTACGAGCAGAAGGCCGAGGAGATCACCCTGGGCGTCGGGGCGGTCATCCTGGCCCCGGGCTTCACCCCCTATAAGCCCAAAGATTTTGAGACCTACCGCTACGCTGACAACCCCAATGTCATGACCGCTCTGGAATTTGAGCGGCTTCTGGGGGCCACGGGCCCCTCCATGGGTCATGTGGTGCGCTCCAGTGACCACAAAGAGCCGGAATCCATCGCTTTTCTCCAGTGCGTGGGCTCCCGGGACGTTAACCGGGCCGATAATGGCTACTGTAGCTCAGTCTGCTGTATGTATGCCATCAAGGAAGCCATCATCGCCAAGGAACACGCCAAGTATGACCTCAAGGTGACTGTCTTTTATATGGACATCCGCAGTTTCGGCAAGGATTTTGAGCGGTATTACGAAAAGGCCAAAGAAAAGGGCATCAACTTTGTCCGCAGCCGTATCCACACGGTTCAGCCCAAGCAGGACGGCGGGGTGCGCCTCCACTATGTCACCGACCACGGCCAGAGCGCCACTCAGGATTTCGATATGGCCGTCCTCTCCCACGGCCTGGTCATCACCGGGGAAACCCTGGATATGAGCTATAAATTCGGCCTGAAAACCGACCAATACCATTTTGCCCAGACCACCAGCTTTGCCCCGGTGGCCCTGTCCCGCCCCGGCATCTACGCCTGCGGCGTCTACACCGGACCCAAGGATATCCCCAGCTCGGTCATGGAGGCCTCAGCCGCAGCGGCCGCCGCCTCGTCCAAGCTGGCCTCGGCCCGGGGCACCCTGACTAAAGTGGTCAATGTTCCGGCCCCGGTGGACATCTCCGGCGAGCCGCCCCGCGTCGGCGTTTTTATCTGCCACTGCGGCATCAACATCGCCGGGGTTATTGACGTGCCCAAAGTGGTGGAATTCGCCAAGACCCTGCCCTTTGTGGAATACGCCTCCAACACCATGTTCGCCTGCTCCCAGGACAATCAGGAGCAGATGGTCAGGCTCATCAAGGAAAAGCGTCTAAACCGCATCGTGGTCTCCGCCTGCTCCCCCCGAACCCATGAGCCGCTGTTCATGGAGACCCTGGCTGCGGCCGGCCTCAACAAATATCTCTTTGAAATGGCCAACATCCGCAACCACGATTCCTGGGTTCACGCGGCCGACCCGGCCGAGGCCACCCGCAAAGCCATGGACATGACCGAAATGGCCGTGGCCAAGGCCGCCCTGCTGGTGCCCCTGACCGAAAACGTCATTGATGTGGCCCCCTCGGCCCTGGTCATCGGCGGCGGCGTAGCCGGTTTAAATACGGCCCTGACTCTCTCCGACCAGGGCTTCAAGAGCGTGGTGGTGGAGAAAGACGCCCATCTCGGCGGCATTGCCAACCGGATTCACTCTACGGCCAAAAATGAGGTCGTGGCCGACTATCTGGAACAGCTCAAGGCCAAAGTGGAGGCTGACCAAAATATTTCCGTGGTGCTCGGGGCCGAGGTGGAAAAAGTGGAGGGCTTCGTCGGCAACTTTGAAACCACTCTGACCACCGGCGAAGCCGTCAAGCATGGGGTGACCATCATCGCCACCGGGGCTAAAGAGTCCAAACCCACTGAATACCTCTACGGCCAAAACCCCAAAGTGGTGACCCACCTGGAATTTGATGAGAAAATCAAGGCCAAAGACGAGGCGGTGGCCGCCGCCGGGACTTTCGCCTTCATCCAGTGCGTGGGTTCCCGGGAGCCGGAGCGGATGTATTGCAGCAAAGTCTGCTGCACCCACACCGTCCACACGGCCGTGCACCTCAAAAAAAACAATCCCGAGGCCAGAGTTTTTGTCCTCTACCGGGATATGCGCACCTACGCCCAGAAAGAGGATATCTATAAAGAGGCCCGGGATCTAGGGGTCATCTTTATCCGTTACGAGCTGGAATCCAAGCCGAAAGTCACGGCCGCCGGCGAAGTCCTCAATGTGCTGGTTCATGACCCGGTTTCCGGCCGGGATATCCTGATCAACCCTGACTATCTGGTGCTGGCTGCGGCGATCGTCTCCGGGCGGGAACATGAGCTGGCCATGAAATACAAGGTGCCGCTGGACGGCGATGGCTGGTTCTTCGAGGCTCACCAGAAGTTGCGGCCGGTGGATTTCGCCACCGATGGCATGTTCATGGCCGGCATCTGCCACTACCCCAAACCCATGGACGAGGTGGTGGCCCAGGCCCAGGCGGCGGCCGCCCGGGCGGTGACCGTGCTGACCCAGCCCCGCATGACCGTGGGCGGCATTGTGGCGGAGATTAACCAGGCCAAATGCTCCAGTTGCGGCGTCTGCGTGGCCGTCTGCCCCTTCTCGGCCATTGGTATTGACCCGGAAAAAGGCAAAGCGGTGGTGAACGAGGCCATGTGCAAGGGGTGCGGCGTCTGCGCTTCCTCCTGCCGCTCCGACGCCCCCAGTCTGCGCGGCTTCACCAATGCCGGGCTCTTCGCCCAGATCGCCGCCGCGCTCTAAGCCGGACTCAGAGGAAAGAGGTAAAAATGAGTCAATTTGAACCGAAAATAGTGGCCTTTTTCTGCAACTGGTGCACCTACGGCGCCGCCGACCTGGCTGGCGTCAGCCGTCTGGACTATCCGCCCAACTTTCGGGTGGTGCGGCTGCCCTGCACCGGCCGGCTCAACCCCAAATATATTCTGGAGGCCTTCAAACTTGGGGCTGACGGCGTCTGGGTCAGCGGCTGCCACCCGGGGGACTGCCACTATATCTCCGGCAACTATTACGCCCGCCGCAAATTCGTGCTTCTGCACCATATGCTGGAAGCCATCGGGCTGGAGCCGGGCCGGCTGAATTTTTCCTGGATTTCTTCAGCCGAGGCCACCAAGTTTCAGGAGGTGGCCAAAGATGTAGTGGAAAAGGTGCGGGCCTGTGGCCCCAACATTAATTTCCGCAAAGCGGAACTTGAGCTGGGCCTGTCGGAGGTGGCCTGATTATGATGTCCCTGGAAGAAATTAGCCAAAAGATTCAGGCCAGCGCCAAGCGCCTCCTGGCGGAGGGCCGGGCTGAGGTGGTCATCGGCTATCGCCGGGGCACCACCCCCCTGACCGTGGCCCCCCACTTTGCCCGGACGGCCGAGGACTGCGACCAGCTCGTCTGGTCCAGCTTCGCCAAAATCAATCT
This sequence comes from Candidatus Adiutrix sp., assembly GCA_031261565.1. Taxonomy (GTDB): domain Bacteria; phylum Desulfobacterota; class Desulfarculia; order Adiutricales; family Adiutricaceae; genus Adiutrix. Next base: position 6,839 of record JAISJK010000105.1, on the reverse strand, counting down.
GGCCACCTATCTGCCCAAATATCCCGGCAAGGTGGCCCTGGTGGCCAAAGGTTGCGATGCCCGTAGCGCGGTGGGCCAGGTGGTGGAAAATCAGGTTTTGCGGGAAAATCTGTATATCATCGGCGTGGCCTGCAACGGCATGGTCGATGTGGAGCGGATTTTAGCCGGTGAACCCCGCCCGGCCTTTGAAGCCACTGAGGATCAGGCGACCATCAAGCTCTCCGGCGAGGGCTGGATCACCAGCCTGGCCCGGGAAGAGGTCTTGCGCCGCAACTGCCGGGTCTGCGTCAGCCGCACCCCCTCGGCCACGGCCGACGAGGTCATTGGCGACCAGACCGAGCCGCTTTCGGCTGATGATTTCGCTGACTTAAAAGAGCTGGCCGGCCGGAGCCCGGCTGATAAACTGGCCTATTTCAAAGGCCTGGTCAAAGAGTGTCTGCGCTGTTACGCCTGCCGCAACGCCTGCCCTCTCTGCTACTGCCCGGTCTGTTTTGTGGATGAGACCCGGCCCCAATGGCTGGGCAAATCTCAGGACGAGATGGACACCTTCACCTTCCATGTCCTGCGGGCTTTTCACTGCGCCGGCCGTTGCACGTCCTGCGGTGCCTGTGAAACAGCCTGCCCCATGGATATCAAGCTCCGGGAATTCAACCGCGTCCTGGAATCGGAAGTCCAGAAAGACTGGCAGTATACCCCGGGCCTGACCTGGGATCAGAAACCACCCCTAACCACTTACCGGCCCGATGACGAAGCCGAGTTTATTAAATAGAAAGGGCGCGGCTAATGGCTGAATATATCGTCAAAGAAAACGCGCTGCGGGCTTTTTTCCAGGCCCTGGCCCAGGAGCGCCGCCTTCTGGCCCCGGTTCGGGTCGGCGGCAAACTCCAGATGGCTGAGGCCCGGCCGGAAGAGGTCACCCTCGACTATGGCAACACCCATCAATCGCCCAAAAGCGCTTTCTTTCCCCAGACTGAGCGCTTAATGGCCTTTCACAAGGACACCGCCCAAAGCGACCCCTTTGTCTATAAGCCCCTGGGGCTGGATAAAATCACCCCCACGGTTCTCTTCGGCCTCCGCCCCTGCGATGCTCAGGGTCTGGCCATCTGTGACCAGGTCTTCCAGAACGACCGCTTTACCGACCCCTACTGGAAGACCAAGTATGAGTCATCTATCAAAATCGGTCTGGCCTGTGACCAGCCCGGCCCGGCCTGTTTCTGCACAGCGGTGGGCGGCTCCCCCTATGGGGAGGCGGGCCTGGACGCCCTGGCTGCGGTCAAAGACGCTGGTCTGGCCCTCAAGGCCATCACCGAAGCCGGGGCGGAGTTCCTGAAAAAACTGCCCGGCCTGGAAAGCGGCGCGGCGGAGTCCGAGCTGGCCGAGCGGCGGAAAGCCGTTGAGAGTAAAATGCCCGGCCCCCTGGATCAGGCTAAAGTGGCCGCCGGGGCCATTCTTGATATTTTTAACCAGCCCCACTGGAAAGACACGGCCGACCGCTGTCTCAACTGCGGCACCTGCACTTTCGTCTGCCCCACCTGCCACTGTTTCGACATTCAGGATGAGCAGAATGATAAGGGCGGGGTGCGTATGCGCAACTGGGACACCTGCATGAGCTGGCTCTACACGGTTCACGGCACCGGCCACAACCCCCGGCCCACCAAGACCGAGAGGATGCGGCAGCGCTTCCTGCACAAGCTGAAATATATTCCCCTGAAACAGAACGGTCAGAGCGGTTGCATTGGTTGCGGCCGTTGCGTGACCCTGTGCCCGGTCAACATCGATATCCGGGAAGTCGCCAAACAGATGAACGGATAAGGAGAACCGGCCATGCACAACCCCTTTTTGCCCTATCCCGTGCGTATCGCCATGCTTCGGGTGGAAACCGAAGACAAAAACCTGCGCACTTTCAAATTTGAGTTTGTCAACCCCGGGGATGAGGAAAAGTTCGCCTACATGCCCGGGCAGTTCGCCGAGCTGTCCGTGCCCGGCCAGGGCGAGATACCCATTGGCATCGCCTCCTCGCCCACGGAAAAAGGCTCGGTCATGTTCACCGTCAACCGGGTCGGCCAGGTCTCCAGCTATATGCACAACATGAAAGAGGGGGACATCATGGGCCTGCGCGGCCCCCTAGGCCACCCCTATCCCCTGGATACCCTGGAAGGAAAAAACATCATTATCATCGCCGGCGGTTTTGCCGTGACCACTCTGCGCTCAACCATAGTCTGGATGCTCCAGCCGGAAAACCGCCCCAAATATGGCCGGATCACCTTTGTCTACGGTGCCCGGACGCCCGGCCTCCTCTGTTTTAAAGACGACTGGAGCGAGTGGCAGAAGCGCGATGACATTGATGTCCATGTGACCATTGACCGCGAGGCCCCGGGCTGGTCCGGCAAAGTCGGCTTTGTGCCGGCCGTGACCAAAGAGGTCTGCCCGCCGCCCGAAAATACGGCGGCCATTATCTGCGGGCCGCCGGTCATGATTAAATTCACCCAGCCAGTGCTGGCCGAGGCCGGGTATTCGCCCGATAACATCATCATGAGCCTGGAAAACCGCATGAAGTGCGGCCTGGGTATTTGCGGCCGTTGCAATGTCGGCCCGGAATATGTCTGTAAGGACGGGCCGGTCTTCACCCTGTCTCAGCTCAACCAACTGCCTCGGGAATACTGATTGGCCTCAAACGCACTCGACCGCTCCCAGCCCTCTTGGTGGTTGCGGAGCGGTCATTACGGCATTGATTGGTGCAGGTGAATACAAAAAACACCCCACCCCCCCACTTGGGCCGGGCGCTCTGGCCTGACCCCTCCCTAAGCATTTTTAGCCATCATTTCATGTAGAAGATGCCAGTAATTTACCCTGAAATGAGGAAGTTGTCAAGATTATATTTCCCGCTCGGCGCCAATAATTTTAATTGACTTCCGCCAGCCTCTGAAATATAATTGAAGCAATGTTGATCAGGCAAATCCTGAAGGCTGAAGATAATTTAGTTTCTTCAGCCTTTTTCTTTATTACCCCCGCAAGGAGAATGCTCATGGCTTACAAACCGTCCACCCTGGCCCTGCACGCCGGCTACGACTACTCCACTAGTCTGCAATCCCGGGCCGTGCCCATTTACGCCACCACCAGCTATGTGTTTCGCGACACCCAGGAAGGCGCCGATCTCTACGCCCTGCGCAAACCGGGCTTCATCTACAGCCGTCTCCACAGCCCCACTGTGGAAGTGCTGGAGGAGCGCCTGGCCGCTTACCATGGGGCCTCATCCGGCCTGGCCGTGGCCAGCGGCTCGGCCGCCAATTCCTTCCTCCTCCTGTCCCTAGGCTCGCCCGGGAGCAAAATTGTGGCCAGCCCCCATCTCTACGGCGGCACAGGCACTCTCCTGGAGCACACCCTGAAACGGCTGGGCTATGAGACTGAATTTGTCGATCTCAACGATGAAGCCGCTCTGCGGAAGGCCATCACCAAGCAGACTATCGCCGTCTTCGGCGAGACCGTGGCCAACCCCAGCGGCTACATTGTGGATATTGAAAAAGTGGCCAAGATCGCCCATGAACACCACATCCCCCTGGTGCTGGACAACACGGCCTCCCCGCCGCCCCTGGTCAACCCCTTTGATTTCGGGGCTGATATTGTCAATTACTCCCTGACCAAGCTGGTGGGCGGCCACGGCACCCACCTGGGCGGCGTTATTCTGGAAAAAGGCGATTTTGACTGGGGGGCCAACCCGCACTTTAAGGATTATTTAAACGCCCCTGACGCCGCTTACGGCGGCTTAAACATCTGGGAAGCTCTGGGGAAACCCAATTATAAAAAGGGCCAGAGCAAGGTGGTGACCACTAAAATCCGCCTTGATTTCCTGCGGAATCTGGGGCCGGTTTTGTCGCCCTTTGGCGCTCACGAGTTTTTGCTGGGGCTGGAGACGTTGCCTCTCCGGGCCCAACGCCATGCGGAAAGCGCTCGCCTGGTGGCCGAGCATCTGGCCGCCCATCCCAAAGTGACCTGGGTCAACTATTCCGGCCTGCCCGACAGCCCCTACTACCCCCTGTCCCAGAAATATTTCAAGGAGACCGGGCCCGGGGCGGTCTTTGGTTTCGGTTTAAAGGGCGGCTACGAGGCGGCGGTGAAATTCATCGACAAGCTGGAGCTGTGGTCCAACCTGGCCAATATCCTCGATGCCCGCAGCCTGGTCATTCACGCGGCTTCGACCACCCACCAGCAGTTGACTAGTGAAGAGCGGTTAAAGGCCGGCGTGCCCGATGACCTCATCCGCCTGTCGGTTGGCCTGGAGGATGTGGGCGACCTGATTGAGACTCTGGATCGGGCCATAGCCCAAGCTCATAAGAAATAAGGTGAGGTGAAAAATGACCCGCATAGCTGAATGTCTGACCGATCTGGTCGGCCGGACTCCTCTTTTACGACTTAACCGCTATGGCCAGCAGCATCGGATCGGGGGCGCTATCCTGGCCAAGCTGGAATACTTCAACCCCCTGGGTAGCGTCAAAGACCGCATCGCCCTGGCCATGGTGGAAGACGCGGAAAAGCGCGGCCTTTTGCGCCCGGGCGGCACGATAATTGAGCCGACCAGCGGCAATACCGGCATTGGCCTGGCCTTTGTGGCTGCGGCCCGGGGCTACAAGATTATTCTGACTATGCCGGAAACCATGAGCCTGGAGCGGCGGAATATTCTGACGGCTCTGGGGGCCAGGCTTGAGCTGACGCCCGGGGCTCAGGGCATGAAGGGCGCCATCGCCAAAGCTGAGGAATTGCAGCGGGAGATTGACGGCTCCTTTTTACCCCAGCAGTTCGCCAACCCGGCCAACCCGGCCATTCACCGGGAGACCACGGCTCAGGAAATTCTGGACGACACTGATGGCCGGGTGGACATTGTGGTCGGCGGGGTGGGCACCGGCGGCACCATTACCGGGGTAGGCGAGGCTCTGAAACAGCGCAACCCGGCCACCAGGGTGGTGGCGGTGGAGCCGGACGAGTCCCCGGTGCTCTCCGGCGGCCAGCCCGGCCCGCACCAGATTCAAGGCATCGGGGCCGGTTTCGTGCCCGGGGTTTTCAAGCGGGAAGTGGTGGATGAAATCAGGCCGGTCAAGACCCAGGACGCCTTTAAGGCCTCCCGGGATCTGGCCCGGCTGGAGGGGTTGCTGGTGGGCATTTCCTCCGGGGCGGCTCTCTTCGCCGCCACCGAGCTGGCCCAGCGGCCGGAAAACTCCGGCCGGACAGTGGTGGTCATCCTGCCGGATACGGGCGAGCGCTATTTATCCACTCCGCTTTTCCGTGAGGACTAACCGGACGCTGGAGTAAATGAAGCCAATAGAGTAAAATGAAATCGCGCCCGCTCAAGGGGCGCGATTTCGTTACCGGAGCTTTGATTATAATGCCCAAAGTTTTAGCGGCCATGAGCGGCGGGGTGGATAGCTCGGTGGCCGCGCTTTTACTGCGCGACCAGGGGTTTGAAGTAGTTGGGGCCACATTGAAAATGTTTGACAACCGGGATCTGGGCCTGGAGAATGATGGGGAAGGGCGAAGAACCTGCTGCGCTCTGGCCGATATTGACGATGCCCGGGAGGTGGCCGGCCGCCTGGGGCTGGAGCATCGGGTCTTTAACTTTCGCCGACTTTTTCACCATGAAGTTATCCGCCGCTTTGCTGAGGGCTATCTGGCCGGGCAGACGCCCAACCCCTGTCTGGACTGTAACCGTTACATCAAGTTTCACCACCTTTGGGAGCGGGCCGAGCCCCTTGGCTGTCATTACCTGGCCACCGGCCATTACGCCCGGGTGGATTATGACCGGGAGCGGGGCCGCTATCTGCTGAAAAAAGCGGAGGATCAGGACAAAGATCAGACCTATGTCCTCTACTGTCTGACTCAGGCGCAGTTGGCCCGCACTTTATTCCCCCTGGGCGGGCTGGATAAAAAGCGGGCGCGGCAATTGGCCGAGGGCGCGGGGCTGGTCAACGCCCGAAAGCCTGACAGTCAGGACATCTGCTTTGTCCAAGACGGCGATTACGCCGGTTTCCTGACCAAAGTGCTGGGCCTGGCCTCGCCGCCCGGTGATTTTGTGGATCAGAGCGGCCGGAAACTGGGGCGGCACCGGGGGTTGATCCATTACACCATAGGCCAGCGCCGGGGCCTGCGCCTGTGTTTTGGCCAGCCCCGCTATGTGGTCAGTAAAGACGCGGGGACCAACACGATCACCCTGGGGCTGGAGGAAGACTTGTCCGCCGGGGAGACCCTGGTGGATGACGTCAATCTGATCTCGGTGGCGGCTCTAGACCGGCCGCTGGAGGTGACGGTTAAAATCAGATGCGGCCGGGCCGAGTGGCCGGCCCGGGTCGAGCCGGTCGATGGCCGGAGACTGCGGGTTGTCTTCCACCGCCGACCCAAAGCCGTGGCTCCGGGGCAGGCGGCCGTTTTCTACCAGGGCGAAGTGGTGCTGGGCGGAGGAACCATTATCCAGGAAGAAAGGCCAATATAAATTTATGGGCAAATCAATTATGTGCTACTATTGAAAATTCAGCAACGCTATTTCAATAGGAGCCAAAACTTGAGAAGCTCAACAAAGAAGTCTGCCACAGGCACAAAAATTAATAGCCATAATAGATAGCCACCGACCAGAGAAGGCTGATTGAGTTTTTCCTGCCCCCCTTGCTCAGGAAGAAGGATGAGAGCCTCCGGGAGCGCTGAGGCGGATGGGTTTTTATCGGGATAATTTTTTATGGGTGTAGATACTTTTCTTTGGTAAATTGTGTAAAATACCCCGACAAATGCAGGACATAGCCATCAACTGAGCCACATATTTATTTTGATGAAAACGATGAAAGATTGCGACAATGATT
>JAISJK010000051.1 GCA_031261565.1 Candidatus Adiutrix sp. | reverse complement strand
TCGGACAGAATTTCACTTGAATGCCGAGCAATGGGCTGAGTTCAATCGCTTATTGGATGCCCCGCCGCAGGAAAACCCAGGATTGCGCAAACTTCTGGCCGGCAAAGCGCCCTGGGATGACTGATGTCGGTCTTCATCGGCCCGGAGCCGATAAATTCTGACCATGACCTTAGCGCCTTTTGTTGCGGCGTGCCCATCCTGGACGATTGGCTCAAAAAACGCGTAAGCGTTCACCGCAGTATTCCGTTGGTAGCATCGCCATTGGAAGAAACCACCCCGTCGGCGGGGAGCCGCCACCCCTCCAGAGGAGGGGACTTTTAAGAACGGACGTTGCATCTGTATTCCCCTCCCGTGGAGGGGTGGCCCGCAGGGCCGGGGTGGTTTCTTCTTCGGCTACGGCCATACAAGCGCTTTCAATTGCCGTGAACGCTTACATCTTTTTCAATGATGCAGGCCTCATCCATGGTATAGCCCCAACCACCGTTTATGGGAATACCTCCGTTTAAAGACTTAAAATCTTCCGCCAAAATTTCCCTGGGAGACTGAGCTGTCTGTAGATACCCTGCCCCTCCATCAAATCCATAAAACCCCCGTTCTGCGCCGTGTTCCATTGGCTTCTTCATCACTAGTGACTTTTCCGCCATTATACCATAATATTGTGACAGTATAGGTCATTATCAAAGCCCAAGGCCCTGTAACGCGTCTTCCAGCGGTATTGACTCCTCATCCTTGACCGCCTCTATATAGGCCATATCGTCAATATTTTCCTTCGCTTCCCGCGCGGCTAAATATTCAACATAATCTATCGCCTGCTCCGTAGCTTCAGCTGATAGCTCGCTAATGAGTTGATATAACATTTCATGTTTTACAACAGTATTCATTTGGGGCTCTCCTTATATTTCAGTTTAGCTGGATTGATACAGGAAGGCAAGCCCCTGAGCCCTTGACCTTTGCCTCATTAGGCATTAAATTACGGATATATTTGGGCGGGTGTTTAATGAAGATAACCATAGCGGAAATACTGGCCGGCCGGGCGCCGGAGGGCGGGGAAATCACGGCCCGGGGCTGGGTGCGGACCAGGCGCGACGCCAAGGGCTTTTCCTTTCTGGAAATCAGTGACGGCTCCTGCCTGGCCAACCTCCAGGCCGTAGTCGATGAAGCCCTGCCGACCTATTCGGCCGTCAAACAGGCCCACACCGGCGCGGCGGTGGCTGTCCGGGGCCAGCTGGTGGCCTCCCCGGGCGGCGGGCAGAAGTGGGAGCTCCGGGCCACGGAAGTGACTCTGATCGGCCCGGCCGACGACACCTACCCCCTACAGAAAAAACGCCACTCCGATGAATTTCTGCGGGAACAGGCCCACCTCCGGGCCCGAACCAACAAATTCGGGGCCATCTTCCGCCTCCGCAGCCGCCTCTCCCTGGCCATCCACGATTTTTTCCGCCAGCGGGGCTTCTTTTACATCCACACCCCCATCATCACCGGCAGCGACTGCGAGGGGGCCGGGGAAATGTTCCGGGTGACCACCCTGCCCCCGGGGGGCCAGCCGGCTGACGATTTCTTCGGCCGGGAGGCCTCCCTGACGGTCTCCGGCCAGCTCCCGGCCGAAATGCTGGCCCTGGCTCTGGGCCGGGTCTATACTTTCGGCCCCGCTTTCCGGGCCGAAAACTCCAACACCCCCCGCCACGCCGCCGAATTCTGGATGATTGAGCCGGAGGCGGCCTTTGCCGACCTCCAGGATAACATGGATCTGGCCGAATCTCTGGTCAAGCATCTGACCGAATTCGCTTTAAAGGAGGCCCGGGACGACCTGGCTCTCTTTGACCGCTTCGTCGAGCCCGGCCTCTTTGACCGCCTGGCCAATCTGGTGGCCGAGCCCTACCAGCGCTTGCCCTATGATGAGGCTATTGATATACTGAAAAGTTCCGGGGCTAAATTTGAGTTCCGGCCGGAATGGGGCGGTGACCTCCAGACCGAGCACGAGCGCTACCTCTGCGAGGCGCACTTTAAAAAGCCGGTCATTGTTTACGACTACCCGGCCGCCATCAAGCCTTTTTATATGCGCCTGAGCGATGATGAGCGGACAGTGGCGGCCATGGATCTCCTGGCGCCCAGGGTGGGCGAGCTGGTGGGGGGCAGCCAGCGCGAAGAGCGGCTGGAGGTCTTGACCCGGCGCATGGAATCCCTCCACCTGAACCTGGCCAACTACTGGTGGTATCTGGACAGCCGCCGCTACGGCGGGGCACCTCACGCCGGCTTTGGCCTCGGGTTTGAGCGGCTGCTGATGATGCTGACCGGGGTGAACAATATCCGGGATGTGATTCCCTTCCCCCGCACCCCCAATAACCTGGAATTTTAAAAAGGAGCGACTCTAATGAGCTTGATCATAGGCATGGCCGGCAAGGGCGGCACAGGCAAAACCACCATGGCCGGGCTGGCCATTAAATATCTGGTGCAGACCGGGCGCACTCCGGTGCTGGCCGTGGACGCCGACTCCAACGCCAATCTGGGCGATGTCCTGGGTCTGGCCTGGGAACACACCCTCTCGGAAGCCCGGGAAGAGATGAAGTCATCGGTGGGCGATGTCTCCATCACCAAGGATGTGCTCATTGAAATGCGCACCCAGGAGGCCATTGTCGAGGGCGACCAGATTGACCTGGTGGTCATGGGCAAGCCCGAGGGTGCCGGCTGTTACTGCGCGGCCAACTCCGTTCTGGCCGCCGTGCTGGAAAAGGCCCTGCAAAACTACCCCTATCAGGTCATTGACAATGAGGCCGGCATGGAGCATATCTCCCGCCTGACGGCCCGCTATATGGATGTCTTTTACGTGGTCACCGACGCCTCCCGCCGGGGGCTGACTGCGGCCACCCGCATCTGGCAACTGGTGGACGAGCTGAAAATCACCGTGCCCAACAAATATCTCATCCTCAACCGGGTGCGCGGGGAGGTCTCCCCGGAAGTGCTGGACATCATCGCCAAGGAAAAGATGAATCTGGCCGGGGTCGTGCCCGATGACCTGACCATCTATGAGGCTGACCAAAAGGCCCAGCCCAGCTCTCTGCTCCAGCCGGGGGCCAGCCCGGCCGTGGCCGCGGCCCAGGCCATTTTCAAAAAGACCCTCGGCTGAGGCCATGAGCGACCTGGATCTGACCTCGCCGGCCTCCTACGCCGAATCCTGCCGGCGGATCGCCAACCGCGATTTCGCCGGCCTCAGCCTGGCCGAGGCCCAGGCGGCCAGCGATGATTATAACGCCTACCCGGGCCTGGCCGGCCTGACCCCGCCGCGCAGCCTGATTACCCTGGATGATTATCTGGATGACGATCTGCGCGACCGGGCCCGCCGGGCTGTCCTTGAGGGCTTGATTTTCTGGGAGCATGCCGCCGCCGGAGAGGCCACCCGCCTGAAGCTGGGGCCCAAGTATCTCATCGAGCCCGGCCAGGTGGCCCCCAACGGTTCGCCCCCTCTCCTGCCCCTGCCCCTCGGGGCCCGCCACCTCTGGCAGTGGGTGCTGGAAATGACCGGCCTGGCCCGGGAGGCCGGGCTGGATCCGGCCCGGGTGCTGGCCCGCCAGCAGCTCCTCCTGGTGGTCAATGAAGGGGCCCGGGAGACCATCACCCGGCGCATTCTGGCCGCCGACTTTCTGGGGTTAAACCCGGAAAATTTCCTCCTGCTGACCCAGCCGGCCTTTTACGGCCTGACCCGGGGGCCGGACGGCTGGAATTTTGACCCGGCCACGCCCCGGCGCCTGCACAACCACGGCCAGATGGCCATGCAGAAAACCATGGACGGCCAGATTTTCCGCCTGGATCGGGCCGGGCAGATTCATCGCCTGAGCCGGGCTGATTTTTTTGGCCGGCTGGCCGACACCGCCGACCTGGTTTCCTATAATATTGAAGACCTGGACTATCTGACCCGGGCCCTTGATTTTGAAACCATTGGCCTGGCCCTGGGCCTGGCTGACCAGGGCTTTGGCATGACCATGGAAATTGTGGCCCAGAACCCTGACCACCCGGTCAAGGGCGGTCTCTGCGCCTTTGACCCGGCTCTGAACCGGGAGGTGGTCATCGAGAGTTTCCGTCTGCGCGACCTGGCCCCGGCCCAAATCAGCCACCTCAACAAAAATTTCAACCACTACCCCAACCCGGCCCAGGTTTTTCAGAAGCTCCACCAGGAGGGCCTGTTCATGCCGGTGGCGGTCAAGGACGGCGGCCTGTATTTCCAGCCGGTGCAGGGGGACTTGAATTTTCTGGTTAAAACAGCCTTCCTCACCCGCCGGGCCCCGGTGGCCCTGCGCAGCTGGAAATCGGCCGAAGACACGCCAGCGGCTCTGGCGGCCATGGCCAGACAGGACGCTCAACCGGGTTTCGCCGCCCTGGTGGGCCTGTCAAAATGAAATCTCCGGACTAAAGGCTAAAATGGAAGCAGCCCTGGCCCTCTTACCCCGCCTCCGGGGGGTCACCGTCCTCTGCGCCGGCGATATTATGGTTGATCGTTATATCTACGGCCAGGCCACCCGCATCTCCCCGGAGGCCCCGGTGCCGGTGGTCAAAGTTAAAAAGCGCCTCCTAATGCCCGGGGGCGTGGGCAATGTGGTCAAAAATCTGGGGGCCCTGACCTGCCGGCCCCTGACCGTCAGCGTCACCGGCCGCGACCGGAACGCCGCGCTCCTGGCCGATCTTTTTAGCGAGGCCGGGCTGCCCCGGCCCCGCCTGGTCGCTGACGAGGGCCGGCCCACCAGCGTCAAGACCCGCATTATCGCCGGCATTCAGCAGGTGGTGCGCTATGACGAAGAGGATGAGCGCCCGCTGGCCGGCCCGGCGGCCGAGGAATTTCTGGCCGCCCTGCGGGATGAGCTGCCCCGGGCCGGGGCCCTGGCCCTGTCTGATTACGGCAAAGGCGCTCTCTCCGGCGATATTTTGCCGGAAATCATCTCTCTGGCCCGTCAGGCCGGGAAGCCGGTGGTGGTGGATCCCAAGGGGGCCGACTATGGCCGCTACCGGGGGGCCACCCTGGTCACCCCCAACCGGGCCGAGCTGTCGGAGGCCGCCGGCGGCCAGGCCGTGACTGAAGCTGAGCTGGAGGCGGCCGGCCGCCGGGTCATGGTTGAGAGCGGGCTGGCTAACCTGCTGATCACCCGCAGTGAAGACGGCATGATGCTGCTGACCGGGGCTGAGCCCGGGGGCCGGCCGGTGCTGCTGCCCTCCCAGGCCCGGGCGGTCTTTGATGTCAGCGGGGCCGGGGATACGGTGGTGGCGGTCATGGCCGCCGCCCTGGCCCTGGGTGCGCCCCTGGCGGTGGGCGCCCGCCTGGCCAATCTGGCCGCCGGGGTGGTGGTGGGGAAAGTCGGCACGGCCACGGCCGGGCCGGAGGAGATTTCCGCCTGGGCTAGAGCGCCCCGGCCGACTCATAGCGCCCGGCCAGCGCCCGATAGGTCAGACTGACCGACTGGATGGCCCGGTTTAGGGAATTTAAAGCCTCGAGACGGGCGGAATTGGTGGTGTTGAGCGCTGAGAGCCAGTCGGATAGCTGGGCCGCCCCGGCCTGATAGCGATCCTGATAATAGGCGCTGATGCGCTGATCATTGGCGTATTTCCGGCGGGTGTTGGTCAAATCCTGACGGTTGCGGCGGTAGGTCTGATAGCAGGTGTCCACCTCGTTTAAGGCCGTGGTCAGAGCCTCTTCAAAATCAAGGCGGATCCGCTCAAAATCGGTTTCGGAAATGCGCAGGCTGTATAACACCCGGGACCAGTCCAGAAAAGGCAGGCTGACCGACAGGGCCCCGCTGGCCATGGGCGTGTTGAAGGCGTTGGTCACTTTATCGCCGGACGAGCTCAGGATCGAGCTGAGGCTGATGGAGGGCAGCCAGCCCTTTTCCGCCTCCTGAACATTTTTATAGGCCTTTTCCACCCTAAATTCAGCCGCCCGGAGGTCGGGCCTATTGGCCAGGACGGACAGGGGGATATTGAGGTTCAGCTCCGGCAGCCTCAGCCCGGCCAGGGTCAGGCCCTCCAGGGCCAGGGGCTGGGCCGGCTGGAAGTTCAGTAAATTGCGCAGCGTCTCTTCGGTGGTCTGGTGCTGATTCCGCAAATCCAGAAGAGTGTTTTCCGCGCTCAAGACGGCCTGGCGGGCCTGGGCCGGCTCCACTGCGGCCACTTTGCCGGCCTGGTGTTTGGCCGCGACCGTGGCTTCAATGGCCTTATAATTTTTCAGATTCTGCTCAGTGGCGGCCAGGGCGTCATTGAGGTAAGCCATCTGGAAATAAGCGTCCACCACGCTGCCCACCAGGGCCAGGCGGGCGGCGGCCAGGTCTTCGACCGTGGCCCGGTATTCCCACTGGGCGGCGCTGGCCGCGTCGGCCACTTTCCGCCACAGATCCAGCTCATAGCTGAGGCCCACCTGGCCGCTGACCGAGCGGGCCGAGGGCCCGCTCTCTTTGATGTTTCGGCGGGCCGAGCCCTCCAGGCCCCCGGAGAAAGAGGGGGTCAGGTCAGCGGCGATCAGTTTGGCTTCATACAGGGCCCGGTTGACGCTGAGGGCGGCTTTGGCCAGATCCAGGTTGCGCTCCAGGGCCTGACTGACCAGCTGGTTGAGCCGGTCATCCTGATAGACTTTCCACCAGTCCGCGTCCAGCTTATAGCGGGCCCGGGCCGCCTCGTCAAAGGCCAGCCGTTCGGCCAGATTTTGCTCCGGCCGGCTGACCCGGGCGCAGCCGGTCAGGGCCAGGAGAGCCAGGAGAGCGATGAGGACGAGAAATCGGCGGCTGGTTTTCACATTCAGGCCTCAATCATAGGACAGGGCGTCAATAGGGTTGAGCCGGGAGGCGTTCCGGGCCGGCATAAAGCCGAAGAGGACGCCGATAAAGCTGGAGCAGCCCAGGGCCAGGAAGATGGAGGGCGTGGAAAAAGACATCTTAAAATCACTGGACAGCTCGTTAAAGCCCAGGCCGATGAGCCCGGCCAGGGCGATGCCGGCCAGCCCGCCAATGAGGCACAACAGCACCGCCTCAATCAGAAACTGCTCTAAAATATTGAAACGCTTGGCCCCAATGGCCATGCGCACCCCGATTTCCCTGGTCCGCTCGGTCACCGAGACCAGCATGATGTTCATCACCCCGATGCCCCCCACCACCAGGGAGATGAAGGCAATGGAGGAGATGAGGATGGTCATGGTCTGAGAGGTGCTCTCGATGGTGCGCTTGATGCTGTCGATATTCTGGGTGAAAAAATCCTTGCGGCCGCCGTGTTTGACGGTCAGGAGGGCGGTCAGATTTTTTTCGGCCACCTGAGAGCCGACCGTGTCGCTGATTTTGACGATGATGGAGCTGATGTGGTGATCCCCGGTGATCTTGCTCAGGACGGTGGTGTAGGGCGACCAGAGGGTCAACTGGTCAGAGGGGCCGAACATGGCCTCCTGGGGCTGGGTGACCCCGATGACGATCAGGGGCTGGCGGCGGAAAATGAGCACCTGGCCCAGAGGGTTTTCCCCATTGGGGAAGAGTTTGTCCCGGGTGTTGGGGTCAATGACCACCACCGAGGCCACCTCTTTGATATCGGCCGGGGTCAGCAGGCGGCCCCGGTCGATTTTCAGCCCCTTGACTTCGAAATACTGGTCGCCTACGCCATTGAGGCTGGCGGTCAGGGTCTGGTTGCCGTAGGCCAGATTGCCGGAGGCCGAGGTGCTGGGGGTGGAGCTGTCAATATAACTCTGCTGGCTCAGGAGGTCGGAGTCAGACACGGTCAGGGTGCGGATCCGGCTATTGTGGCGGTCGCCAAAGCCGGTGCCGGGGTAGATATTGATGGTGTTGGTGCCCATGGAGCTGATGTTGGCCATGATGCGCTCCTGGGAACCCCGGCCCAGAGCGATGACCGAGACCACTGAAGCGATGCCGATGATAATGCCCAGCATGGTCAAAAGGGAGCGGAGCTTGTGGGCCTGGATGGCCTGGAGGGACATCTTGAAGGCCTCAATAAACTGGTCGCGGTAAAAGGCCAGGGGGTTGACCTTTTTGTCCACCGGGTTTTGGTAGCCGGCCCCGGCCTCGGCCACCCGGCGGGTGTCGGCGATAATCAGGCCGTCCTTGATTTCAATGACCCGGTGGGCGTAGGAGGCGATGGTCGGGTCGTGGGTGACCAGGATAATGGTGTGGCCACCCTGGTGCAACTGCTGGAGGAGGCCCATGAGGGTCTCCCCGCTTTTGGAGTCCAGAGCGCCGGTGGGCTCGTCGGCCAGGATGACTTCACCGCCGTTCATCAGGGCCCGGGCAATGCTGACCCGCTGTTGCTGGCCGCCGGAGAGCTGGTTGGGCCGGTTTTGGAGCCGGTCGGCCAGCCCCAGGCGGATCAGCAGTTCCCGGGCCCTGTCGGTGCGGTCGTTATAACTCAGGCCGGTATAGACGGCCGGCAGGGCCACATTATCGAGGGCGCTCAGGCTGGCCAGAAGATTGTAGCGCTGAAAGATGAAGCCGATCTTGTGGCCGCGCACCCAGGCCAGGGCGTTGGCCGACAGCCCGCTGGTCTCAATGCCGTCAATCCGGTAAGTGCCGGAGGTGGGCACATCCAGGCAGCCCATGGTGTTCATCAGGGTGGTTTTGCCCGAGCCGGACTGGCCGATGATGGCCACGAAATCGCCCCGGCTGACGGACAGGTCAATATCCTTCAGCACCTGCACCCGGTTTTCGCCCTGGCCGTAAAACTTGTTGACCCGGCTGATCTCGATGATATTCATGATTTAGAGCCGGGGCGGCCCGCCCCGGGCCCGTATTTTGGCGTCGGCCGCGGCCTGCTCCGAGGAGGTCATCTGGGCGGCCACCACCAGTTCGCCCTCGGCCAGACCCTCCAGCACCTGGGTATTGAGGTTGTCGGTCAGCCCGACTTTGATGGCCCGCTCCTCGGCCCGGCCGTTTTCCAGCACCTGGACAAAATACTGGCCGCCGTGGCCGTTGACGGCGATGGAGGGCACCATCAGCGCGTTTTTGGCCTCGCCAATGGTGATGACGTTCTGGGTGGTCATGCCGATCCGCAGCGTCCCAGTGGGGTTGGGGGCGACCAGCTTGCCATAGTAGTAGATGGCTGTGACGGAATCAGAGGCGCTGGTGTCCCGGCCGTCGGACAGGGTGGTCAGGCCGGGGTCAACGGAGTTCAGGGTGCCGTGGAAGACCCGATCGGGCTCGGAGAGGATGGTGTAGCTGACGGCCAGGCCCGGCTTGACCTTGGTCACGTCGCCCTCGGAAATCTGCATTCTGATTTCCATTTGGCTGAGGTCGGCCAGTTGAATGATGGTGGGGGTGGTCTGGTTGGCGTTGACGGTCTGGCCCTCTTCCACCGGGATGGAGACCACGGTGCCGTCCATGGGGGCGGAAATCCGGGTGTAGCCCAGGTTGGTCTCGGCGGTGTTGACGGAAATGCGGGTCTGGGTGAGAAGGGATCTGATTTCGTCAACGCCGGCCCGGGCGGCGGCCAGGGTGTTTTCAGCGTTTTCCAGGCTTTCATCCGAGGCGGCGTCGCGGGTCTTGAGCTTTTTTTCCCGCTCATACTGGGTCTCGGCCACCTTGTGGGCCACCTCCCGGGCGGTCAACTGGGCCTCGTAAGTATTGAGCTTGGCCTGGTTGATGGCCAGATCGTTGCGCTGGGTGGTGGAATCAATCTCGGCGATGAGGTCGCCCTTTTTGACCATCTGGCCCAACTGCACGGCCAGAGTCTGAATCTGGCCGGAGACCTGGGCGCCGACGCTGACCATCTGCCCGGCGGCCACCTCGCCGGTGGCGTTGACCGTCTTGACAATATCGCCCCGCCGGACTGTCTCGGTCAGGTGGCTGACTTTTTCCTCGCCCCGGGAAAAGGAGCGGGCCACGATGATGACCAGGATAAGCGCGGCCAGAGCCGCCATTATCAGTTTGAGATGTTTACGCATAGCTACCCTGAAGACAGTTATTGCCGGTATGACCATATATGTTGTGCCATACTTTGGCCTTGAGGTCAAGGTATTGTTGAGGAGGCTAAAATATAAGCGGTAATCTCAGGGGTTGGCCGGCCCGCCGAGGATGGAGGGTTGCCAGGCGGGCATCAGCCGGTAGTCAAAACACTGGCCCTCGGAAGTGGCGTCCAGCACTTTTTCGTCGTTGTTGACAATAAACATGGCCATGCAGGAGGCGGTCTGCGGCCGGGCGGCGGTCTTGGGCTGGCTGGGATTGGCCGGGTTGGCCTCGCCGGCCGGCACGGTGAGGCGGGCCGTCTGGCGCCAGGTGTAGCCGGTCATGTCGCCGTGGCTCGGGCCTTTTTCCAATGCGCCCCACTCTTTTTTGATTCGGGCCAGGGTTTTGCCTGGAGCCTCGCCCAGTTTTTGTTTAAAAGCGGCCCGGCCATCGCTGAGCTGCTGGGCCGGGGAAGCGGAGGGCCTAGGCGTGGCGGCCACCGGGCCCAGACTGAGCCATTCACCCATCGCGCAAGCCGAGCAAACCATAACTGCCAGTAAAAGCGGGATATATTTTTTCATTGGTGCCACCTACCAGATAGTGATAATAATTTTTGCCTTTATTTTTATCATACTGGGGGCCAAAGGGCAAGATGGAATTGCGGCCGGGCTGTTCTTGAAACCTCCGGGGAGATATGGCATAATAGACAAGTTTGGGATGGCTTAAAGCTGGCGTAGCTCAATGGTAGAGCACCTGATTTGTAATCAGGATGTTGCGGGTTCGATTCCCATCGCCAGCTCCAATAATTCCACAAAAAATCTTCAAAAAGGTTGTGTCAAGGCCTCTATGGCCACCGGAAGGCCCTCTTTAGGCCAATCTGGCGACCATTACGGCTGCGGCCCGCAATATATTGACGCCGAGAGCGCGTAGAACCACCCGATAACTCACCGCCGCCAGTCCTCGCACTCGCAAATGCTTCAGCCCGGTCAGGCGATCAAGCTGCAAGAGAGAATACAAGTCTTTGGTCGGCCGCCCTATATTATCATATAAATTAGGCAAATTGACTTTTTGCGAGACCATCAATAAAGCATAAAGCGGCCGGGGTGGATGCCTCCCCCGGCCGCTTTGCTTTGACCGCTAGGGTCTCAAATGTTGATGGGTATAATGTTGGCGGTGATGAAGATGAGTATTTCCCTCTTGTTGCTGTCTATATTCCGCTCCTGAAAGAGCCAGCCCAGAATGGGGATGCGGTGCAGGCCGGGCACCCGGCTGGTGCCGGTGATCTGCTGATCTTTAATGATGCCGCCGATAACCACTGTTTCGCCATCTTTGACCATCAACTTGGTCTCCGCCTCATTGGTATTGATGGCTGGCCCGGATTCGCTTAGCTCGCCCTGAGAGTCATTGGTCAGCTTGATGTCAAGGGTGACTATCTGGCCATTTTCCTCAATATGCGGCGTCACTTCCAGCTCCATCTCCGCTTCCTTGAACTGGACATTGGTTCCGTTATTGGCCGAGCT
Organism: Candidatus Adiutrix sp.; assembly: GCA_031261565.1. Lineage (GTDB taxonomy): Bacteria > Desulfobacterota > Desulfarculia > Adiutricales > Adiutricaceae > Adiutrix. Next base: position 25,555 of record JAISJK010000051.1, on the reverse strand, counting down.
GGTGCTGTAGGGAATCTGAGTTCCCTGTTTAATAGAGACTTTCTGGTCATTGGCGGCCATGATGCGCGGGGCTGAAACAGTGCGGGCGTCATTGGATGTTTCACTGGCCGTGATGGCGGCGTTCAGATATAGGCTGCCGGCTTTGTTGAGGAAACCAAAGCCCAGAGCCGCCGCCCCGTGGGTCATGTCAATACTGCCCACCCCATCCCCGGGTGTTACCCCAGAACCTGTCCGGGCTTTATCATAATTAACATGCCAGTCAACCCCCAGCCTGTTGGTAAAAGTCGCCGTGGCGTCAATAATTCGAGCCTCAATGAGGATCTGGCGGGCCACCCGGTCTATCCGCAAAAATATCTGGCTCATGGAGGCGATGCTGCCGGGCTCGTCTTCCACATAAATATCATTGCCAATGGCCACTATCTTGCCCCGGGCGGTTTTAATCTTAGTCAACTCGCTGGCCACCGTGCTGATGGGCGCGTATTTGGGGGTAAAGACTTTTTTGGCCAGGGGCATTTGAGCCTGGGCCGCCGCTCTTTCCGCCGCCACCCGCTCGCGCCCGGCCTGGATGGAGCTTAGAGTCGGCAGATCATAGATGGTCAGGACATTGCCCGACTCCTCCACGCCCAGATTGCGGGAAGACAGCACAATATCAAGGGCCTGATCCCAGGGCACATCTTTTAGCTTCAGAGTGACCTTGCCGTTCACCGCGTCCGAGACCACGATGTTTTTCCCGGAAACCTCACCGATAATCCTGATGATGTTGTGCAGATCGGCATTCTGGAAATCCAGGGAGATCCGCTCGCCAGTATAAATTTTAGTTGACTCGTAATGCGCGGCCTGGGGCGTCGCATTCGGGTCAGGAGGAGCGACGGCCGGTGAGACCGGAGGAGGGGCGGCCGGCGCGGCCGGCGCGGCGGCCTCGGCCACCGGGGCAAAACTGCCCTGACTCGCGCTCAAGGCGGCGCCCGCCCGGGCCGCCTGGGGGCTAATCCAAAGGCCGGCCGCCCAACAGGCCAGAGCCAGCATAAAAATCTGTTTGTAAGCCCTTGTCATAATTCATCTCCTTTATTGATAAATCACCAAACCTGAAAACTACTGGCCCTGGGCCGCTTCGCTCTGGTTTGTTAAGGTCAGGCCATCAGTTTTGGTAACATCCAACTTGATGGTGGTAATCTTGGGCCGATCATTGCCGGTGCGGCCGGTTTCCTCCACCACCACCTCGTTGGGCATAATTTTGGTGATCCGGCCATGATTTCGCCCAATGTTCTGGCCCACCTTGAGGATATAACTGGCTCCGGTGCCGTCTTCAAAAGAGGCCCAGGAATTGTTGGGGTTGCTGGAGAGAATGGTGATGGCCACCAGCTTTAACTGGGTCAGCTCCAGGCGCAAAATGGGCGGCAGATTGGCCTCCGAGGCCCGGTCATTGGCCAGTTTTTCCTCCACCGTGCCCCGCACTTCCTTGATGGGCAGGAAGGGATCGTCCATAGTCCTGATGTTAAAGTTATAGGTGGCCATGGTCTGAGTCCGCTTTTGGGTCAGGGCCGCGAAAAGATCCTTGTGCTGATCCGCGATTTTCTGCTCCTCGGGCGTCAGGGCGCCGGTGCCGGACATACGGTCAAACATGGGCCCCTCCAGAGCGGCCGGGTTGACCGGCACGGCTTCTATTTTCAGCTCGGCGCCGCCGGAGCCGGCCGTCCGGGAGCCGGTGCCGGTGGCCACATCCAGGACTTCAATTTTGACGTCCCCGGCCCCGGCCCCGCCGGCGGTATTGGCCTGGCCCCACAGAGGCGCAGCCAGGATAAAGATGAAAGTCAGCGGGGCTAAAATCAGCCGCAAAGTCGCTCGTTGGAGATAAAGGCTTGGCCTGGTCATCATATTAAAGGCTCCATCTTGATTATTACCGAGGTTGGAAGACTATTTTTTGCCTTTGCCCTTAGTAGCCGCCGGAGCCGCCATCTCGGCCTCGGTCAGGCTGCGATAGGTGCTGCCAGTGCATTTGACCGGCACGAAAAAAATCTCCTGATGAGCGTCTATCACTTTGGGGGAGCCGATGCTCACTTCCGTCACATTGATAATGCGGTTTAAACGGCTGAAATCATATAAAAAACTCAGCACAGTCAAAAACTCGCCCTCCAGGTTCAGAGTAAACGGTATTTCCGCGTAGTCTTCCTTGACCTGGGCCGGCAGTTTGGGGGCGAACAGGGTCACCCCATCGGTCATGCCGGCCTTGGAGGCGATATCGGAAACCATCTGCACCAGTTTGGGCATTTCATTCTCCCCGGGCAGATAGGTCTTGATATACAGATAGGCCGCATGGACGGTTTCACTGAGCTTGCCCACGGCCTGATGTTTTTTCAGAGCCGTCTCATTAGTGGTTATCTCCTGTTTTGCCGCCTCTATAGTGGCCTCCAACCCAGCCGCCTCTTCGCTGTAGGGGGTGAAAACCAGGCCGTAAAAGGCTCCCCCGAGGGCCAGCCCGGTGACGATAAAGACCGCCGCCTTGGCCGCCGCAGATAGTTTGGCGGCCTTGTCGGCCAGATTTATTTTGGCTGGTTTATTTTTGCCCGCTGCTTTGGCCATTGCCTGTCTCCTTGTGACTTAAAGTCCCTTTTTGCCCTTGCCTTTGGCCGACGTGGCCGCTTTGACCAGATCCGGCGCGGCGGCCTCCACCAGCTTTAAAAAGGCGTCTTGACCGGGCAGGCCCAAATCCGGCAGCCCCTCGGCCATGATGGTCGGCGAAGGAAAGGCGGTGTTGGCCGTAACTTTGAATTTGGTCAGCTTAATGCCGTTGATAACCATATTCTGCGTGATTTCCAGCAAAATGACCGTATTTTTTTCAATGTATCTGGCCCCTTCCAGCCTGGTCAGAAACTGGCTGACTGTTTCCTTGTCGGTGGCCAGCCCCTCCAGGGTTACCTTGCCCTTGTTGTGAGCCAGGGACAGTAGCCAGGCGTTGCTCTTGGGCAGCAGGCCGTCAATTTCCACCAGAAAACGGGTCTGGTCGCGCCGCCGCTCCTCCAGCTCCATAATGGCCGACAGCTGTTTCCACTGGCGATAGGTCTGAGTGGTTTTCTCGCTGGCTGCCGCGACCTGGTTTTTGACCTGGTTTTTTTTGGCCTCCTGCTGGGTCTGCTGGTCTTTCAGGCTTTCAATATTGGGCCCAAAAACATTGCTGTCCACCAAAAACAGCGCCGCCACCAAAATGGCCACAAAGATGCCGTAGGCGGTCAGAAAAAGCTTGCCCCGGTAGGTTTCCTTAAACGCGCCAATGGGCAGAAGATTTATGGTAATCACTGGACTTCCACCTTTCTCAGGGCCAGACCGAAACTGACCGCCATCTGAGGCCCAATGTATTTTATATATTCCGGGTCATATTTCTTGTTATAGACGGTATTGAGCAGAGGGTTGAAAATCTCGGTGCTGATGTTGAAATACCGGCTGAACTCTTCCAGCAGACCGGGGATGAGACTGGAGCCGCCCGACAGCATGATTTTGCTGGGCCGGTAGGCGTGGTTTTCCGCCTTGGCCTTGTCCATCACCTTCTCCACCGCGTTTATCCAGTTCACCACCACTTTGTCCACCGCCTTGGCCGCTTCACCGGGGTCGGCCGCCGGCTCCGAGCCAAATTTAACGGCCTCGGCCTCGTCCTGGCCCAGATCAAAGAGGCGGCCCAGCTCGTCAGTCAAATACTGGCCGCCGCCGGGCTCATCCTGAAAGACCACGGGGATGCCGCGGCTGAGCACGATGATATTCAGCATATTGGCCCCGATATCCACCAAAACCGCGTCATCGGTGTTGCCCGGATACACAAAGCCATAGGCATTGCAAAGGGCCAGGCCGTCGACATCAATGACCGCCGGCTTGAGTTTGGCCAGGGCCATGGCCTCCATGTAGTTCTGAACCACTGTTTTTTTGGCCGCCACCAGCAGCACCGTCATCTGGTTGTCGGTGGCCGAGGTGTCCAGAACATGATAGGAGATGTTGACCTCGTTGATGGAAAAGGGGATGTATTGCTCAGCCTCGCCGACTATGGCCGTCTTAAGCTCCGCCGGACTCATGTTGGGCAGGGTGATCTTTTTCACCACGATGGAGTCGCCGCTGACCGAGGTCGAGACATACTTGCCGGTCAATTTCAAATTGGCCACCAGATTTTTCATGGCCTGGCTGATGGCGGTCTTGGCCGGGGCCGGCTCGTCCTCCCAGTTGAGAACCAGAGCGGTCGGCACCTGGGCCATACCCAGGCCCAAAAGGTTGGCCCGATCCGCCTTGATGTTGCCCAAAGCCACCACTTTGGTCGCATAAGAGCCGATGTCAATGCCCAAAACACTAATTGCCATGTAGGGAACCCTCGCCTTCCAATTCCAGCGCCGCCCACATTAAGGGCTGGAGGCTGCTTTAGCCGCCAATCCGCCGGAGACCGGCGGAGGTTGAATGTTTCAGCTCATAAGTCAGCGAAAATTTTATCCTTGTCCTCCAGGCTGTAGCCGAGAGCCAGGATAATCTTGCGCTTGGTTTCCATGCGGCATTCCTTGCCGTTTTCAATCCGGTCAATCGTCAGGGGAGAGACGCCCGCTTTGCGGGCCAGCTCGGCCTTGCTCATCAAAAGCTGCTCCCTGATCACTCTCAGAGAATTAATTGCCAATTTCATTACCTCGTTGTTTAACAAGGCTCCTGTCGGCTACACTCCGGCCTTCCGGTTGCCGTTTGCCTTGAAACGGCCCTCGGTGATGCCCAGTCAGGCCGGGCTGACACCAAACCCAGGCGCCCTGGTTGTGATCCCGTGTGCCTAGAGCGGGAAAATACTAACCTGCTTACGCGTCCTGAGAGCCTAGAGCCGCCCACCCATTCAGGTTGAGACGGAAAGGCTCACCTTGACCAGGGGATCGTCAAGGCTGAAATTTCCGAGATGGCCGCCGGAAAGTCGCTTAACTTCCCGTCAGACTGAAACCATTTCACCACTTTGAAGTGATATTGTCAAGCATTTTATGCTAATTATATATAATTTTATTAAGTTATACATCATCTTGGTTAATCCAAGGCCCTAAACCCAATATCTGGCCTGATTTAGCTCATTTTCAGGAGATGCAGAAATCCGAAAACATCCTTGACAGAGCCAAAGATGATGGCCTAAGATTAGAGAATACAAATTTGAGGAGATTACTGCCAGTGCCGGATTTGCCCCTGCCAACCCCGCCCCAGTCCAGACCCCTCGTCTGCACCCTGACCATCGCCACCTCTGATTCCGGGGCCGGAGCCGGAGTGCAGGCCGATCTGAAAACTTTCGCCGCCCTCCAGGTCTATGGCCTCAGCGTCCTCAGCGGGGTGACCGCTCAAAACACCCTGGCCGTGACCGCCTCGGCCTGTCTGCCGCCGGATCTGGTCACGGCCCAGCTCCAGGCTGTTTTTGAAGACATGAAAATCGCGGCCATCAAAATCGGGCTCCTGGGGGATGCGGCCAACACCGGGCGGGTGGCCTCTTTTCTGGCGGATATCTGCCCGGCCACGCCCCTGGTGCTTGACCCGGTCATGGTCTCCACCAGCGGCCACACCTTCCTGGCTCCGGCAGCCATCTCGGCCCTGAAGGAAATAATGCCCCTGGCCACGGTCATCACTCCCAACCTGCCGGAGGCCGAGGCCCTGTCCGGCCTGGCTATCCGCCGGCCGGAAGACCGGCGGGCGGCGGCCGAGCGCCTCCGGGAGGCCGGGGCGCGGCGGGTGCTGATCAAGGGCGGCCACGGCCAGGGGCCGGAGGCTGATGATTATCTGCTGGGCCCGGAGGGGGAAACCTGGTTTAAGGGCCCCCGGGTGGAGACGCTCAACACCCACGGCACCGGCTGCACCCTGTCGGCGGCCATCTGCGCCAACCTGGCCCTGGGGCTGGAGCTGCCCCAGGCCATCGGCCAGGCCAAATCTTATGTTACCCAGGGTCTGCGCCAGAGTCTGCGTCTGGGCCGCGGCCCCGGCCCCCTGAATCACTTCCACCCCTATTATCATCTGGAAAGTTAAAAGATATGAACCAGATCCTGGCTCGCCTCCTCAGACTGACGCTGGTTACCGGCCGCCGGGAGGCCGCCCCCCGGAGCCTGGCCGAATTGGCCGATAAATCAGGTGAGGGCGGGGCCACAGCCCTGCAGTTGCGGGAGAAAAATATTACCGACCGGGAGTACTATGAAGAAGCTCTGGCGATGCGCGACCTGTGCCGGGCCCGGGGCCGGCTCCTGATTATTAATGACCGCCTCGACATCGCCCTGGCCGCCGAGGCCGACGGCCTGCACCTGGGCCGGAACGACCTCCCGGCGGCGGCCGCCGCCGGGCTGTTGCCCCGCAATAAAATTCTGGGCGTTTCCGTGGGCAATGCGGCCCAGGCCCGGGCCGCCCTGGCCGCCGGCGCCGACTATTTAGGGGTGGGGTCCATGTTTCCCACCGGCAGTAAAGACGACGCTGTGGTCATCAACCCGGAGGACATCCTGGCCATCCTGGCCCTGGGCGCCCCCACTGTGGCCATCGGCGGGCTGACCGCAGCCCGGGCGCCCGAAGTCTGGGCCCTGGGATTCACCGGCCTGGCCGTCATCTCGGCTCTGACCCAGGCCGAGGATCCGGCTCTGGCCGCCGCCGACCTTCTGGCGGCAAGTTAGGGAAGTAAAGGAGGCTCTTCAGCCTCATCAGGCTGTTCCTGCGGCGGGGGCAGCGTTTCGGCCACAATGGCGGGGTCAAAATAGGCGGCCATCATCTGACGGGCCAGGGGCGCGGAAAAAGTGCCGCCGCCGCCGGTGTTTTCCAGAAGCACGGTCACCGCCACCTCAGGCCGATCCGAGGGGGCGTAGCCGGTAAACCAGGCGTGGTCGCGATCTTTATAGGGGACTTTCCCCTTGGCGTAACTCTGAAATCTCTTCAGGCTGACCACCTGGGTCGTTCCGGTTTTCCCGGAAACCTTGACGCCCGGCAGGGCCGCCCGCCAGCCTGATCCGCCGGCCTCGCCCACCACCGCCGCCAACCCCTGCTTGACCACTTCCAGATAGGCCGGGGCCACTTTTATTTTGGAAACCAGCTCCGGCTCAAAGCTCTTGACCACCGCCCCATTCACATCCAGAACTTCTTTGACCAGATGGGGCCGGTAGAGGAGGCCGCCATTGGCCACCACGGCCGTAAACTGCGCCACCTGAAGAGGCGTGGTGGTCAGATAGCCCTGGCCAATGGCCATGGGCAGGGTATCCCCGGTTGACCATCTCTTCTGATACCGCCTCTTGAGCCAGTCGCTGTCGGGCATCAGGCCGGTCTGCTCGGCCGGCAGATCAACCCCTGTTTTGCGGCCCAGGCCAAAAAAATCGCGGGCCAACTGGGCCAGGCGGTCAGCCCCGATCTTGCGGCCGACTTCATAATAATAGACGTCGCAGGACACTTTCAGGGATTGCCGCAGGTTCACCGCCCCGTGGCCGTATTTGTTGTGGCAGTTAAAGACGCGGTCGCCCAGTTTCAGGCTGCCCCGGCAGTGAAAGATGGTCTCCGGGGTGATGAGGCCGTCGGCCAGGGCGGCCAGGGCCACGACCATCTTGAAGGTCGAGCCCGGTGAATACTGCCCGGCCACGGCCCGGTTGGTCATGGGCAGGAAAGGATCGTTCTGGAGCGATTTCCAGCGCTCGCTGCTGATGCCCTCCACAAAATCATTGAGACTGAAAGTGGGGCTGGAGGCCATAGCCAGAATCTCAAAGTTGCGCGGATCCATCATCACGATCGACCCGGCCCTCCCGGCCAGCAGAGACTGGGCCAGAGCCTGAAGGCGGCTGTCCAGGGTCAGGCGAATATTGTAGCCCGGCCCGGGCCGGGTCACCACCGTTTCCCGTAAAATCCGCCCCCGGGAATCCACCTCCCGCCGGGCTGTGCCCCGGCGGCCCTGCAGATACCACTCCATACTCTGTTCCACGCCGCTCTGACCCACCAAGTCGCCGGGCCGGTGAGGCTTCAGGTCAGTTTCCACGGTCTTGATCACGGTCTCGTCTATTTTTTCGCCCTCCCGGTTGAGATCCCGCAGGGTGTCCTCAATCCGCTGGCGCTCGCTCTCCAGCTGCCTCTTGCCGATCTGGCCCATGTAGCCCAGAACATGGGAAGCCAGGACATCAGACAGGGGCGCCCTGGCGGTGGAAACCTGAATACTGACCCCCGGCAGACGCCAGCGCCGGCTCTCCACAGCCACCAGTTGTTCCCGGGTCAAGCCGCGAATCAAAACCGAGACAGCCTGGCGGGAGGGGGGCAGGGCCTCATAGCGCGCAGCCAGCTCCGCGTCTGAGCGGCCGGTCAGGTGGGCCAGCTCGGCCAGGAGGGCCGGGACATCTTTCACTTCCGATTTTTTGAGGCAGAGGTCAAAACTGGCCCGGTTATCCAGGAGCACCAGCCCGTGGCGATCCTGCACCAGCCCTCGCACGGAGTTCATCTCCACCATTTCCGTGCGGTTTGATTCGCTCCGGCGCCGGAGTTCCTCGCCCTTGATAATCTGGAGATACCACAGCCGGAGGCCCAGAATAATGAAAAAGAAAATCATCCCCCAAAACATCAGGTAGTAATGGCGGCCGGATTTGCCGTGTTGGTCGGCCAGAGGCGTCTGGCTGCTGATCATCGGCCAGGGTCTTTCGCAACCGTCATCAGGTTGAGCAAGGCAAAGACAGGCGGGGCCGTCAGGGCCGTGGCCAGGGAGGAGATCAGGAAAAAGGGCACCGGGTTGTATTGATTGCCCGGCCAGCCTAAAATGGCCATGACAGGCGTCATGATCAAAATATAACTGCCCAGGGTCAGCATAAAAATCAGCGGGATCAAAGCCAGCGGGTGAAAGAAATCAAGGCGGGATCGGGAGGGGTGAAACAGCCAGGCCAGCATGATCAAGGTCAGCGGCCACAGGCCGGTCATAAAACCGCTCAGAGTGTCGCGGCCGGCACCCAGAGCCAGAGCGGCCAAAACCGTCACCCACAATTCGCTTCTCAGGGCCACATACACGGTCAGCACTATCATCCACTCCGGCCCGTAACCCGGCCGGCCGATGGTGGCCGCCAGCGCGCCCTGCACCGGCAGGAGCAACAGGCCGCAGAGCAAAACTTTAAGAAAATCACCCGACCCGAATTGCCGGGCCGCATAGGAGGGGAAAGTGGCCATATTTAGTCCGGTGATCTTTCCTCGGCCTGGCGCCGGGCCTCCTCGGCATCCTCCAGGAGCGGCCGGGGCGTTGACCCTCCGGACAGCCAGTCGACCGGCGGGCCCTGGTTGATGACCACCATGACTTCCTCCAGGCGATCGAAAGTCACTTGCGGAGCCACTTCCACCACCGCGAACATATCGGCGCTCTCGCGATTGACCCGGCTGACCACCCCCAGGGCCAACCCTCGCGGAAAGAAGCCATCCAGGCCGGAAGTGATGACCAGATCGCCCGGGCGGGCGTCCTCGTCCTTGCGCATATAATTGAGCCGCATAGGTCTGGCCCCCTGTCCGGCCACCAGGCCCACCGCCCTGGTTCGCTGAATAAAGGCGTCAATGGAGCTGTTATAGTCCGTGGCCAGGAGCACCCGGGCGTAGTTGGGCATAACCTCCACCACCCGGCCGACCACGCCCCGATCATGAATCACGGCCTGCTCAACCACCACTCCGTCCCGGGAGCCGACGCTGATAATGATGGATCGGAACCAGGGGCCGGGATCCCAGGCCAAAACATAGGCCGGTTTCATCACCAGATGGGGGTAGGCCTCGCGCAAACCGAGGAGACCCGTCAGTCGCTCGCTGGCGGCTTTATACTCGCCCAGAGAGGTCAGTTGCTGTCGTTGCCGGTCAACCATCTGGCGCAGAGCTGTATTTTCTTCCCTGAGCCCCAACAGGGCCAGATACTCGCTCCAGAAATCGCCCACCTGCCGGGCGGTCCCCATCAACAGCCGCTCCACCGGCCCCACAACCTCCAGAATCAGGGAAGTCGGGGCACCGGCCCGCCCGGCCTGGCGGCTGGAAGATGACAGGATAGCCAAGGCCAGAAATAGAGTCAGGGCCGGCAATAACCATTTAAGGCGTTCAAACATGATTGTTTAGGGAATACTGATCAATCGAAGGACATCCAGGCTTTCAATGGCCCGCCCGCTGCCCACGGCCACGGTGATGAGCGGATCATCGGCAATGACAATCGGGAGGCCGGTCTCTTCCCGCAAAAGGACATCCAGCCGGCTCAACTTGGCCCCGCCCCCGGTCAGGACAATGCCCCGGTCAACTATATCGGCGGCCAGCTCCGGCGGCGTCTGCTCCAGGGCGATGCGCACCGTTTCAACTATGGCGTCCACCTGCTCAATGATGGCCTTGCGGATTTCCTCAGAGTCAATGGCCACCACTTTGGGGATGCCGGTCACCGTGTCCCGCCCCTTGACTTCCAGAGTATCCACATGATCGGAGGGATAGGCGCAGCCTATTTCCTGCTTGATGAGCTCAGCCGTCCTTTCGCCGACCAACAAATTGTATTTCTTGCGGATGTAGTGGGTGATGGCCTCGTCCATCTTGTCCCCGCCCACCCTCATGCTTTTGGAATAGACAATGCCGGCCAGAGAGATAACAGCCACTTCCGTGGTGCCCCCGCCGATATCCACCACCATATTGGCCGTAGGCTCAGTCACCGGGAGACCGGCCCCAATGGCTGCGGCCATGGGTTCCTCAATCAGATAGACTTCACTGGCCCCGGCCTGCTCGGCGGCTTCCCGGACGGCTTTCTTTTCCACCTGGGTGATGCCGGAGGGCACAGCCACGATGATGCGGGGTTTGAGAAGAGTCCGGCGCTGGGCTTTGCGGATAAAATGGCGCAACATGGCCTGGGTAATTTCAAAATCGGCGATAACCCCGTCCTTCATCGGGCGGATAGCCTGAATATTGCCCGGGGTCTTGCCCAACATTTCCTTGGCCTCATGGCCAACGGCCAGAACTTTGTTGGACTTGCCGTCTTTGCGCACCGCCACCACTGAGGGCTCAGACAGCACCACCCCCCGGCCTTTTAAATACACCAGAGTATTGGCCGTGCCCAGGTCAATGGCCAGGTCATTGGAAAACAGGTGAAAAATATTAAATATTGAAGTCAGTTTCATATTATGTCATTCCGGCGGGCCATCATCAGTTGAATGCAACCGTTAAACGATTACTATACCCTGACCGGAGCCAGCTTGCAACCTGATTTATAAAAAACAACGCCGCCAGAAATTTTTCGAGCGGCGTCAGTAGCGGCCGGCTCTCGGCCGGGCGCGGTCAGGCAATCAGTTTTGCTCCACAGGGGGCGTTTCCGCCGGAGCCGTTTCCGCCGGAGCTGGATCGTCACTTTTTTTAGCGGACTGAGCCACGCGCCTGGCCCTGTCGCCGGCAGAGGGCCTGATTTTTTTGGCCACCGCGCCGCCGCCGGTGCGGGCCTTGTCCTGGCCGGAACGGGACAGTTCCAGAATGACCATAGTGGCGGCATCGCCTTTTCGAAGACCATTCTTGACCATGACCGTGTAGCCGCAGGGGCGGTCGTTGAAACGGGTGCAGGCCTCCTCAAATATCCGATCCAGCACCTGACGCTTGGTAATGACCGAAGCCGCCTGGCGGAAAGAGGCCAGATCGCTTTTGCCGTTTTTAGCCAGGCCAATCATTTTATCGGCCAGGGGTCGGAGAGCCTTGGCTTTGGAGATGGTGGTGGAGATACGGCCGTATTCAAACAAGCTGGTGACCATGTTGCGCAACATGGCGTTGCGGTGACTGGCGGTTCGGCCCAGCTTAACATTAGATTTGCGGTGTCTCATAACCCTATTCCTTCTTGACTGGAGGCGCCGGGGCCACAAAACCCTCGACTTTCATCCCCAGGGAAAGGCCCATTTCCGTGAGCACTTCCTTGATTTCATTAAGAGATTTACGCCCAAAATTCTTGGTGCGCAACATTTCCGATTCCGAGCGCTGCACAAGCTCGCCAATATAAAAGATATTGGCGTTTTTCAGACAGTTGGCTGAACGAACCGACAATTCCAACTCATCAACGGTGCGGTTGAGGTTGTCGGGGAGAGGGGTAGCCCGGTGCGGCTCGTCGGGTGAGACCGGCAACACCTCCCCCTCTTCAAAATTAATAAAAATGGTTAACTGGTCTTTGAGAATCTTGGCCGAATAGGCCACCGCATCCTGCGGCGTAATACTGCCGTCAGTCCAGATTTCCAAAGTCAGTTTGTCATAATCAGTCCGGTCGCCAAGCCGGGCATTGGTCACCAGAAAATTGACCTTGCGGATGGGCGAAAAAAGCCCGTCAATAGGGATTTCTCCAATGATCTGCTCATCGGTGGGGCTTTTTTCGGCTGGCACATAGCCTTTGCCCAAAGCCACGCTCATTTCCATCTTCAGGGAGCCGCCCCGGGCCAAAGTGGCGATATGCTTGTCTTTATTCAACACATCGACCTGTCCGTCGGTGATGATGTCAGCGGCCGTCACCTTATGGGGGCCGTTCGCCTCAATCCGCACCACCTTAGGGTGACCGGAGTGCAGTTTTAAACGGACTTCCTTTAAGTTTAAGATGACATCCGAGACATCTTCCAGCACCCCGGGCATGGTCGTCAACTCGTGGAGGACGCCTTCAATCTTGACCGAAACTATGGAAGCCCCCTGAAGGGAGGACAGGAGTATCCGGCGCAGGGCGTTGCCCAAAGTCAGGCCAAAGCCGCGCTCCAGAGGCTCGCAGACAAATTTGCCGTAATTGGCGTTACGGTCATATGATTCAACTTCAACTTTTTTAGGCTTAATCAGGTCTTTCCAGTTTTTATCCATAACCTCTCCCAGGAACCACTCCAGGTTGTCTTGGCCACTTTGGCCAGGCGGCCAGCGGATTTTGATTTGATCGCGGACTAAAGCGGACTAAATCAGACGCGGCGGCGCTTGGGCGGACGGCAGCCGTTATGGGGCACCGGCGTCACATCCCGGATGAGAGTCACATTGAAGCCAGCCGACTGGAGGCCGCGCAGAGCCGATTCCCGGCCGCTGCCGGGGCCTTTGATATAAACCTCAACTGTGCGCATACCATGTTCCATGGCTTTTTTGGCCGCGTCTTCCACGGCGGTCTGGGCGGCATAGGGGGTTGATTTGCGGGAACCCTTGAAACCCTGCACCCCGGCGCTGGACCAGGCAATCGCGTTGCCGCGGGGGTCGGTTATGGTCACTATCGTATTGTTGAACGTCGCCTGAATGTGGGCTACGCCCACCGGCACAATTTTCTTTTCTTTTTTCTTGCGTGACTTGCGGACTGGTTTATTGGCGGACATTTGGCTACCCTTTCCCGAAATAATGCTGGGATATGGTTATTAAATAAAGACTGACCGGCGTTATTTCTTCTTCTTGCCGACCACCGAACGGCGCGGCCCTTTGCGGGTGCGGGCGTTGGTATGAGTGCGCTGGCCCCGGGCCGGGAGGCCGCGCCGGTGGCGAAGGCCGCGATAGCAGCCCAGATCCATCAGACGCTTGATATTCATAGTCACATCGCGCCGCAGATCGCCCTCCACCTTAAACTCAGCGTCAATGACCCGGCGAATACGGGCAACTTCATCATCGGTCAGGTTATCGGCTTTGACGCCGAAATCAACACCGGCCTTGGTCAGAATAGTCTGCGCGCCGGGGCGGCCGATACCATAAATATAGGTCAGAGCAATCTCAATGCGCTTCTGACGGGGCAAGTCAATGCCGGAGATCCTGGGCACCTGTCATCCTCCTATTGATAAAAAAGAAATCATCGCCTGACCAAACCGCCGGAGCTCAGCCCTGGCGCTGTTTGTGCTTGGGATTCTGGCAAATAACCCGAACCTGACCAAAACGGCGGATAATTTTACATTTCATGCACATTTTCTTAACCGATGAACGGACTTTCATAGCACTCACCCTTGGCCCAAGGCCGCATATATTCTATTTTTGATTTCATCCACCGTCCCCTGGCCGTCAATGGGCCGTAAAAGCCCGGCCTGGCCATACCAGGCCACCAGAGGGCTGGTCTGCTCATGATAGACTTTCAGGCGATTGACAATAGTGGATTCCAGATCGTCATCGCGCTGGTAAATATCGCCGCCACAGCGGCACCGGCCCTCGGCCGGAGGCGGTGAATAGACCACATGGTAGCTGGCCCCGCAAGACCGGCACATCCGGCGACCGGACAGCCGGGCCACCAGAGCTTCGTCAGGAACATTCAGACAGACGCAATGATCAACCTGACGGCCACTGGAGCGTAAATACTCGCTCAAAGCCCCGGCCTGAGCCTCGGTTCGGGGGAAACCATCTAAAAGCGCGCCTGGCCGGGCATCGGGGGCGGTCAGACGGTCAGCCACCAGGCGCACCACCAAGTCATCCGGAACCAGGGCGCCAGCATCCATATACTTTTTGGCTTCCAGGCCCAGAGGTGTCCCCTCCTTCAGATTGGCCCGGAAAATATCGCCGGTGGAAATATGAGGAATATTGAATTTTTCAGCAATGGCCCCGGCCTGAGTCCCTTTGCCGGCTCCAGGAGGGCCCAGCAGAATTATAATCATTATCAGCCGCCCCTTTCAAGCTAACTTTCTATTATTACCCAAATCGCTACCAGATGTCAAGAGCCGGTCAGCGGCGAATACGGCCGGAACCTCCGAAACCAGGGTCGACGGCAGTGCGGGTGCCACGCTTCAGAAATGCATCATATTGCACATTCATCAGGTGGCTCTGAATCTGGCTCAAGGTATCAATGGCCACCCCCACCACAATGAGGAGAGCCGTGCCTCCGAAATAAAATTCCGCATGGAAATATTGGTTGACAAAAGTGGGCAGGAGACAAATCAGCGAGACATAAATTCCGCCCCACAGAACAATGCGAGTCAAAACTCGGTCAATAAACTCGGAGGTTTTGACCCCCGGCCGGATGCCGGGGATAAAGCCGCCCTGCTTTTTCATATTTTCAGCCACATCCACCGGGTTAAAAGTCACCCCGGTGTAAAAATAACAAAAGAAAATAATCAGGGTCACATATAAGAGATTATAGAGCCAGGTGCCGGGGGACAGCCAGGTCGACATGGCCTTGAAGAATTCGTGATCCCAAAACTGAGACAAGGTGGCCGGGAACATGATCAGCGAGCTGGCGAAAATAGGCGGTATGACCCCGGCCGGGTTGAGTTTCAAAGGCAAATGGGTCAACCCGCCTTTCATCAGCCGGCGGCCAACCATCCTCTGAGCATGCTGAACGGTAATTCGGCGCTGGGCCTTTTCGCAAAAAATCACGGCCGCTACAATGGCGACCATACCCAGCAACAGGAACAGGGCGGCAAAGGCCGACATTTCTCCGCCAGAAACCTGGCTGACCGTCCTGGCCGTGGCCGCAGGCAGCCCCTCCACAATACCGGCGAAAATAATCAGAGAGATGCCATTGCCAATGCCGCGCTCGGTGATCTGCTCGCCTATCCACATGATAAAGGCCGTCCCGGCCGTCAGGGTCAGCATGGTCAGGAGGCGAAACGGCAGACCGGGATGAAGGACAACGCCCCCCACTCCGCCGGTCAACTGCATTCGCTCCAGGCCCACCGCGATGAGATAACCCTGAAACAGGGAGAGCACGACCGTGCCGTAGCGGGAATATTGAGTCAGTTTCCGCCGGCCCTCCTGGCCGCCCTCTTTTTTGAGACGGGTGAGGTAGGGCCAGACCACGGTCAGCAATTCCACAATAATGGAGGCCGAAATATAGGGCATAATCCCCAGGGCCACCACTGAAAACTGCGACAGAGCCCGGCCGGAAAACATATCGAAAAGACCTAGGAGAGTGCCCTGAAAGCGGCGGAAATATTCGGCCAAGGCCACGGTATTGACCCCCGGGGTGGGGATATGAACACCGACCCGATAGACGGCCAGCATAATCAGCACGAATAAGAGGCGCTTCCTCAGCTCCGGCGAGCGGCCGATATTTTCAAATCCACCTAGTGCCAATTTCGGTTCCTTAAATATTAAAGGGTATTAATTTCCACCGAGCCGCCGGCCGCCGCCACCAGGGCCACGGCCTTTTCCGAGGCGGCCTGAACCTTGATGGTCAGAGCGTGGTCAATGGCACCCTTGGCCAGCAATTTTAAAGGCAAATGATCATTGCGGATCAAGCCGGCCGCCAGGAGGGCCTGGGCGTCAATAGTCGAGCCGGCCGCAAAGGACTTGAGGGAACCGATATTGACCAGAGCGAAAGTCTTTTTGAAAAGATTGTTAAAGCCGCGCTTGGGCAACCGGCGCTGCAGGGGCATCTGGCCGCCTTCAAAGCCGGGGCCAACCCCGCCGCCGCTCCGGGCTTTCTGGCCCTTGTGGCCGCGCCCGGAGGTTTTGCCCCAGCCGGAGCCTTCACCCCGGCCTATCCGCTTGGCTTTTTTCTTGGAACCCGGCAAAGGGCTGAGACTGTGCAGATCCATTTCCCAAAACCTTCTTATTCTTCAACCTTTAAAAGGTAGTTAACGGCGTTGATCATACCCCGGATAGCCGGGTTGTCTTTCTGAACCACGGTCTGGCCGATGCGGTGCAAACCCAGAGCCCTGACCGTCCTCCGGTGGGCCGGCAGACGGCCAATGGTGCTGCGCAACTGGGTGATCTTTATTTCTTTTTCCATTTCAACCCACCATTCTCTTTAAAATAGACCGGGGTTAAACCCGCAACCGCTCCACCGGGATACCCCGCTCCTGAGCCACGGTTTTGGCCCGGCGCAATTTTTTCAGGGCGTCAACAGTAGCCCGAACCACATTGTGAGGGTTGTTGGAACCCAGCACCTTGGTCAGGATATCCTGAACCCCGGCCGCCTCGACTACCGCCCTCACCGCGCCGCCGGCGATAACCCCAGTGCCCTTGGCCGCCGGTTTCAAAAGCACCGAGCCAGAGCCGGTGTGGCCAACAATCTGATGAGGCACGGTCGTGCCGGTCAAATCGACCTTGACCATGGATTTTTTGGCCTGCTCGAGACCTTTGCGGATGGCTTCCGGCACTTCATTGGCCTTGCCCAGCCCGTAACCGACCTGACCTTTACCATCGCCGACCACCACAATGGCGGAGAAGGAAAACCGGCGGCCGCCCTTGACCACTTTGGCCACCCGGTTGATATGGACGACCTTGTCAACTAAATTTGAGTCTTCTGTTTCCGGCCGGTACACGCGAGCCCTCCAACTATTGAATTAGAAAAATAACAAAAATCAAAAATCCAGGCCACCCTCCCGGGCGCCCTCGGACAAAGCTTTAACCCGGCCATGATAAATAAAGCCATTGCGGTCGAAGACGACCTTCTGGCAACCCTGGCCCCTGGCGGCCTCGGCTAGGGCTTTGCCCACGGCTTTGGCGGCCTCGGATTTTTTAAGGCCCTTCAAAGAATCCTTCAGGGCCGGGCTCAGACTGGAAACAGCCGCCAGAGTGGCCCCTTTTTCATCGTCAATCACCTGGGCGTAGATATGAGCCGAGGAGCGAAAGACGCACAAACGGGGACGCTCGCCAGTGCCCAGAACTTTTTTACGAACCCGCGCCTGCCTTCTCTGGCGGGCGGCCAAGCGGATGTTGACCTTGGTCATGATGTTACCTCAAATACCCTTATGCACCGACAAAGCGGCGAATCTTTTTATATTACCCGATATGGCCGATTTTGGCAACGAGAAACTACCCGGCGTTTTACTTGCCGCCGGCCTTGCCGACCTTGGTGATGATGCGCTCGCCCGCGTAGCGAATGCCCTTGCCCTTGTAAGGCTCGGGTTTACGCAGAGCCCGTATTTTGGCCGCAACTTCGCCCAAGACTTCTTTATCGGCCCCGGCCAGGGTGATTTTATTGGTTTTAGGATCCACCTGAGCGCTGATGCCCTGGGGCAGAGGGAAATTAACCGGATGGGAGAAACCAAGCGACAGCTTAAGAGTCTGGCCATCGGCTTCGGCCCGCCAGCCCACCCCGGACATTTCCAGAATCTTGGTAAAGCCGGTGGACACTCCAACCACCATATTGTTGACCAGGGTGCGGGAAAGCCCCCACAGAGCCCGGCTGGCCGTGGAGAGATCGGCAGTGGATACATCAATCGTGGCCCCGGAAACCTCCAGGGCAATTTGAGGATGGAGCTTTCTGGTCAGGGTGGACTTGGCACCGGTGACCTTGACCGTCGGGGCCTGCCATTCGACCTTGACGCCTTTGGGTATGACAATGGGCATTTTCCCTATTCTCGACATAATATACCTTCCAAACTCTTTACCAGATTTGGCAAATCATCTCTCCGCCTATGTTTTGGCGGCGGGCTTCCTTATCGGTCATGACCCCGGACGAGGTGGAGACAATGGCCACCCCGAGGCCGGACAGCACCGGCTCAATTTCGGCGGCCTTCTGATAGAGGCGCCGGCCGGGTTTGGACAAGCGGGTCAAACCGTAGATAACCGGAGTATTGCGATCAGAGTATTTAAGGAAAACGCGGATCAGGCCCTGCTTGTTGTCCTTGGAAACTTTGAAATTCTTAATAAAGCCCTCGTCTTTAAGAATGCGGACAATAGCCACCTTGATTTTGGAGGCCGGCACATCCACCCGGTCATGGCGGGCGATCAGGGCGTTTCTGATTCTGGTCAACAGATCGGCGATGGGGTCGGTCATGGTCATAAGTTCGCCTCTTACCAGCTGGCCTTGATAACGCCGGGGATTTCGCCGGCCAGGGCCATGTTGCGGAAACAAATACGACACAGGTGGTATTTGCGGATAAAAGCCCGGGGGCGGCCACAGATGGGGCAGCGGTTATAATCCCTCACGCCGAATTTGGCCGGGCGGGCGGCTCTGATGATCATGGATTGTTTGGCCATGTTACGTAAGGCTCCTTAATGCTGTTGCCCGCTCTTGCGAAAGGGCATACCCAGTTCAGCCAACAGAAAACGGGCTTCCTCATCCGTTTTGGCGGTAGTCACAATACTGATATTCAAACCCTTGATCTTGTCGATTTTATCGTAGTCAATCTCGGGAAAAATGATATGTTCCTTAATGCCCAGGGTATAGTTGCCCCGGCCGTCAAAAGCTTTGGGCGAAACGCCCCGGAAGTCGCGGATGCGAGGCAGCACAATATTAATCAGCTTGTCCAGGAAGTAAAACATCTTGTCCCGGCGCAAGGTCACCGTCACCCCGATGGGCATACCCTCGCGCAATTTAAAAGCGGCGATGGAGCGGCGGGCTTTGGTGATGACCGGTTTCTGGCCGCTGATGGCCCCCAGCTCCTGGGCGGCGCTGTCCAGAATTTTGGCGTTCTGAATGGCCTCGCCCAGCCCCATATTCAGGCTGACCTTGACTATCCTGGGCACCTGATTGGGGTTGGTATAGTTGAATTCCTTGACTAATTTGGGCGTTACGGTCTTTTCGTAAAACTCTTTAATCCTGGGGGCGCTGGGCATTGATCACTCCTGTCAACCGGCCACCCCGGCAGGGGCGCTCCGTCGGGGCGTCCGATGAGCTTTAAGGCCGTTTAAATAAAAAAAACAGCGATTATTTATCGTCAATGTGTTCCCTGCATTTTTTGCAGACGCGGACTTTGCGTTGCTTGTCAGTGCCGACCTGAGGCGCAAAGGCGTGGCCGACTCTTGTTTTTTCATTGCACTTGGGGCAAAGAAGAGCCACATTGGAGATATCCAGCGGGGCCTCTTTTTCGATCTTGCCGCCGGGCTGGCCGGGGCCGCCGGGCTTGGTGTGGCGGGTGACGATGTTGACGCCGTCAATAATCACCCGCACATGATTTTTAATGGTGGTCAGCTTCTTGACTTTGCCGACCTTGCCCCGGTTTTTGCCGGTGATGACTTCCACCCGGTCATCTCTCTTAATTTCACACTTAGTGGTCATTTTATATGCACCTCGAGCTTCCTTCAGATAACTTCAGGAGCCAGGGAGATTATTTTCATAAAGCGCTTGGCCCTGAGTTCCCGGGCCACCGGGCCAAAAATGCGTGTCCCAATGGGCTCGCGGGCATTGTTGATCAAAACGGCGGAGTTGTCATCAAACTTGATGAAAGAGCCATCGCCCCGGCCGACTTCCTTGGCCGTCCTGACCACCACGGCCTTCATCACATCGCCTTTTTTGACCTTGGAGTTGGGCAGGGCCTCCTTGATCGAGACCACAATAATATCCCCGACCGAGGCATAGCGGCGGCGGCTGCCGCCCAGCACCTTAATGCAGTAAAGCTGCTTGGCGCCTGAATTATCGGCCACCGTCAATCTGGTTTCCGGCTGAATCATGGTGTCACTTCCTTACGCGCGCCGCTCGATAATGCGGGTCAGGCGCCAACGCTTTAAGCGGGACAGGGGACGGGACTCGATGATTTCCACGGTGTCCCCCATACGGGCGCTGTTCTGCTCATCATGGGCCATAAATTTGGCCCGGCGGCGAATATATTTTTTATAGACGGGATGCTCAATGACCCGGCTGACCAGTACCACCACGGTCTTGTCCATCTTGTCAGAAACGACCACTCCGCTCATAACCTTGTGTAAGCGCCTTGTCTCTTCCACAGTTAACCCTCGCTCGGGGAGACGGAGGTCGTCTCCCTGTTCTTGTTTTCCCTGATGACGGTCTGGATACGGGCCACATCCCTTTTCACATTGCGAATACGCTTGGGATTTTCCAGCTGGCTGGTGCCGCGCTGCATCTGAAGGTTGAACAGCTCGGCCCGCAACTCCCCTTCCCTCCTGGTCAGCTCCTCAGGCGAAATTTGACGAAGTTCTTTAAATTCTTTCGTTTTCACAGTATCTCCCCCCGCAGGATAAATCGGGTCGGGAAGGGAAGCTTGTTGGCCGCCAGGCGGATGGCTTCCCGGGCCACTGTTTCCTGAACCCCGTCCAGCTCAAACAGCACCCGGCCTGGTTTGACCACCGCTACCCAACCCTCCGGCGCGCCTTTGCCCTTACCCATACGCGTTTCAGCAGGCTTTTTGCACACAGGCTTATCCGGAAAAATCCTGATCCAGACCTGACCGCCCCTCTTGATATAGCGATTAATGGCCACACGGGCCGCCTCTATCTGCTGGGAAGTCATATATCCGCGATCCAGGGCCTGCAGGCCAAACTGGCCAAAATCCAGCCTGGTCGCGCCTTTGGCCGGGCCGCCGCGGCGGCCTTTCTGCTGTTTGCGGAATTTCGTTCTCTTGGGGGCTAACATTATCCGGCTCCTCTAAATATATAATTGAACGCCGCCTGGCCAGGACGAGCGGTTACTTAAAGAGCTCCGGGGTGTCGGCGCTCAGAATCTCACCCTTGAAAATCCAGGCTTTAACCCCGATAATCCCGTAGGCAGTCAGGGCCTCGGCAAAGCCGTAATCCACATCGGCCCGCAGAGTGTGCAGAGGCACCCGACCCTCGCGATACCATTCCCGGCGGGCCATTTCCGCACCCCCGAGACGGCCGGCGCAGTGAATCTTAACCCCCAGAGCCCCGAATTTAAAGGCCAGGGAGATGGATTTTTTCATAGCCCGGCGAAAGGCCACCCGGCGCTGCAACTGTTGGGCCACAGCCTCGGCCACCAGTTGGGCGGCAATCTCCGGCTTGCGCACTTCCTGAATGTCAATCAGCACCTCGCGGCGCAGGGGCTTTTTCTCCAGGCCGTTTTCACCGTGAACCACCACATCCCGGCGAATCAGGCTTTCCACTTCCCGGCGCAAGACCTCAATGTCCGCGCCCTTTTTACCGATGACAATACCCGGCCGGGCCGTGTGGATGCGCAGTTTGACCTTATTGGCCGCCCGCTCAATTTCAATCTGGGAGACACCTGCGGCTTCCAGTTTCTTTTTGACGTAATCGCGGATTTTCCGGTCTTCCACAACCTGCCGACCAAAGTCACGACCGGCATACCAGCGTGAACTCCATGTCTTGATCACGCCTAAACGGAAACCTGTGGGATGTGTTTTTTGACCCAAAACCTGACCTCCAGACCTTCAAATGATTAAGATTCTTTGACCACCACAGTGATATGGCTGGTGCGCTTCAGGATTGCGTTGGCCCGGCCCTGCGAGCGGGGATGCCACCGTTTCAGGGTCGGGCCGCCATCGACATAAACCCGGTAAACCACCAGCTTGTCAATATCGCTCACCTGGCTGCGGCTACTGGTCGAGGCGTTGGCCACCGCTGAATTCAAAACCTTGAGCAGAACCTGAGCCGACTTGTTGGGGCTGAAAGTCAAGGTATTGATGGCCGCGCCGATGGGCTGCCCGATGATGTTGCGGGCCATGATGCGCACCTTGGCCGGCTGCACGCGGATGTAGCGGGCCACAGCCACCGCTTCATCGCGGGGCCTTTCCTGCTTTTTATATTTCGGCAAACCTTCGCCTTTTTCAATTTGCTTGACCATAATCTAGACCCTACTCACTTCTTGCCCTTCTTGGCCTTTTTGTCGGCCGCATGGCTGTAAAAGGTGCGCGTGGGGGAGAACTCGCCCAGTTTGTGCCCGACCATGTTTTCAGTGACGAAGACCGGCACAAATTTCTTGCCGTTGTGGACGGCGAAAGTCAGACCGACCATGTCAGGAATAATGGTCGAACGGCGGCTCCAGGTTTTAATCACCCGGCGATCATTGGCTTCAACCGCGACTGAGACCTTGCTCATGACGTGATCGTCCACGAAGGGTCCTTTTTTTACGCTGCGGGGCATGCGCCTCTCCTCTATCTGCTAAACGCGCTTATTACTTGTTGCGGCGCTTGACAATAAACTTATTGGAAGGTTTACTCTTCTTGCGGGTCTTAAAGCCTTTGGCCGGGACGCCCCAGGGGGAGACCGGATGGCGGCCGCCGGAACTGCGGCCCTCACCGCCGCCCAGAGGGTGATCCACCGGGTTCATGGCCACCCCCCGGACATGGGGGCGACGCCCCAGCCAGCGGGTGCGCCCGGCTTTGCCCAGAGAGATGCTGTTGTGATCCGAGTTGGACAACTGGCCAATAGTGGCTTTGCAGGTGGAAAGAACCAGCCGCATTTCTCCGGAAGGCAGTTTTAACAGGGTGTAGCTGCCCTCCTTGGCCATAACCTGGGCGTAATTGCCGGCCCCCCGGGCCAACTGCCCGCCCTTGCCCGGCTTCATCTCCACATTGTGCACCAGGCTGCCCAGAGGAACAACCTTGAGGCTCATGGCGTTGCCGGGCTTAATATCCGCTGTCTCGCTGGAGATGACCACATCGCCGATATTGAGATTCTGCGGTGCCAGGATGTAACGCTTTTCCCCGTCAACATAGTGCAGAAGAGCAATGCGGGCTCCTCGGTTGGGATCATACTCAATGGCGAAAACCTTGGCCGGGATGTCAATCTTGCTGCGCTGAAAATCAATCAGTCGATACTGGCGCTTGTGTCCGCCGCCGCGAAAGCGGGTGGTGATGCGGCCCTGATTGTTCCGTCCGCCGGTCTTCGGCAAAGGGCGGAGCAAAGACTTTTCCGGAGTAGTCCTGGTGATCTCCTCAAAGGTCGAGTAGGTCTGGGTTCGCCGCCCGGAGGAGGTTGGTTTAACTTCTTTGATGGCCATGGCCTTCCATACCTTTCCAATTAATCGGACGCAATTGACTGACTAAAGGCCAACAATTACGCGCCTTCGAAATATTTGATGCTATGGCCCGGAGCCAGACGGACAATGGCCTTTTTCCAGTCGGCGCGCTTGCCCATAATCCGGCCGCGCCTTTTGTTTTTCCCGAGAACATTGACGGTGCGAACCTCAAGCACCTTGACCTCAAAGGCCTTTTCCACCGCGTTGGCTATGTCCAGCTTGGTGGCCTGGGGGTTAACCCGGAAAGCGAACTGGTTATTGTTCTCCCGGGCCAGCATGCTCTTTTCAGTCACCAGGGGCCGGAACAGTATCTCATGAGCGTATTTCATTTCATCAACCTCGCTTCAATGCCGGCCAGGCTCTCCTTCAGCACCACCAGATGGGTGTGGTTCAGAAGGTCGTAGCAGTTAAGGCCCTCAACCCGCAACACTTTGGAGTCGGAAATGTTCCGGGAGGAGCGCTCCAGGTTTTCATTGAGGCCCGGGGTGACCACCACCGCCTTCTTAATACCCAGGCCCTTGAGCCCTTCGGCGAAGGTTTTGGTCTTGGCCTCCGGCACCAGGAAATCATCCAGAACCACCAGTTGTTTGTCCTGAAGTTTGGCGCTCAGAACTATTTTGAGGGCGCTCCGGCGAACCTGAGCTGAAGGCCGCCAGGAGAAATCACGCGGCTTGGGCCCAAAAATGGTGCCGCCATGGCGCCAGACCGGGGAGCGGCGGGTGCCGCCCCGGGCCCGGCCAGTGCCTTTCTGGCGAAAAGGTTTACGATTGGAAAAAGCCACTTCAGCTCTGGTCTTGGTGCAGGCTGTGCCGGCCCGGCGGGAATGCAACTGGGCGGTGACCACTTCATGAACCAGATGAGGGCGCATCTCCACATTATAAATCAGGTCTGGCAGCTCAACCTGCCCCACCGTTTCGTTTTTGAGATTCACCACATTGACAATCATTTTAAGTTCTCCACAAGCCTCGACCGGGCTGGCTCAGAGATTAATTTTTCTTGAGCAAAACTAGGCCGCCGTTGGGGCCTGGCACAGCGCCGCGAACCAGAATAACGCCATATTCAGGGCGCACATCCACCACCGTCAGATTCTTGACTGTGGTGCGGGCGGCTCCGGCATGGCCGGCCATCCGCCGTCCGGGAAAGACCCGGCTGGGATCGGCCGCGCAACCAATGGAACCCGGCCCTCTAGGGGTCAGACAACCGTGGGTCGCCCGGCCGCCGCGAAAGCCATGACGCTTCATGACCCCGGCAAAGCCCTTGCCCTTGCTGGTTCCGGTCACGGAGATTTTTTCGCCGGGGGCGAAAATACCCAATGTGACCTGGGCGCCGGGTTGCAAGTCCTCGCCATCGGTCGCCTGGAATTCCCGTAAAATACGAAAACCCTTGACCCCGGCTTTAGAGGCGTGGCCCTGCTCCGGTTTATTGGAATGTTTCTCATCTTTGGGGCTGAAGCCCAGTTGGACAGCCGTGTAGCCGTCAGCCTCCCGGGTCTTTAGCTGAACCACGGTGGCCGGTCCGGCCTCAATCACCGTCACCGGCACGGACAAGCCCTCGCGGACAAAGAGGCGGGTCATGCCCAACTTTTTGCCAATCATACCTTTGGTCATAACTTGATCTCCACATCCACCCCGGCGGACAGATCCAGCTTCATCAAAGCATCGACCGTCTGCTGGGTGGGGTCGAGAATATCCAGCAAGCGCTTATGGGTGCGAACTTCAAAGTGCTCGCGGGATTTTTTGTCCACATGGGGCGAGCGCAGGACGCAGGTGCGGAAAATAGTCGTCGGCAGGGGCACCGGGCCGGCCACCTTGGCGCCCGTCCGCTTGGCGGTATCGACAATCTCCTGAGCCGAGCGATCCAGAAGTTTGTGATCATAAGCCCTGAGGCGTATCCGTATTTTTTGGTTGTTAAGCATCATATTAACCCTTATATCAGAAAGGCCTTATTCAACAATTTCCGAGATAACGCCGGCGCCGACCGTGCGGCCGCCCTCGCGGATGGCGAAGCGCAGCTCTTTTTCCATGGCGATGGGCATGATCATGGTCACAATAAAACTCACAT
>JAISJK010000026.1 GCA_031261565.1 Candidatus Adiutrix sp. | reverse complement strand
CCCAGCCCACCACTTTAAAAAGGAGGGGCAACCCCAGGGGGATGCGCTTGAGAGACATCCAGAAATCGAGGAACAGGGCCGGGATGGGCCAGAAGGCCCCCAGGCCGAAAGAGCTGATCAGCAGACCGGAGACGCCGGAACCCAGGAGACCCAGGCCCTGGGGGTGGAAGATTAAAGCCAGAAATACCCAGACCGCCGCCAGCAGAGCGGCCAGACGCAGACCGGCCGGCGATGGTCTAAAGCCGACCGGCCCGGGCCGGGCCGCTTTTTTGACCTTTTTAGCCGCTTTGACCATCGGAAAGCCAGTCAGCCTATTTTTTCCAAGGCCGGTTGGTAGGCCGGATCCTGCTCCAGAGCGGCCCGGAAGTGGGTCAAAGCCTCTTCCCTGCGGCCGTTTTCTTCGGCCAGACAGCCCAGGTGATAGTGGACTTCCGGGGCCCGGCTGCCGTATTCCATGGCCATTTTCAAATGATGCTCAGCCCCGTCATATTCGCCCAGGGTGAAGAGCAGCCGGCCCAGCCGCTGGCGATAGAGGCTGTTGGTGGGGTCAATTTCCACGCTCCGCTGAAAGAGGGATCTGGCCACCGGCAAATCATTGGCCAGATCGACAAAGAGAGCCCCCAGGGCCGAGAGGGCGTAGGCATCGTTGGGGGCGGCCTTGACCGCTTTTTTAAAGGCGGCCAGAGCGGCCTGATGGTCGTGGGCCAGCATCAGGGCCTCGCCCAGCAGGCGAAAAACGGCCGGCCGGGTGTTGCCCATTTCTCCGGCTCTTTTCAGGGCCGGCAGGGCCCGATCCAGATGACCCAGTTCCAGAGATGTTTTGCCCAGGTGGAAGAGGGTTTCGAAATTGTCAGGGTTCAGCTCGGCGGCCCGGCCCAGGGCCTCCTCAGCCTCCAGCAGCCGGCCGGACAGGAGGTGGGTGTAGCCCAGGTTGTAATGGGCCATCATGTTTTGCGGCTCCAGCCGGGCAATCTTTTCAAAGGTGGCCAGAGCATCGCCGCCATGGCCCAGGCGGCCCTGGCAGACCCCCAGGCTGTTCAGGAGGTTCAGGTGATCCGGGGCCAGGGAGAGGCCGCGCTCGTATTCCCGCAGGGCCCCGGTCAGGTCGCCGCCCTCAAAGAGGCGGTCACCGCTGATATTCAAGGCCAGGGGGCCGAAGACCGCCACCTGACCGGGGCCGGTGAAGGCGGCTTCATGGAGAGCCTTGCGGCCGTCCTCCACCAGTTCCTCCGCTGACTCCGCTCCAGCGCTGAAGACTAGCCCGATGGATATTGGCCCTTGATCCTTGAGGTCGGCCACCGCCCGGTGGGCGGCCGGCTTGATCTCGGCCTGGGCTCCGCCCGGCCAGGCCAGCACCAGCAGATCAGGCTGCCAGAGCGTGAGCAGGGTTGTGTCGGGCAACCCGGCCCTGACTTTTTCAAAGATGAAATTTAAAAGGCGGCCGCCCTCTTCCCGGCCCAGCATGGCCATGGTTTTTTCATAGCCGTCCAGCCGGGCCAGAGCCAGGGCCAGGGGCTGACTTTTGAAGTGCTCCAGCCGGCTCAGCCAATGGTCTTTGGGCGGCAGCTTGGCCAGGAAGCCGGTGGAGATATTAATTTCCGCAGCCGGGGCCGTCTGATCGAAATCGCGGCGGGAAAAGGTCAGCCGGTCGCCGGCCACAATGCGCCGGGACGATTTTATACCCTTGGCCGTAGCCAGGGAATAGCTGTCAGCCGTCTCAAAAATGGTCAGTTCCCCTTTAAATTCCGGCTCGGCGCTGGGCCGATCCACCGGGGAGTTGACTAAAAAGACCTGGCCGGCGGCCGCGCCGGTGGCCCGCCCAAGATTGATGATGACCCGATCCATGGGCAAGACCTGGATGACCTGGCCATGACTGCTGATGAGGTCGCCAAAGGCTACGCCCACGGCCTCGCCCCGGCTCTGGCGGGCGTAAAACAGGGCCACATCGGCCTTTTCCCACCATTCCAGGGCCTGGCGGCGCAACCGGCCCGGGCCGGACTCCCCGGCGTCATCTTGAGCGCTCTCCAGGTCGCCCGGCCACCTGGACCAGCCGGCCACCGGGCGCGAACCCGGCTCGGCCTCCAACTGGTCATCCAGGGCGCTTTCCAGATTGAGCCGCACTTCCTCCGGGCAGCCCTCCGCCAGAAAGGCCAGTCGCCGGGAAGACAGGCGGGCGGGCGACCGCAGGGGCAACCGGGCGGAGAGGCGGGCGGCGAAATCCAAAAGCGCCTGATGCGGCTCCCGGGCCTCGCGCAACTCGGCCATGACCAGCATCAGCTCCACATCGCTGGCCTCGGCCAGGCTGAGACTCCTGGCCGCCCCCGGGCGAGGTCGGCGCCGCAGGGCTTTCGGCAGCCGGCCTTTAAAATAATCTCGGCTGAAGAGCCCGGTTTCCCGGTCAATCAACAGGGCTTTGCGCAACCACATGGTCTCCAGGCCCTGCCGGGCCATTTCCGAGAGGATTTTTTCCTGCTCCGGAGTGGGCACCGGCGAGACCAGGAGGTAGCCCAGCTCGCGGCCCCGGTAATTGAGGGGCAGAACCAAACACTCGCCCTCCAGGCCCGGGTTGCTGGAGGGCCAGCCCGACAGAGGCACCAGGCGGCAACGCTGGCCGGGCAGGATGGCTTCCAGATCGGCCGCAAACCGGCGGCCGAAACGTTTCAGGTCAACCGGCGACAGATGGGCCCCCCGGCCTTTTTTAAACATGTTTCCCACTATTGGCCGGCGATGTCAAACGCAACCCTCCGGTTTGAGCAGGCCGGCCATTTTGCAGGCCCCCTTGCCCGGGCCGGAGGGGAAGAGCTCATAAATGTATTTCAGCTTAAAGCCGGTCACCTGGGCCAGAATGCGAACCATGGGGGCGATGCCGTTTGCCCGGTAATAATCCCGCAGAAGGTTGATGACTTCCCAGTGGTCGTCGGTCAGTTCGTCAATGTCTTCCTCCAGCCGGACGTGATCGACCCACTCCGGCCCCCACAGGGATTCGTCGGCCAGGAAGCCTTCCTCATTGACGGGAAAGACCCGGCCCTGATGTTCCACCAGGGAATTATGCATGGCCGAGCCTATTTCTCCATCAGCATTTTATAAAGGACTTCCACCAGCTTATCCATCTTGACCGGCTTGGCGATGTGGGTGTTCATCCCGGATTGGAGGGCCTTTTCAATATCATCCTGAAAGGCGTTGGCTGTCAGGGCCACGATGGGCACCCGGCGGGCGTCTTCCCGGTCCAGAGCCCGGATGGCCAGACTGGCCTGGTAGCCGTCCAGATTGGGCATCATAATATCCATCAGCACAATATCATAGGTGTTTTCGGCTGATTCTTCAAATTTTTTCACCGCCTCCAGCCCGTCATCGGCCTCGTCTATGGCGATGCCCGTCCTCTTCAGCATGGCTTTGGCCACTTTGCGGTTCAAGTCCACATCATCGACCAGGAGCACTCTTTTCCCGACAAACTTATCGGTCGGGTCAGTGATGGCGGCCTCTTCCGGCAAATTGGCCTCGGTTTCCCTGAGCCAGAGACTGAAGCTGAATTCGCTGCCCTCCCCTTCCAGGCTGTTGACGGTGATGTCGCCGCCCAGGATATTGACGATGTGCCGGGAGATGGCCAGCCCCAGCCCGGTGCCGCCGAATTGACGGTTGATCTTGCCGTTGGCCTGCTCAAAGGGCTGGAAAATGGTGGCCAGGTCTTTCTGGGAAATGCCTATGCCCGTGTCCTGAATGATGAATTCCACCAGAGTCCGGCCGTCTTTACGGTCTTTGCGGGCCACCGTGAACCTGATCCGCCCCAGTTCCGGGGTGAATTTCACGGCGTTGCCCAGGAGGTTGATCAGCACCTGCCGCAGCCGGAGAGAGTCGCCGAGGAAAGTATCGGGGCTGAAACCCTCAATGGCCGTGTCAAAAGTAATATGCTTTTCATCGCAGCGGGGCCTGATGATGCTGAGCACCGTATCGGTCAGCTTGGAGAGCACCAGGGTCTCAGCGGCCAGGGTGATTTTGCCGGCCTCAATTTTGGAAATATCGAGGATGTCGTTCAAAAGGCCCAAAAGGTGCTGAGAAGAGGCCTCAATCTGGCGCAAGTTATCCTTGACCTCAACCAACTCCTGGCTGAGGCCATCGCCCAGGTCATCGATATTTTTCAGCATGACGTTGGCCAGGCCGATGATGGCGTTCATCGGCGTGCGTATCTCGTGGCTCATGCGGGCCAGGAATTCGCCCTTGTGCTCGTTGGCCCGGTTGGCTTCGTTCATAGCCTTTTCCAGGTCTTTTTGCTTAAAGACCATGTCCGAGACATCCACGACTTCCACGAGATAGCCGATCTGAGCCCCGGTTTTGCTGCGGAAGTAGTTGGCCACCCCCCGGATGTAGCGGCCGCGCTCCTCGACATAATAGATGGCCGCCTCCCGCCCCTCAATCAGAGAGGTAATGGGGCAATAGGGGGAGTTGGGCGGAAAGACGCTGTATTCGCCATAGGGCTTCCCGATAATGTCGGGCAGGTCTTTTTTGCAGAGCGACAGCCCGTATTCATTCATATAGATGATGTTGCGGTTCAGGTCGATAATGGTCAGGGGGTTTTTGACGCTGTCGGCGATACTGTCGGCCATTTCGTCAAAGGAGTCGGCCAGGGTGCCGAATTCATCTTTAATGGGGGCCTCAAAGCGGAACTGGCGCTCGCCGGAGCGGAACCGGTAAATGCCCTTGATGAGGTCGGTGATGCGCTTGGTCAGGAAAGAGGCCATCCAGAAGGCGATAAAAATCACCACCACAATCAGGATAGTCGTGGCGGTGGTCAGTTGCATAAAGGTGCCGGCCAGGTTCTCATTAACGGCCTGAGTCAGCTTTTTAGCGGTCTCCTGGGCCGGGGCGGTAAAATATTCCCGCTCCGAGCCAATGGCCACAAAACCAAAGCCGCGCCGGGAAAAGTCATTGGCCTCCGAGGGCGCGTAACGGCCGGTGTAGTAGGGAATGGCCGCAGCCGTATTGAGCTTGTAAAGCCCGCTCCACAGGATGTAAAAAGAGCCGGAGCCGCCCCCGGCGGTCAAATCCATCCAGCCGGTGCACTGGGGGGCGTTATTCAGATAGCGCCCGTCCAGGCCCACCAGGCCGGCCCGGGTCAGGGCCGGGGCCGGCTTTTTATCGCGGGACTGCTCGTGAAAGAGGGGATAATCTTTGAGGTAATCAGTCCACTTTTTCAGCCCGCTGGCCTGCCAGCCCTCATAAATTGAGGTTTCCAGCCAGGGCACCTGGGGGTCGCCCGTTTCCGGGTCAAAGCCGACAATGGAGTGGTGGCGGGGGTGGGCCACGTTGCGGCATTTATAATCCCAGATAAAGGCGTAGTTGCCCTCAAAGGCGCTGGGGATCTGGGTGTAGCGCTCATACATGGGCGTCAGGTGATCCACAAACTCCATGATATGGTCATGATTCAGGGCCAGGGTCACATAGCCGGTTATCTGGCCGTGGTCGTCAGTCACCGGGGCGGCCCAGCGGACAATGCCCTCAAAGCGCCGGCCATTGGGGTTTTCCCGGCCGGCGTAGGCCTGCTCCCCGGGCTTGTACTCAATGTCATAGCCCCGGTCGGCCGAGACCTTGGCTAAAACTTCCGGCGCGTACATGCCGATGTAGTTGGAGCCGACATAGGCCCCAATGACATCGGAAACATAAATTTCCCCGGGTTTTAGAGATTTCAGCTCCTCAAAATAGTTTTCGGCCTTGACGTAGGTATTCTCCTTTTGAGAAATATTTTTCTTTTCCGGACTGATGGGGTAATGAACCTTGGGCGAGCCCGGGGTGGCGATCTTGACGATTTCATTGCCCTGGAGATCAATAAAAGCTATCTCATCGTAGAGGGGAATAGTCTCGGATTCAAAATCATAGGGCCCCCTGGGGTGGAAGCCGTCCATGTCGTCATTTTCCTTGTTGGTCGACTGGCCCTGGAAACCCAGATGGGGCGGCTGCTCCGCTAAAATCCAGGACTGGCCGTCCGGGGCCAGTTCCCAGCGGCCTTTTTTGCCCACCCGGCCCACCGCGCTGGTCACGAATTTGAGGTAATTTTCTTCCGTGGGGGCCAGGCCGGCCACATAGCGCAGGTCATCATCCCGCTCATAGAGGAACTCAGCCACCCTCCAGGCCGTGTCGGTGGACATGCGCTCAATATTTTCCACGGCGCTGTCGTTCAGGGCCGCGGCCGAGTCGCTGACGGCGATATCTCTGAGCACATCGCCCTGGTTGGTGAATTGCCGCCAGGCAATCATGGCCAGGAGAATCAGGGGTATGACCTTGACCAGAAGAAAGATAATGATAAGCTGAGCCCGCATACCGAGGCCAATCTCGTTCAGATACTTCGCTATGGCGTATTTGAGTGAGCCCTTTTTACTGCTCATTATTCCTTTGCCCCTCGCAAACCGGAAAGCCGGACTTAGTTGGAATAATACCATAAACCTAAAATAAAGCCAAAACAATATAACCGGGCATTTTTTGCCGGGTCTCTGGCCGGCAAGCTATTGATTTTACATGAGGCTGGCCCTGGCACAAGCTTTGCTTATTACTCAGCGGATTAAAAGGAGGGCCACCATGTCTTTCAGCACCCTTTATATAGCCTCCAACGGCATGTTGGCCCTGGGCACGGGTATGCAGACCATCAGCAATAACCTGGCCAACATCGAGACCGTGGGCTACAAGACCATGAGAACCAACTACGAGGATCTCATCAGCCAGTGTTATTTTTCCAGCGGCAATCACAACCAGCTCGGCAAGGGCTCCAAGGTCGAGAGCATCCAGTCCATGTTCACCCAGGGGGCCTTCCGCACCACCGAGTCCGACACCGATATAGCCCTTACCGGCGACGGCTTTTTCATGGTCAAAAAATATCCCACGACCTATAACGCCAAAACGCCTCTGGGCTCCAAAGAAAATCCCCCCCCGGCCACGGATTACGCGGCCACTTTCGGCCCGGGGGATTTGTATTATACCCGGGCCGGGGCCTTTACCTTTGATAAAAACGGCTATCTGGTGGATCCATCGGGCAATGTCCTCCAGGGCTGGCAGATGTCGGTGCCCCAGGTCGGCCAGACTCCCCAGCGCCTGGGCAACCCCGTGGACATCAGGATCAATGATCTGCCGGCCCCGCCCGTGGCCACCACCGGGGTCAAACTGGCCGTCAACCTCAACGCCGACGATGAAGCCTCCTACATCTACCCGGCGACGGTGGAGGGCGGGACAGACGAGGGCCTGGGTTACGCCGGGGCCTGGGACGCTAAAAAGGCGCCGCCCATATCCCCGGATAATTACAACTACGCCGAGTCCCTGACCACCTATGACTCGGCCGGCGGCGAGCACACGGTGATGGTCTATTATCAGAAAAACCCCCACATGGAAAATGTCTGGGATTATCTGGTCACCAGCGACCCCGGCCAGGACGCCCGGGTCGGGCCCGACGGCTCGCCCCTCTACAACAGCCGGGAGTCAACGGCCGGCCTGATTCAAAAGGGTAAAATCACTTTTAGCGCCAAAGACGCGACCCTGGGTTACGGCGGCCAGATCAAGAGCATTGAGGCCCAGAATTTCAACCCGGTCGGCAACGCCTGGAGCGACGCTGCGGTCAGCGGCGGCCATTTCAACTTTGACCTGACCGTGCCCAACACCACCGGCGGACTCAAACCGCCCTACCCGGCCGGCACCCCCAGCCTGACCCAGACCATCAGCCTGAATATGGGCGCCAGCGGTAGCCCCGGCGGGGCCTGGACCCCTGAAGAATTCGCCACCACCCAATACGCCAGCGATAGCTCGGTGACCATGAAGGAAGGCGACGGTTTCCCGGAATGCTCCCTCCAGAGGACTTATGTCCGGGACGACGGTGTGATCTGCGGCATTTATGACCGCAAGAGGGAACAGGAGCTTTTCCAGCTCTCCATAACCCGTTTTCTCAACCCCTGGGGGCTGGATAAAATGGGCGACAACCTTTTTCAGGAGAGCCGCTTTTCCGGCCAGGGCAAGGTCACCGCGCCCGGGGAGGGCGGGGCCGGCAAAGTTCTGGGCAACTTTCTGGAGCAGTCCAACGTGGACACGGCCACGGAGATCGTCACCATGATCATGACCCAGCGCGGCTTTCAGGCCAATTCCAAAGCCATCACCACCAGTGACACCATGCTGGCCACGGCCATTCAGGTCAAACGATAAAGCCGTTAAAACAGGTGGAAGAAACCCCCCCGGCGGCGGGGTGGTTTTTTCCCTCTACCCTTAACGCTTACCAAAACTCTTGCCATCTGAGGCAAGTTGTGGCATGGTTTAACAAAATTGAATTCCGGCGCGGGTGTTTTTTGAAGATGCGAGTTTTAGAGGCCCAAAATATTTTTGCCATTTTATCTGAGCCGGGCTCGGATCTGGCACGGATATTGCTCTCTCTCTCTCTCTCTCTCTCTCTCTCTCTCTCTAGCCCTTCTCAGCATAGGCTCGTTTAACCCCTTATTATTTCTGCTAAAAACTACTTTTTTAGTTCCATATAGTTTCCTATGTTTCCTAGGTCAGAGCCGTTTCCGGTTTGGTTGGCTCAGGTTTACCCCTGGGCCGGCCCCGGAAGATATGGGCTGGATGAGAGAATAACTCA
>JAISJK010000127.1 GCA_031261565.1 Candidatus Adiutrix sp. | reverse complement strand
GGAAAACATCAACTATGTCCGGGCGGATACCGGCGATGATTTTGATGACCGCTTTGACGCCGTCATACCCATTGAGGATATGTTTCTTGATGAAAACGGTCTCTTGCGGCTGACCGAGGGCTTGACCGTGGAGCCTGGCCAGAATATTAACCCGAGGGGCACGGATATGCGGGAGGGCGATTTGCTGGTGGACAAGGGGCTTCCCATACGTTCTTTTGATTTGGCTATTTTGGCGGTGGGCGGAATTATTGCAGTTGAGGTGGTCAAAAAACCGGTGGTGAGCTTTATTCCCAGCGGCAACGAGCTGATTCCCGCCGGCCGGACGCCCGGCCGGGGGCAAAATATCGACGCCAACAGCCTGATGACCAAACATATGCTGAGAGAAATGGGGGCCGAGTTTAGAGGCCGGCCCATTATCAGAGATGACCCGGCGGAACTGGGCCGCAATTTGGATGAAGCCCTTCAAATCTCTGACATCGTTATATTAAACGCCGGCTCTTCCAAGGGCCTGGAAGACTATAACGCGCGGCTTTTGGCCGAAAAAGGGCGCTTGATTTGTCATGGCGTCCTGGCTGCGCCCGGCCGCCCGATCTGTATCGCGGTGATAGACGGCAAGCCGGTCATCAACACTTCCGGCCCGATCATTGCCGAGTATTACGCTCTGGACTGGTGCCTGAGGGCGGTCATCGCCAGATTTTTGGGCATCACGGCCCGGCGGCCGCGCACGGTCTCGGCCAGGCTGACCCAGGATCTCTATGCTCCCTCGTCTTTGGAATTTCTTTATAAAATGAGGGTGCGCCGGGCCGGTGATGGCTATGAGGTGGAGCCGCTGACCTTTGGGCGAGTCAAAGGCGTCGATTTAAAAGGATTTTCTTCCGGGCAATTTATCACCGAGTTGGGCCGTGATCTGTATCCCGCCGGCAGCCTGATTGATGTTGAGCTGCTCTATGACCTGGAATTGTAGCCATCAGGGTTCCAGAATCGCCTCGGTGAAGGCCTGAGGGTCAAAGGGCTGCAGGTCTTCAAAGGTCTCGCCCAGGCCGACGAAGACAATGGGTATTTTCAACTCGTGGGCGATGGAGACAATAACCCCGCCTTTGGCCGTGCCGTCCAGTTTGGTGACGATAATTGAATCCACCCCCACCGCCTCTTTAAAAGTCTGGGCCTGGCGCAGGGCATTCTGGCCGGTGTGTCCGTCCAGCACCAAAATAGTGTGGTGGGGCGCCCCGGGCATAGCCTTGCCGGCCACCCGCTGAATTTTTTTCAGCTCGTCCATCAAATTAATCTGGGTGTGCAGCCGCCCGGCCGTATCAATGATCACCACGTCGCTCCCCCGGGCCCGGGCGGCGGTCAGAGCGTCAAAGACCACGGCTGAGGCATCGGCACCGGTGGGCTGGGAGACGATATCAACCCCCAGCCGCTCCGCCCAGATGGTCAGCTGCTCCACCGCCGCCGAGCGAAAAGTGTCGCCGGCGGCCAGCAGCACTTTCTGGCCCTCGTCCTCCTTGAGGCGGCGGGCCAGCTTGGCAATGGTGGTGGTCTTGCCCACGCCGTTGATGCCCACCACCAGGATGACCAGGGGCTTGACCTCCGGCCGGGGCGGCCGGGGCAGATCCACCATTTCCCGGATGCGCTTTTTCAGGGTCTCCTTCAGAGCCCTGGCGTCGCTCAATTCTTTTTTGGCCACCTGACCGCGAATCTTAAAGAGCAAATCAGTGGTGGTCGCCACCCCTAAATCAGCGGTGATCAGGAGTTCCTCCAGCTCATCCAGAAGATTGTCGTCAATAGTCCTGACCGAGGCCAACAGGGTCTCCAGCCGGCCGGATAAACGGCTGCGGGTGGCCGACAGTTTTTCCTTAAAGCGGGAGAAAAGCCCCGGTTGTTTCAGAGCCGGCCCGGCTTCTGGGGGGGCGGCCGCTTCCGGTTCAGCCTTGGCCGCTTCGGTTGCCGCCTCGGCCGGGGCTTCTGGGGCTGGAGGCTGGGCCTCATTCTTTTTTTTACGAAACCAGTCAAACATCGGCGGTCAGGGCCTCCGCTTCCGCTAAATTCACGCTGACCAGCCGGGAGACGCCGGGGGTCTCCATAGTCACGCCGTAGAGGGTCTGGCTGATCTGCATGGTTCGCTTGTTGTGGGTTACCATAATTATCTGAGATGCCCGGCTGAGCTGGCCTAAAAGCCGGTTAAAGCGGTCGATATTGGCTTCGTCCAGCGGGGCGTCGGTTTCATCCAATAGGCAAAAGGGGCTGGGTTTGATCAGATAGAGGGCGAAAATCAGGGCCAGGGCGGTCAGGGCCTTTTCGCCGCCGGAGAGCAGACTCATCACCAGCAGTTTTTTGCCGGGGGGGTGGACGTGGATTTCCACGCCGCTTTCCAGGGGATCGTTTTCATCCGCGAGGCTGAGCCAGCCCTCGCCCCCTTCAAAGAGAATGGGGAAAATCTCCCGGAACTTGGCGTCCACGGCCAGGAAAGTCTCGGCGAATCTCAGCCGGCAGGTGTGATTGATGCGGGCAATGCTGTCTTTTAAATCGGCGATGGCCCGGGTCAGGTCATCATACTGAGTTTGATAGCGCTCATATTCGGTTTTTAATTCAGCTTCGCGCTCAATAGCTTCCAGGCTGACCTCGCCCAGAGAACTGATCTTGCTTTTAAGGGTATGGCGGCTATCTTCGGCTCCTTCCGGCAGGGGCCTGGCCGCCCACTCCTTCGGGTCGAGGCGTTCCAGAGGCGTCTCTTCGGCTTCCAGGGGCCAACTGGTTTCTACCGGTGTTTCGGGATCAATCAGGGTCACTTTCCACTCCCGCCGCAGATCTTCTTCTATTCTCTCCAGGGAAAAGTTGACCGCCTGCAGGTCGGTCTCCTGCGAGGCCAGGAGGGCGCTGGTCTCCTCGCGGCGGCGGCGGATTTCCCGGGTGGCCGCCTCCCGACTCTCCCTCTTTTTTTTCTCCGCCTCTAATATATCTTTAGCCTCGGCCACGGCCACTTCAGCCTGAGTCACCTGACCCGGGCCGGCGGCGGCCCGGGTCTCCAACTGGGCTAAGGCCCCGGAGAAGCGCTCCAGATCAGCCGCCAGCTTGGCGGCCTGAGTCTCCCGGCCATCCAGACGCTCCTCAACCCCGGCCAGCCACTCCGTCACCTGATCCAGATCGTGGCGGCCCCGGTCGAGCTTCTCAACAGCGGCCGCCGCCGCCAGCCGGGCCGCCTCGCTGGTCTCCCGCAGCGCTTCCAATGCGGTTCGCCTGTCCTCCAAATCCTCTTTCAGTTTGAGAGACCGGGCGGTCAAAATTTCAGTTTCGGAGACGGCCTCGGCCCGCCGGGCCTGACCCTCAGCCAGAGCCTGGGCCAGCTTTTCAGCCTCCAGCCCGATTTTCAGCTTTTCATCAGCCAGGTTTTGGTGACGATCCAGAGCCTGGGCCGCCTCCGCATTGGCCAGGGTCAGACCCTTGTCAGCCTCGCTCAAAGAGGCCGCAACCGCCCGGCTGGCTGACTCGGCGGCCCGGGCCGCCTCCCGGGCCGCCTCGGCTGCGTCCTGAGCTTCCCCGGCCAGAGCTTGCCGGGTGGCCAGTTCCGAGGTGTCCCTGACCTCGTTTTGAGTCAAAATCTCCACTTCTTTCAGGCGCCCCAGCAGACCGGCCTGGCCAGCTTCCTGGCCTTCCGGCCGGCCCCCGGCCACCAGACCGCCCCCGGCGTATTCACCGTTGGCGGTCAAAACAGGTTGAGCTCCGGCGGCCGCGTCAGTGATTTTGTCCGCCAATTGATAATCGCCCAGGAGGGAGCGGGTCAGATCCGATCCGGCCAATTCCTCCCGGCAGAGGAAGCCGCAGCGGCCCAGGTTATTGTTCTGCAGATAGTCGAGGGCGGCCAGGGCGGCCGCCCGATTTTCCACCAGCAGCCAGGCCAGGCGCTCACCCAGGGCGGCCTCCACCGCCGCCTCGTAACCACCCGGGATGGTTAAAAACTCGGCCAGGGGCCCGCAAAGGCCGGCCTCCCGCAATTCCGGGGCGATCATGAGCTTTTTGACTCCCTGGGGATACCAGTCAAAATTATCTTTGACCCCCCGCAGGGTCTCCAGTTTGGCCCGCAACGCGGTCAATTTCGACTCCGCCTTCCGAGCCTCTTCAGCGACCACAGCCTGGTCGCGCTCAGCCAGCCTGACCGCCTCAGCCAGAAGGAGGGCCCCGGCCTGGGCCGCCTCCACTTCCCCGGCCAGGCTGGCTTTGCGGCGCGTGGCTTCCATCAGCCTGGCGCTGGTTTGGTTGGCTCGGGTTTCAGCCTCGGCCGCTTCTGCGTTTAGCGAATCCAGGCGCTGGCGGCGATCGGCCAGCAAAGTTTCCGCCCCGGCCAATTCGGAGGTCAGAGTGTGGGCCCGGCGCTCGGCCGCTGACTGGCGCTCCTGAATCTGCTCATACTCCCGGTTTAAGCCGTCAACAGCGTTTTTTTGAGATCGCCACTCTTCCATCAAAGTCTCGGCGCGTTCCCCGGCCCGGCCGCAAGCATCTTCCAGCTCGGCCAGAGATTCGGTCAGGCCGGCTTCCTCTTCCAGCTTGCGGCGGCGCTCCGTGGCCAGACTGGCCAGCTCGACTAAAGTTTGCACCCGTTGCTCCTCAGCCCGGGCCAGGTTGTTTCGGGTGTATTCCAACTCTTTGAAGAGAGTATCGCGGGCAGAGATGGCTTGATACCATGTTTCAGTCCGGTCTTTCAGGTCTTTGTCGGCCTGGGCCTCGGCCAGTTTGATATTTTCCATGGCCAGATCGCTGGCCGAGACTTCAGCCAGGAGAGAGGCTAAAAGGCGCTGGTTGTCCTCGCGGCTGGCGGTGATCTCCCGCCTTTTGACCCGGGCGGCGGTCAGGGCCCGGGCGGACAGGATTAAATCCAGCTCCCGCAATTCCTCTTTTAAAGCCCGATAGCGGGCCGCCCGGGCGGCGGCCCGGACAATCTGATCCAGTTGTTTTTTGGTCTCGGCCTTGATGACCGCCACATTGACCAGATTGGCCTCAGACGACTCTATTTTGCGCTCGGCTTCTTTTTTTTGGTGTTTGTAGCGGGTTATGCCGGCCGCCTCGTCAATCAGGCTGCGGCGCTCTTCCGGCCGGGCGTCCACCAGCCAGCCCACCCGGCCCTGCTCAATGATGCCGTAGGCCCGGGTGCCCACCCCCTGGTCAGTGAAAAAATTGATCACATCCCGCAAGCGGCAGGTCATCCGGTTTAGCAGATATTCGCTGTCGCCGCTGCGGTAGAGGCGGCGGGTCACCGAGGTTTCGGCCGCCAGAGTCAGCTTGGCGGAATCTTCGCTCTGGGCCAGAGTCAGGGTGACTTCCGCCAGGGCCGAGGCCGGGCGGCCCTGAGAGCCGTTAAAGAGCACATCATCCATATTTCGGCCCCGCAGCATCCGGGGACTTTGCTCACCCATGACCCAGCGGATGGCGTCTATGATATTGCTCTTGCCGCAGCCATTGGGGCCGACCACGGCGCTGATGCCCGGGGTCAGGGGCACCACGGCCCGCTCCGGAAAGGATTTGAAGCCGACAATTTCAAGGCGCTTAATATACATTCGAGGCTAAAACAGCCGGTCAGTCCTGAAAGGCGACCGTGGCCGGGCTGCCTTGGGGCAGACATTTTTTGACCAGAGAGCCCAGATAGAGCTTGGGCCAGGCTTCCACAAAGGTGGTCACGCCGCCGGCCAGGAGATTTTCCACGGTCTGGGTCCAGTGGACAGGCGAAGTGATCTGGCTGACCAGGCGGGTCTTGAGCTCGGCCGGGTCGCTGGTGGGCCGGCCGGAACTGTTGGGGGCCACCGGGCAGAGCGGCTGATTAAAGGCGACCTTTTCCAGCTCGGCGGCGAAGGCTGTCCCGGCTTCGGCCATCAACTCGCTGTGAAAGGCGCCAGAGACGGGCAGGGGGATAGCCCGGCCATTTTTCAATTTGATGTATTTGGCGGCGGCGGCCACGGCCCGGGCCTCGCCGGAGATGACAATCTGCTCCGGAGTGTTGAAATTGGCCATGACCAGGGGCCCCTCGTGGCGGGCCAGCTCGCAAATTCTGGCCACTTCCGTCTCCGGGAGGCCAATCACGGCGGTCATGGCCCCGGGGTTTTTAGCGGCGGTCTGATCCATCAGGGCGGCCCGCCTGGTGACCAGTTCCAGGGCCGTGCGCTCGTCAAAAACTTCGGCCGCCACCAGCGCGCCATATTCCCCAAGGGAATGGCCGGCGGCAAAATCAGGGGTCAGGCCCCGGGCCTTCATCCGCCGCAGGGCCGCCAGGCTGACGGTCAAAATGGCCGGCTGGAGGTTGACGGTTTTAGAGAGCTCCTCCTGGGGGCCTTTAAAACAGAGCCGGGTGAGGGGCAGGCCGGAGATGGTCTCGGCCAGTTGAAAAAGTTCCTTCAAACTCTCGTCTTCTCGGGCCCAGGCCTGGCCCTGGCCGACAAACTGGCCGCCCTGGCCGGGAAAAATAAACGCGGTAGTCATAAATATCTCCTTGATAATTATGGAAATATGATTAAGCGGTCTGGGCTGATTGAGCCAAAAGCCCACCAGCCTGAAGTATGGCCGCCTGGCGGGGCGAGACCTCCAGCTGGACTTCAAAATTCCGTCCGGTGGTCAGATTTTTGACCGTCAGGGTCTGGCCGGCAGTCAACCGGCCCAGGCCGGCCAGAGCCAGGCGCTGCCCGGCCTGGATTTCAGCTCGGTCAGCCGGGCTGACCAGTTCCAGGGGCAGGATGCCGAAATTGACCAGGTTGGCCTTGTGGATGCGGGCAAAGCTCTCGGCGATGACCCCGCGCAGGCCCAGATAGCGGGGGGCCAGGGCAGCGTGTTCCCGGCTGGAGCCCTGGCCGTAATTCCGCCCACCGACGACGAAACCGGATCCGGCCGCCTGCTGGCGGGAGTGGTAGTCAGGGTCGATATTGGAGAAAACATATTTGGAAATAGCCGGGATATTGGCCCGCAAGGCCAGGATGTGGGCGCCGGCCGGCAGGATGTCATCGGTGGTGACATTGTCGCCCAGGGTCAGCATAACCTCGCCTTCAATGGCCTCCGGCAGGGCGGCGAAGCGGGGCAGGGGGGCGATGTTGGGGCCCCGGACAATCTCGACCTGATCAGCTTCGGCCACCGGAGCCGGGGGGATAATCAGGGTGTCGTCAAGGACAAAGCGGTCGGGGGGAATAACCGCGATGGCCTCGCCGTAGCTGCGGGGGTCAGTCAGGACGCCGGCCAGAGCGCTGACGGCGGCCGTCTCCGGGCTGGCCAGATAGAGATTGGCGCTGGCCGTGCCGCTGCGCCCGGGAAAGTTGCGGTTGGAGGTGCGGAGGGAGACGCCGTTGGTGCGGGGGGCCTGGCCCACGCCGTTACAGAAGCCGCAGGCCACTTCCATGATGCGGGCCCCGGCGGCGATCAGATCGGCCAGAGCGCCCCGGTTGGCCAGTTCCTGAAAAACCTGGCGGGAGCCGGGGGCCACCACCAGACTGATGTGGCTGGCAATCTGGCGGCCCCGGAGAATCCCGGCTACGGTCATCAGATCAACGTAAGAGCCGTTGGTGCAGGAGCCAATGGCCACCTGATCCAGCCTGACTCCGGCCAATTCCCTGACCGGGTGGACATTGTCTGGGGAGTGGGGGGCAGCGGTCAGGGGTTCAAGTTCCGAAAGGTTGATGGTCAGCTCCTGGTCATAAACAGCTCCGGGGTCAGCCGCCAGAGGCTGATAATTGGCTTCGGAGCCTTCCCGCCGCATGAAATTCCGGGTCATTTCGTCCGAGGGGAAGACAGCGGTAATGGCTCCGGTTTCAATGCTCATATTGGCGATGGTCGAGCGCTCGGTGACCATCAGGGTCTTGAGGCCCGGCCCGGTGAATTCCAGCACCCGGCCCCGGCCGCCGGCCACGGTCAGCCGCCTTAAAACTTCCAGGGCCACATCCTTGGCCCTGACCCAGGGCTGGAGCCGGCCGGTCAGCTCAATCCTGATCACCCCGGGCATGGGCAGGTAGAAAGGCCGCCCGCCCATGGCCACGGCCACGTCAAGGCCGCCGGCCCCAATGGCCAGCATACCCACCGCTCCGGCCGTGGTGGTGTGGCTGTCGGCCCCCAACAGGGTCTGGCCGGGCACGGCAAAGCGCTCCAGGTTGACCTGGTGGCAGATGCCGGCCCCTGTCCGGGCGTAATGGAGGCCGAATTTTTTAGCGGCCGAGGCCAGAAAGGCGTGGTCATCGGCGTTTTCGTAACCGACCTGGAGGATATTATGATCGGTGTAGATGAGCGAGCGCCTGGCAGCCACCCGGGGAAAGCCCAGGGCCTCAAACTGGAGCAGGGCCATCTGGCCGGTGGCGTCGTGAACCAGGGTCTGATCAATGCTTATTCCGATTTCCTGCCCGGGGATCATCTCCCCGTCCACCAGGCGGCTTTTGATAATTTTCTGAACCAGATTCATCTCTCGCCTCCCATTCTGTCGAGTACGGCCCGGCCAAAGGCCGAGGTGGCCGTCGGGCTGACCTTGTCCATCTGGCGGGCCAGATCATAGGTGACTATTTTATCGGCCAAAGTCCGGGTCAGGGCCTGGCGCACCAGATGGCCGGAGTCCTTCCAGCCCATAAAGTCGAGCATAAAAGCCCCGGACAGGATCAGCGAGGAGGGGTTGACCTTATCCTGGCCGGCGTATTTGGGGGCTGTGCCGTGGGTGGCCTCAAAGACGGCCAGGCCATCGCCCACATTGGCCCCCGGGGCCATGCCCAGGCCGCCGATCTGGGCGGCCAGGGCATCGGAGAGGTAATCCCCGTTCAGGTTGGGCATGGCCAGCACTGAATACTCGTCCGGCCGCAGGAGGGTCTGCATAAACATATTGTCGGCAATGCGGTCTTTGACGATTAACCGGGTTTCTCCGGCGGTGGCCTCGTTTTCAGGCACGGTCAGAGCCCCAAATTCCGAGGCGGCCAGCTCGTAGCCCCAAGAGCGGAAGGCCCCCTCGGTGAATTTCATTATGTTGCCCTTATGCACCAGGGTCAGGTTGGGGGCCTTGATCTCCAGGGCCCACTTGAGGGCCATCCGAATGAGCCGTTTGGAGCCGAATTCGCTCATGGGCTTTAAACCCACCGCCGAGCCGGGGCGGATTTTTACTTTAAATTCCTGACCGGCCAGGTCAATCAGGCGGTTGGCCTCGGGGCTACCGGCCGGCCATTCCAGGCCGGCGTAAACGTCTTCGGTATTTTCCCGGAAAATGATCATGTTCATCAGGTCGGGCCGCTTGACCGGGCTGGGGCAGCCGGGCAGCCAGGTCACCGGCCGGATGCAGGCGTAGAGATCCAGCTTTTGCCGGATAGCCACATTGAGGCTGCGAATACCGCCGCCCACCGGGGTGCCTAAGGGGCCTTTGAGGCTGACCCGGTATTTTTTCAGGGCGGCCAGGGTCTCTTCCGGCAGATGCTCGCCGGTTTTGGTTTTGGCCTCCTGGCCGGCCAGGACTTCGAGCCAGTTGATGGGGCCGTGGCCGCCTCTGGCTACGGCTGCATCAAGGATAGGCCGGGCGGCCCGCCAGAGGTCAGGCCCGATGCCATCGCCGACAATGATGGGAATAGTCGGGGCCGGGGGGACGATCAGTTGGCCGTCAGGCCCGAGGGTAATGATTTCGCTCATGCGCTCGCTCCATTTGACATATTGTTGAAAATAAAAAACAGAATCAGGCTGGCCATCTCCGTCAGCTCAATAGTGGCCCCCAAAAGATCCCCGGTCACCCCCCCCAGGGCCGCCCGCCAGATGCGGGTCAGGATCAGGCCGCACAAAATGGCGGCCACTGCCGTCAGGAGAGCGGCCCAGCCCCCGCCGCAACTGAGCAGAAGGGTGAATAGAGCGGCCAGAAACATTTCCCGGCTGGTGGATTTGGCCACCATCAGGTAGCCCAGGCCCTGGCTCAGGCCCACGTAAGTTGACCGGACAGCCGCCACTGAGGCGGCCACCCGGCCCCAGACCGGCCAGAGAATTAAAAACCAGGGGGCGTCCGGAGCCAACAGGGCCACAAATTCCACTTTCAGCAGGATAGCCAGCACAATGGACAGCACCCCAAAAGTGCCCTGGTGGCTGTCTTTCATGATCTCCAGCTGGCGCTGTCGGGGCTGGTGGGAAAAGAGGGCGTCGGCCGTGTCGGACAGACCGTCGAGGTGAAAACCCCGGTTGACCACCACCAGAAAGATGACCACCAGCAGGGCGGCTACCCGGGCCGGCAGCAGCGGGGCAATCAGGAGCCAGAGGATAAACATGTCCAGACCCAAAAAGAGCCCGACTACCGGGTAGAAAGCCGGGAAACGGCCCATTTCCTCCGGCGTCAGAGGAGTGTCGCGGCCGGTGGGGATGAGGCTCATAAAACTCAGGCAGGGCCAGAATGACTTCAGATACTCGGCGGCTTTCACTTCACGGGGCTCCCTCTAATCTCCAAACTTTGAACTTATTATTATAACACACCAGCCCGGCTCACGGCAAACCGGGTCAGGCCAGAGCTTGAGCTGAACCACATCGGCTTGACGCTCATCAGCCCGGCGGCTATAATGAGACAATCCGTGACTTGGATACCAGATATTGGGTGAGATATTGGAAAAGACATGAAAAATAGCGGACGCCAGGCGGCCAGGTCGCCGCACACCAGGAAGCAGCAGGATATTTTGAAGGGCCTGGCCCTGGCGGCCAGTCGGCTGGGCTGGCGGGTCTCGGCCGGGCAGTTGCGTTTCGCCGATTTGAAGCTGAAAGGCGGCAATTGCCGGCTTCGGGACAGCCAGTGGCTGATTCTGGATAAAGGCCAGCCTTTTGATGATTTGCTGGATATTTACCGCCAGGTTCTGTCAG
This sequence comes from Candidatus Adiutrix sp., assembly GCA_031261565.1. Classification (GTDB taxonomy): domain Bacteria; phylum Desulfobacterota; class Desulfarculia; order Adiutricales; family Adiutricaceae; genus Adiutrix. The sequence goes on along the minus strand of JAISJK010000127.1, from coordinate 5,416 downwards.
CGGAGGATCTAAAATCAAGCGGTCTCCCGGCTGAACTTCAGGAGCAGCTCCTCCCCTATCTGAATCAACCTGGCCCCACTGACCATCAGGCGGCCTGATGAAAAAAAAACTGGCCCTCATGGCGACCATTCTCTCTCTGGCTCTGGTCACCTCAACTGATCTCCTGGCGGAGTGGCCGGAACGGGCAATAACTCTGGTCTCTTCCCTCCCGCCGACCCTGCCCTGGTCAGACCAGCCCAATGAGCAGGCGGCCATTCTGGAAGATCTGCGGGCCTCACTGAGTGATAGTCTGGGCGTTCCCGTAAGTATGTTGAAGGAACCAAGGGGGGAGGGAGTCCTGGCCGCCAATCTGGTGGCTGAGGCCAAGCCTGACGGCTATCTGTTTGGGGCTCTTGGGGCTGACGCGGCCCTGGCCAGAATCAGCCAGGGCTATACTCCGTATCTTCGGGATGAGATAGCTCCGGTGGCCATCGCCTGGCAGACGGTCTTGGGTATTATTACCCGGTCTGATTTTCCGGCTGACGACCTCAAAGCCCTGGGCCTCTCTCAAACCCAGGTTCGCCTGGCTCACACCGGACTTAAGCCGGTGAACTCAGCCACCTTGGCGGCTTTGGAGGCGGCCAGGGCCGCCGGCTTCACCTGGGAACTGGTGGAGGTCGACCGCCCAGACCCGGATCTGCTTCTGGCCGGCCAGGCCGAGGCCCTGGTCTTGCCCTTGGGCTGGCTAAAAAATCATCCCCGGGCTGACCAATTTAAAGTTTTAACCATCCTGACCCAGGAGGAGGAACCGCCCTGCGGGGCCGGTCGGCCAACCCTTCTGTCCCAGGGCTTGACCACGGTGGAATCCAGGCCTCTTTTCACCTTTTACCTGCCGGCCAAGGTCAACTGGCGGGTTCGAACCCGTTTATCCAGCGCCATTAACAGCGCTCTGCGTCAGGAAGCGATGGCCAATCGTTTGGCGGAGCTATGTCTGAGGCTTTACATCGAAGATATTGAAGGCGCTGAGGCCACTATCGGCCAGGAATACAAGGGCCGGGAAGCGGCCCTGGAAGCCCTGGGCTTCGCCGTGAGCAAGTGAAGTGAACAACGCTATTCCCGCCGGCCCTGGCCCTGAGCCGCCCTTAAGCCTGATTTTTGACCCTCAAAAGCGTCTGGCCCGGCTGGCCGGAGCTCTGACTGTGGATGCCCCCCGCTCCATCTGGCGGCCTCTTGAGCCGGATAAGGCGTCGGCTTCCGTAGCCGGAATCAACGGGGAACTGACCCTTGACCTGGCCGGCCTGACCGCTCTGGATCTAAATGGTTCAGCCCAGGTTCTGTCAGTCATCAACCAACTGGACAGGTCAGGGGTTCAAGTTTCGGTCAGGGGCTTGCCCGATGACCTGGCCGTTATTCTCGAACTGGCTCGGGAGGCTCTGAAGGCGCCAACGGCCTCTCCTCCGCCCAGGATTGGCCTGATTGAGGAAACCGGGCGTAAACTGGTGGCCATTAAAAATGATGCCGCGACCTTGGTTACTTTCACCGGGAAATTAGTGATTGATTTTCTCAGCTCCTTGAGACACCCCTCCTCGGTGCGCTGGGCCACGGTGGAGCATGTGGCCGAAGTGTCCGGGGTTAATGCGGTGCCCATCGTGGCTCTGGTTTCCCTCTTGGTGGGGCTGATTATCGCCTTCCAGTCGGCCATGGTTTTGAAGTTTGTGGGCCTGGAAATATTTGTGGCCGATATGGTCGGAGTGGCCATTGTGCGGGAGCTAGGGCCCCTGATAACCGCCATAGTGCTGGCCGGGCGTTCCGGCTCGGCTTTTTCGGCGGAGTTGGGGGCCATGAAAGCGGCGGAAGAAGTGGACGCCATTACGACCATGGGCCTCTCCCCGGTGCGGGAACTGGCTTTGCCCCGGGTGCTGGCCTCGCTCCTGACCACCCCTGTGGTCACCCTTTTCGCCTGTTTCGCCGGCATTTGGGGTGGTTGCCTGGTGTTGACGGCCATGGGCTACTCCCTGCTGACCTACTGGCAGGAGGCCATAAGCATGGTCACGGGCACCACTTTTAATATCTGTATCTTTAAATCAATTATTTTTGGCTTTGTGGTGGCGGCCATTGGCTGCCAGCGGGGCCTGGCCGCCGGAGATGGCCCCGGGGCGGTGGGGGAGGCCACCACCAGCGGGGTGGTGACCAATATTGTGGTGGTGGCCGTGATCGACAGCCTCCTGGCCGTTCTTTTCTATGTCTGGGATATCTGAGCCATTTATGGATAAAACGATGGCCACGCCGGTTAGAGTGGAGGGGCTGACTGTGGCCTATGGCCAAAATCCGCCCATTCTGGAAAACCTGAATTTCGCCATCCGGACTGGGGAGGTTTTCGGCATTCTGGGCGGCAGCGGCAGCGGCAAAAGCTCGGTTCTGCGCAATCTCATTGGGCTGGTCAAACCCCGGGCCGGCCAGGTTTTTATTTTTGGCCAGGATATGTGGGCGGAGGAGGGCCGCTGGCTGAATGTCTGCCGCCGCCGCTTCGGCATGATGTATCAGGCCGGCGCTCTGTTCGGCTCCCTGAATCTTCTGGAAAATGTGTCCATGCCCCTGCGCGAGTTTACTGACATGTCCCCGGCGGCGGTAGAGACGGCGGCCCGGATGAAACTATCGCTGGTGGGGCTGGCCGGCTTTGAATACTATCTGCCGGTGCGCATCTCCGGGGGCATGCAAAAGAGGGCGGCCATCGCCCGGGCTCTGGCGCTGGATCCCAAACTCATCTTTCTGGATGAGCCTTCAGCCGGTCTGGACCCCATTACCTCGGCCGGTCTGGATCAGCTCATCCGCACCCTGGCCCGTAATCTGGGCATTTCATTTGGAGTAGTGACCCACGAACTGGGCAGCGTCATGAATATTGTCGACCGGGCCATTCTTCTGGACAAAGCGGCCAAGGGGATTGTGGCCGAGGGCCGCCCGGCCGATTTGGCCCAGATGACCTGGCCGCCTTATGTGGTGGCCTTTTTCCATCGCCGGCCCCTTGAGGATGAGGGAAAAATATCGGAGGCCAATAATGCCCGGCAGTAATTATTTTAAAATAGGGATGTTCACCTTCGCGGGTCTGGCTCTTTTCCTGGCCGGTCTTTTTTTCTTTGGGCTCAGCGGGTCACTCTTTAAGGAGCGGCTGAACTGCGTCACTTTCTACAACCGTTCCGTTCAGGGGCTGTCTGTGGATTCAGCGGTCAAATTCCGGGGCTTCAATGTCGGCAGTGTGACCTCCATTGCCCTGGACTCTGTGGAGGAGTCCACCAGCCACCCGGTGGTCAGGGTGGGTTTTGCCATTGATCCCCAAAAATTGTCCGGCCGGGAGGAGCCGGTGGAGACAGCCAAAGACTATATCATCGGCCAGACCGGACAGGGATTGAGAGCGGTGCTCTCCTTTCAGGGCATCACCGGCATGGCCTTTCTAGATCTTGACTATACTCCGAGACCTAAATATGAGCCGGAATTCGAGTCTCTGCGCCAGCGCCTGGCCTCCAGCGATCAGCTGGTCTATGTCCCAAGTGGTCCAGGTCAGATTATGGAGATCAGCGAGTCGGCCACCCGCATTGTTAAATCCCTGTCTGATGTTGACTTCGCCGATCTCAGCCGTGACCTTAAAACCCTGCTCCAGGCCGTGGATCAGGCCGTGATTGAATTAAACACGGCCAAGCTTTCCACCGATATCTCAGGAGCTATGAATGAAGTGCGCCAGATGGCCAGGAATCTGGATGAAACCATTCAGGGCGGCGCCGACTCCAACCTCGGCCGGGAAATTGAATCTTCAGTGGCCCAACTGCGCCAGAGTTTGCGCCGCTTTGACCAACTCCTGGGTTCGTCTCAGGGCAATCTTCCGGCTACCTTGGATAATTTGCGGGTTATGTCTGAGAATTTCCGCGAAATGTCTGAACTGATAAAAGCCCAGCCCAGTCAGGCCATTTTTGGCCAACCGCCCCGCTCTGCCCGTCCGGACAGCGGCAAGTAAGGAGTCATCATGAGAAAAAGCATCCGCTCCGCTGGCTGGCTGGTCTTGCTACCAATAACAGCCTGTCTTTTGTTGACGGCCTGTCTGGCCCAACCCCACCCGGTTAAACATCTCTTTGGCCTGACGGTTGAGCCGGCGGAGGCCGCTCTTCCGCCCCCGGCCAACAACCGGCGGACTTTGTTGGTCGGCGCAGTCACTGCGGCCGCCGGTTACGATAATCGGGGCCTGGTTTATAAAATTGGCTCTGACCAGTATGAGACTGATTTCTACAATGAATTTATGGCTCCACCGGCCCGTCTTTTAGCTGATCAAACGGCCCAGTATCTTGATCGGGCCAGTCGCCGGGTTCGGGTGGTCAAGAGTCCGGGCCTGACCCTGGCCTCCTTTGGACTGGAGACCTATCTGGCGCATATTTATGGCGATTTTACCACCAGTCCGCCTCAAGCTGAGCTGGCCATTCGTTTTACCTTCAATGATCTGCGAGGCCGCTCCCCCCGGGTCATCTTTGACCGCGTCTATCAGGCCCGCAGCCCCATAACCGGAGAAAAACCGGCGGATGTGGCGGCGGCCCTGAATGCAGCTCTCGCGACCATTCTATCAGAGCTAAACCTGGATATTGAGCAAAAACGGATCTAATGGGCGGCTGGCGTCAGGAGGCGAGTCTGCTTCTGGCCCTGGGCAACATGACCGTGAAAGTGGTCAATCCCTGCAGCGATGATTTAACATTGATGTGGCCGTGGCCTTCATGGAGGATCCGGTTAACGGTGGGCAACCCCAACCCATTGCCGGTGGCCTTGGTTGTGAAAAAAGGCTCAAACAGCTTGGCCAGATGTTCCTGGGGAATCCCCTGGCCATCATCGCTGACCCTGAGGACGACATAGTCAGGCCAGGCCGGGTCGAGATCAGTTTCGACAATGATATTAAGCTGCTCCTCAGCCCGGCCGGATTCCAGGGCGTTGGTCAGGAGATTCCAAAAAATCTGCCGGAACTGATCCGGATCAAAATAAACCGGAGGAACGGCGAAAAGGTTGCACTTAAGCGCCACATTTCCCGGGTTGGATTGTCTGAAAACATTAAGTTGGTCAGTCACCAGGGAGCCAAGGTCGAAAACCCGGGGCGCGGCCTTGGCTGGTCTGGCGAAGGAGAGAAAGTCGTTGGTCAGTTTGGCCAGCCGCTCCATTTCCCGGCCGATGATGGTGATGAGGCGTTGCTGATGCTCTGGCTCAGTATTGGGCTCGGACAGCATATGCCAGGCCCCGGTCATGGAAGCCAGGGGCGTGCGCAGTTCGTGGGCCAGGCCGGCGGCCAGTTCTCCCAGAGAGGCCAGATGCTCGGCTTTGCGCACCGCCGCCTCCATCCGGCTCAGGGAAGTCAGGTCTTTCAGCACAAAAAGACGCCCCCATATCTGGCCAAAGCTGTCCATCAGGGCTA
>JAISJK010000093.1 GCA_031261565.1 Candidatus Adiutrix sp. | reverse complement strand
AATTTCTGTTATTGTGATGAAATTGTCCGCATCTGAAGTCCCCATCTCAAATTTGTCTTTAAATTCTTTAATTAATCTTTCTATTTCTGCAATCTTGGTACTCGTCAAATCTAGATTTTTATCACGCATAATGGCACACCTCTTTTTTTATTCGCCACTATATCATGTGCTATCAATTTTATAAATACCATAAATTTATATCTACACCCCGGCCTGAGCCGGGGCATGGACAAAAAGCCCGGATGGCTCTATAATGCTACGATGTTTGAGGAAAGGGGGCTACTTCCGCATGAGTGTTGACGGACCATCGGCCAAGCCGGTTCACCGGCCGGATCACCCCCAGTCGGTGGGCTACACCCGGGCCAAGCGGGCGGTTTTTTTCGACCAGGGCCAGCCCCTGGCACTGGAAGCCGGCGGCCGCCTGAGCCCGGTGGAAATCGAATATGAGACCTATGGCCGCCTGAGCCCGTCTAAAGATAACGCCATCCTGATCTGTCACGCCCTGACCGGCGACGCCCACGCGGCCGGCTGGGATCAGAGCCCGGAAGGGCCGCTCCGGGGCTACCGGAAAGACAAGCCCGGCTGGTGGGACGAAGTCATCGGGCCGGGCAAACCGGTGGATACCCGCCGCTTTTTCGTCATCTGCGCCAATGTGCTGGGCAGTTGCTACGGCAGCACCGGCCCCATGTCCCTCAATCCGGCCACGGGCCGGCCCTACGGCCTGTCCTTTCCGGTGGTGACCGTGGGCGACTGGGCCAAAACCAGTTTCCTGCTCCTGGATCGCCTGGGCATAGACTCGCTCTACGCCGTGGTCGGCGGCTCCATGGGCGGCCAGCAGGCCCTGGAAATGGCTCTGGACTGGCCGGATAGGGTGCGGCGCCTGATCATCCTCTCGGCGGCCGGCCGCATCACGGCCCAGGGCCTCTCTTTTAACTCGGTCGCCCGCCACAGTATCGCCGGCGACCCCAACTTCAACGGGGGCGACTACTACGGCGGCCCCCCGCCCCTCAAGGGCCTGGCCGCCGCCAGAATGCTGGCCCACATCACCTATCTCTCGGAAGAGAGCATGGGTTGCAAATTCGGCCGCCGCCTTCAGGACAAAAACACGCCGGACTTCACCCTGACCGGGGTGGAATTTGAAGTGGAAAGCTATTTAAAACACCAGGGGGAGAGTTTCGTCCGCCGCTATGACGCCAACAGCTATCTCTACATCACCCGGGCCATGGATTATTACGATGCCGCTGTCTGGGGCGAGGGCGATATGGTCAAAGCCGCTAGCCGCATCCTGGCCCGCACCCTGGTGGTTTCTTTTTCCTCGGACTGGCTCTTCCCGCCCGAGCTCTGCCGCGAGCTGGTGGCGGCCATGTGCCGCTCCGGCCGGCCGGTCACCTATGTGGATGTGCCTTCCCGCTATGGCCACGACGCCTTCCTGGTGGAGACCGAGACGGTCAGCCGCCTTCTGGACAGTTTCCTGAAGAATTGAATTATAATGATTAAAAGCAACGAAACCAAACCTAGCCTGGACGAATTAAAGGCCTTTGCCGCCGACCACATCGACGCCTCGCTGGTGGCCAGGATGATGGAGCTGATGGCCAATGGCGAGGCCGGCCCGGACTTGAGCGGCGGCCGCTGGCAGGATCAGGTCATCCTGAGCGAGTTGCCCCCGGGGGCCTCGGTGCTGGATCTGGGCTGCGGCGAGGGTGAGCTCCTGGCCGAGCTCATCCGGGATCTGGGGGTGCGGGGCCAGGGGGTGGAGCTGGATCCTCTGGCGGTGATGAAATCCATTGACCGGGGCGTCCCGGTGCTGAACATCGACCTGGACCGGGGCCTGGATGTCTTTGCCGACCAGACTTTCGACTACGTTATTCTGGAGAGTACTCTCCAGACCCTCAAGGCCCCGCTGGCCGTTTTGACCGAAATGCTCCGGGTGGGCCGGCGGGGCATTATCTCTTTTCCCAATTTCGGCCACTGGCGGGTGCGCTTTGACCTGACCATGCTCGGCCGGATGCCGGTGACCAGGGGTCTGCCCTATGGCTGGCACGACACCCCCAATATCCACCTTTTTACCCTGGCCGACTTTCTGGACTGGTGTTTAACCCACCAGGTGACCAGCACCCGGGGCTTTGGCCTGGAAAACGGCCGGGTGCGCCCCCTGAACCCCGGCGACAATCTGACTATCGAGGAAGCCCTCCTCTTTCTGGAAAAATGCCCGGAAGGGGTGATTGAATGAAAAATATGCTGGAAAATAAAATCTCCCAGGCCCTGAGCCGGGTGGCCGCCGGGGCCGGGCTGGAGACGGGCGAGATTCGCGGCCTCTTTGTGGTCGAGGAGCCTCGGGATCCAGCCCACGGCCACCTGGCCACCAATGCGGCCCTGGTGCTGGCCAAAAAATTTAAAATGAAGCCGGCTGAGCTGGCTGAGCTAATTATGGGGGAGCTGGACAACAGCGAGGGCTGGATTGAAAACATGGCCAAGGCCGGCCCGGGCTTCATCAATTTCAGTCTGAGCCTGGCCTGGTGGGCCAAGGCCCTGGCCGATCTCCTGGCCGCCGGGGATAGTTTCGGCCAGGGCGCGCCCAAAGGGCTCAAGGTCATGGTGGAATTTGTCTCGGCCAACCCCACCGGGCCGCTCCACGTTGGCCACGGCCGGGGGGCGGCCATTGGCGACGCCCTGGCCCGGGTGCTGACCCGGGCCGGTTACGAGGTCACCCGCGAATACTACATCAATGACGCCGGCCGCCAGATGCGCATTCTCGGGGAATCAGTCTTCAAGCGCCTGAAATCTCTCCCGGACGAGACCGGCGAACTGCCCGAGGGCTACTATCAGGGCGACTATATCACTAGTCTGGCCCGGGAGTATCTGGCCCGGCGGCCGGATGTTCTGAGCCGGCCGGAAGAGGACATCCTGCCGGAACTGACGGTCTTTGCCCATCAGAGCATTCTGGAAGGCATTAAAGAGGATCTGGCCGCCTTCCGGGTGGGCCACGAAGTCTGGTTCTCCGAGACTTCGCTCTATCAGACCGGCCTGGTGGATCAGGCTTTGAATTTCCTGCGGGATAAGGGTCACCTCTTTGAGGAAGAGGGGGCCCTGTGGTTCCGGGCCACGGCTCTGGGCGATGAAAAAGACCGGGTGCTCATCAAGAGCACCGGGGAGAAGACCTATTTCGCGGCGGATCTGGCCTACCACTGGAACAAGTTCCAGCGGGGCTTTGACTTGGTCATTGACATCTGGGGGGCTGACCACCACGGCTATGTGCCGCGCATGAAAGCCGCCGTGGAGGCTCTGGGCCGTAGCCGCGACGATCTGGGCGTGGTTCTGGTGCAGATGGTCAGCCTGATCCGCGACGGCAAACCAGTGGCCATGACCACCCGGGGCGGGCAATTCATCACCCTCCGGGAGGTGGTGGCGGAAGTGGGCGCTGACGCGGCCCGCTTCAACTTCCTGACCCGCAGCCCGGATACGACCCTGGAGTTTGACCTGGAGCTGGCCAAGGCCAAAACGCGGGATAACCCGGTCTATTACGTCCAATATGTGGGTGCCCGCATTGAGAGCATTCTCAAAAACGCCGCCCCCCCGGCCGGGCCGCCGGATCTGGGCTTGCTCACCCAGCCGGAGGAGACCAGCCTGATCAAGCATCTGGCCTCTTTCCCCGAGCTGATCCAGGCGGCGGCGGCCCGGCGCGAGCCCCACCACCTGACTACCTATCTGACCAGTCTGGCCCGCCTTTTCCACCACTATTACGGGATTCACCGCATTGCCGTGGAGGATAACCCGGCCCTGGCCGAATCTCGCCGGGCTCTGGCCGGGGCCGTCCGCCGGGTGATTCGGCTGGGGCTTGACCTGCTTGGGGTAACCTCCCCCGACAGCATGTAAATTCGGAAAGCCAATGACGACTGAATCGCCCAGCCCAGCCCCCAACGCGCTCAGCCGCCGCGACCAGACTCTGGCCCGCCTGGAAAAGCTGTTGTCCGAGCAGTTCCTTCCCCCGCCGGAGGAAGAGACAGCGGAGGAGGCCAGCCCGGCTGAGCTGGTGGATCTGGAGGAGGCGGTGGAAGGCGGCCGGCTGCCTACCCGGCCGCGTTCTGCCCGCCCGGGTGCCCGGCCCCGGGCCAACTCAAAAAACCAACCCTCCGAACCGGTTCAAAAACATCTGTCATTTTTTTCGGCCCTTTTGCAGGCCCTGATTATGATCTTTGTCCTAGCCTGGGTTTTCCTCCTGGGGGTCATGGTCGGGCGTGAACACCTCTGGCAGGCCGGGCCGGGCCATGATCTGGTGACCTGGCTGGAGGAGAAGGCCGGCTGGGCCGCCAAGCCCGGCCCGACCATTGTTCTCGACCCGCCCGACCCGGCTGATCCGCTGGCTGAGCCGGAAGCCGCCCCGGGAACGGCTGAGGCTGAAAACGCCCTGCCCGTCTGGAATTGGCCGCCACCGGCCGAAGCGCCCCCGCCGGATAATAATGCGGCCGGGGCCGAACCGCTCGCCGAAGCTGAAGCTCAGCCGGCGGCCACGGCTGACCAGCCGGACGAAGAGAATTACTGGCCCCCGGCCATTGAGCCCCCGCCGGAAGGCGGCGGGGAGGCGGCGGCGGGCTACTCGCCCCCGGATGATCTGGATGGCCAAGGCCCGGCTACACCAGCTACGGCGGTTCCGGTTGCAGAGCCAGGCCAGCCCGCCGACCTGATCGGCGAGCCGGACGGCGCGGGCAAGTTCGCCGTCCAGGTGGCCGCAGCCTTTAACGAGGACGAGGCTCAGGCTAAAGTCAATCGCCTGATTCGCCAGGGTTTCAACGCCTACTACTATAAGGCGGACAAAAACGGGCGCTACCCGGTGCGGGTGGGCCGCTTCGCCACCAGCCAGGACGCTGACGCGGCCAAAGTCCGTCTGGAGCAACTGGGCTACAGCGGCCCCTATGTCTCTAAAATCAGCAACTAGTGGCCGGGCAATTTCCGCTTGCCCTGTTAAAACGTTGCGACTATAATAACTTTCATTCCCCCCGGCCGGCCTGACCAAGGCGGCCCAGATCTAAATACAACGTCAAGAAAGGCGTATTACTTATGATAGTTCTGGTTATCAACGCGGGCAGCTCTTCCGTGAAATTCACCTGCTTTGACATGGCCGCCGGCCGCAAGGTGCTGGCCAGCGGCCTGATTGAGCGAATCGGCATTGACGGCACCTCCATGAAGTATACCAACCACCGGGGTGAGGTGATCAAGGGCGAAGTCCCGGTCAAAGACGCCAAAGACGCGGTCAAGGTCATTTCCGAAAGGCTGGTCGACCCCAAGGCGGGGGTGCTGAAATCCCTGAGCGAAGTCAAGGCCATCGGCCACCGGGTGGTTCACGGCGGTGAGAGCATCACCGCCCCGGTCATTGTCAATGACCAGGTCAAGGCCACCATCCGCGAATGCTTCGCCATCGCCCCGCTCCACAATCCGCCCAACCTGGCCGGCATTGAGGCCTGCGAGGCCGTTTTCCCCGGGGTGGCCAACGCGGCTGTCTTTGACACCGCCTTTCACGCCACCATGCCGCCCCACGCCTTTCTCTACGGTATCCCCTATGACCTCTACACCGAGCACAAGATTCGCCGCTACGGCTTTCACGGCACCAGCCACGCCTATGTCTCCCGCCAGGCGGCTGAGCTTCTGGGCAAGAAACCGGCCGATATCAAAGTCATCGTCTGCCACCTGGGCAACGGCGGCTCCATCAGCGCCGTGGACAGGGGCAAGTGCGTGGATACCTCCATGGGCCTGACCCCGCTGGAGGGGCTCATCATGGGCACCCGCTCCGGGGACATGGATCCGGCTATTGTCTGGAATATTATGAGAATCAAGGGGCTGGACGGCCCGGGGGTGGACAACTTCCTGAATAAGAAAAGCGGCCTCCTGGGTCTGGCCGGAATCAACTCCTCCGACCTCCGGGACATTGAGGCCGGGCATCAGGCCGGCAACAAGCAGTGTACCCAGGCGATAGAGACTTACGCCTACCGCGTTAAAAAATACATCGGCTCCTATATCGCCGCCCTGGGCGGGGTGGATGTGGTGGCCTTCACCGCCGGGGTAGGTGAAAACTCCGCCAGCACGCGGGCCCTGGTTCTCAAAGGTCTGCAGGGTCTGGGCTTCAAGCTGGATTCGGCCAAAAATGATGTGCGCTCTGCCGAGCCGCGTTTGGTCAGCACCCCCGACAGCCCAGTCAAGATTGCCGTCATCCCTACCGATGAAGAGCAGGAAATCGCCGGGCAGACTTTTGACCTGGTTAACAAAAAATAATTAACCGGCTATATGGCCTCAAAAAGCCCGCCTAAAAGCGGGCTTTTCTTTTTTAAACAGCCATCTTTATGAGCGAGCTTCGCCCCTCGATTGACTTTGTATAGCTGATGCTATATAATAATATACAGAAAGGACAAATAGCATGGCCCAAATTAATATTCGCATTGATGAGTATTCCGGGTAGAACTGGGCCATGTGACCGTTAGAAACTGGGCCACCTTTCCGCTTAAAACTGGGCCACCTTTCCGGTGTGGACTGGGCCACCACTTGGTTGTATATTATTCTTGACTGCTCCGATAATGTGACTATGCACTTTTTGGGGTGCAAATCCATTTGAGGAGGTCATTTAGAATGACCAGTTATAAAGAGATTTTGCGTCTTTCAAGTCTTGGGATTAGTAACAGGAAGATAGCTGTTGCCTGTGGTTGCTCCCGGACAACGGTTCAAAACATTCTGTCGAAGTCCAGGGAACTTGGGTTGTCTTGGCCAACGGTCACGGATTTATCGGACAAAGATTTGTGGCGGCAATTGTTTCCCAAGGAAGCAGCGAAGCCAGGCTACAAGTTGCCGGATTTTGAGTATGTGCATCGTGAGATGGCTAAAAGCGGAGTCACGTTGTCGTTATTGTGGTTGGAATACTGCGACCAATGCCGTGAAGTGGGAGAAATACCCTACAAGTCCACGCAGTTCAACAAATACTATGGCGAGTATGCCGCGAAGACCAAGGCTACGATGCATATCAACCGAAAGCCTGGTGAAATCATGGAAGTCGATTGGGCCGGCACGGCAGCCGCGCTCATTGACACTGACACAGGTGGGATTATTCCGGCCCATGTATTTGTGGCTGCTCTGCCTTATAGTGGCTACGCTTATGTGGAGGCCTTTTTAAAGCAGGATCAGGGAAGCTGGATTACGGCTCATAACAACGCCTATCGTTTTTTTGGTGGAGTTACCCGCATACTTGTTCCCGATAATTTGAAGACAGGAGTTGAAAAGCATTCCAAGTCCGAAGTGATCATCAACAAAGCCTATCAGGAAATGGCTGAACATTACGGCACGGCGGTAATCCCGGCCAGAGTGAGATCACCCAAGGACAAAGCGACAGTTGAGGGGGCAGTTGGCCTCATTTCCACCTGGATATTGGCGGCGTTACGCAATCAACAGTTTTTATCTCTGCCTGAATTGAACCGCGCCATAAAAGTAAAGCTGACTGTTTTTTTGAACAAACAGTTCCAGAAAAAGGAAGGTAGCCGGGCAATTTTATTCGCTGAAGAAAAGGCATTTTTGTTGCCACTTCCTGGCCGGCTTTATGAACTGGCATCATGGAAAATTGCCATTGTGCAATACAATTACCATGTTAGCATAGAAGGCCAAAATTACTCTGTTTCATATGAGTACATTAAACATAAAGTTGATGTCCGGATTACTGAAAATGTAATCGAGATATTTTTTGAAGGCCATCGCATCTGCTCTCATCCACGATTGAAAGGGCGTCCGGGGCAATACAGCACCCTTGAAATTCACATGCCGCCAAATCACAGAAAGTACGCAGCTTGGGATGGAGACCGCTTCAGAACCTGGGCGGCCAGAATCGGCGTCAACACATCCGCCGCAGTCCAGTCACTGTTAGAGCGCCACAAGGTTGAGCAACAGGGCTACAAGGCTTGTATGGCCATTTTAAAGCTGACTGACAAGTATCCAGTGGAGCGGCTTGAAGCCTCTTGTGAGCTGGCCTTGTCCTATACCGCCCAGCCCAGCTATAAAAACATTGCGGCTATTTTGAGATCCGGCCATGACCGGCTGCAAAAAGAAGTTCCTGTAGTGTCTTCCTCCGCCTCGGAATACGGGTTTACCCGTGGAGCCGATTATTACAAGAGGAGGGACGGCAAATGATAAACGAGAGCACAGTAGGCCAGTTGTATGAAATGAGACTCGGTGTAATGGCGCAATGCTTTAAAGAACAATGCAAAGACGGATCATTGGCTGATATGCCGTTTGAAGAAAGGTTCGGTATTTTGGTGAATTCCGAATGGTCATCTCGCAAGAGCAAGCAACGAACCAGACTCATCCGAAACGCTGGATTTGCTATTACCAACGCCTGCGTTGAGGATATAGAATATCACCCTGAACGGAAACTGGACAAGGCCCAGATCATGAGGCTAGCTTCTTGCGCTTATATTCAGGAGGGGCACAATATCATCATCCTTGGCGCTACCGGATCCGGCAAAACCTATTTGTCCAACGCTTTTGGCATATCCGCCGCCCGGAATTTCTATACCGTTAAGTATGCGCGCTTAACTGAGCTTCTCGGAGAGTTGGCTATCGCCAGAGGGGAAGGCACATACCAGAAAGTTATCAAAGCATATCAACAGGTCAAGTTGCTTATTCTGGATGATTGGCTACTGTTCCCATTGAAAGAGAGTCAATATCTTGACTTGTTTGAAATTGTGGAGGCGCGTGTAAACAAGGCGTCCACTATTTTTTGTTCCCAGTTCGAAGTCGGTGGCTGGCATAGCAAAATAGGGGAAACAACTTTGGCAGAGGCAATAATCGACCGAATAGCTCATTACTCCAGCACTATCGTTATAGGCGGCGAAATTTCTATGAGAGAACGTAAAGGAATCGCAAAGATGGCCGGATAGAAATTTTGACTGGAAACACTAAACCAAGGAGTTTGCGCACATGAAGCAGGCTCTGGCGTTCCACCGAGGCCTCCGGGCTGCTTCGTTCGCAAAGCCTCACTCCGCATCCCGGAGGCCTCGGTGGAACGCGGTTCCCAACACTATACATCCTCCTCATCGCTGCAGGGCAGCTTTTCTCCGGCGAAGAGAAGAAATCGAAAAACAACGGCCTTTCGGCCAGGAAGACGGAGGCCCTTCGGGCCTCACTCTGTCACACTTAGTTGTGGCCCAGTTTCTGGCGGAAGGCTGGCCCAGTTTCTAACGGTCACTATGTCCAGTTCTCGGCGGTCAGGTGGCCCATTTTCAACGGCATATGCAACAAGGGAGGGCTCAGAAATCTTTTTTCAGTCCCGGCCGCTGCGCGGGGCTCAATTTATAATTTTTTAGAGCTTAATAATTGCACTTTTTGGTCTTGACAATGGGGACCACTTCAGTGAAGGTTCCGGCCGGAATCAACACAAATTCCATGCCGATGCTGTTGGTATAGGTGGAGTTGGATGAGCCACTTATAGCGACTATCATAAATATGCCAATGAGGATTATAACACCACCAATTCGTTGCCGCCTGGTGGGTTTCTTCCAGTGTTCACGGATGAAGATTAAAGCTTTAGCGGCCAAGTCGTTGCAATGGCCAATGCCCTGTCAAGGAATGGTTTCAATTTATTGAACATTTTCATTCTCCTCACAGTTGGTAAAGGTTTATCATTAGCCATTACCTACAGGGGCCGAGGCCATCAATGTTTGGGCACTTTATAACTCAAACTTAGCACATAAGTAAGCAGACTAATGGATTAAAAATACCGCTGACCAACAAACGAGACATAGAGCTGAATCCTAAAGTTGATTGGTCTCAAACATCACGCGATCATTTAAATGACAACCGCAGATTATCATACCCGCCCGCAGTTGGCAAGCCTAAACTCATCTTCCACGGGTGGTTTTCTCAACCCCTGCTAATCACGACTGGCAGCTTTGGGCCATACCCAACCCTATCCATAGCAATAAAAATAAAAATCAGAGAAATGCCTTGACATATTAAAAGCTGTGTGTTAGCTTATTTTAAGTCATTTTTAGACATATTTTAAATCAATGTAAAGGAGAATGAAGAATGAAAAATAGCAATACTATAGATAGGTTGGTCTATAATCAGAAAATATTAAAGGGGTTAGTTGAAATTCATGCAGTTGAGCTCAAGCAGATTTTAACCTTTAAAAATAACCAAACCAGCCTTGACGCCATCAATTTTATGCTGAAAATTTACGGCATAAAGCCGCCCAGCAACGATGAGGAAGCTGAACAGTTATTGGAAACTACAGAAATTATATGTTCTGATCTGGCAGGTTATCCGGGGGAAAGCGAAGGCGAGAGCGGGAGTTTGCCGGCGAATAGGGAGTTTTAAGAGCTTGGACTCCCTCCGCCCCTGGCGGGGCACCTCCCTCTCAGAGGGAGTTGTCGCCGTCAGGCGACTGAGGGAGAGCCCCAACCCGTCTTCGGCCCGCTCAGGAATTAAAGACCGCCGGGCGGCGGAAATCGGGCCGGAGGTGGCCGGAGGAGGACAACTCTTGAATGAAGGTGTGGCGAAGGCCCCAATCCAGGGCCAGATCCACGGCCTGCTCGTATTCCCGCAAACTGAGAGGCCGCGACAGGCCGGGGAATTGCCTGAATTCCTCGGGGTGATCCAAAACCAGATGGGTGGGGTGGTATTGAGCCATGAGGCTCAGGTGAACCGAGGGGCCGAAGGTCTCCGACAGCCAGGGCAGCATCAGGGTGGTGCGGGCCAGATCATCCGGCAGAACCAGGTGGCGGATCAACAGGCCGCGCCGGGCCAGCCCCCGGCCATCAGGCAACAGCGGGCCCACCTGGCGGTGCATCTCCAAAAGCGCCTTCCGGTTGACGGCCGGGTAGTCGCCGGCCCCCAGCAGTTGGGCCGAGCGCGGGTCGGGCTCATCATAGCCCACCTCGGCCGGGGCAGCCATTTTGGCGTCCGGCAGGTAAATATCCACCAGCCCGTCCATCAGACTGAGGGCGGTCAGGGAGTCATAGCCGCCCGTGTTATAGACCACCGGCAAGCTTAAGCCCCGCTTTTTGGCCGAGTTCAGGGCCAGGGCAATCTGGGCCGCGTAGGGGGTGGGGGAGACCAGGTTGATGTTAAAGGCCCCTTGGGCCTCCAACTCCAGCATGATGTCGGCCAGTTCCTCCACCCCAATGTCCCGGCTGGCCACCGCGCCGGCCGGGCCCAGCCTTTCCACCGGGTCGGCCGCTGTAGGCGGCCCCTGGGAAATCTGCCAGTTCTGGCAAAAAACGCAGCGCAGAACGCAGCGGGTGAAAAAAATAGTGCCCGAGCCGCCGTAAGTCGGGTCAGGCCCGGAGAGGGGCGGTTCCTCCCCGTGGTGCAAAAGGGCGGCGGAGAAACCCACCAGTCGCCCGGCCCCGCAAAAGCCGGTCTCCCCCGTGGCCCGCCGGGCCAGGCAGGCCCGGCCGCAGAGTCGGCAATATTCATCGGGGCTGACCCGGGCGGCTGATTTCATTAATATACCCCGGTGGCGGTCAGGCCCGGGCCGAGGCCGGTGCCCGGCGAGGTTTGACCGGGAGGCGGTGGCTGCGGGGCGGGGCCGGGCGCAGCCGGGGCCGTGATTTTTTGCGCCGGAGGGGTTTATCCGGCCCGAAAACCAGGCGCAGGAACTGGTCGATATCGTCCACATCAATGAATTGCATTTTGTGGCGGATAGGGGAAGGTATTTCCTCCAGATCCTTGAGGTTTTGCCGGGGGATGATGATTTTTTTGATGCCGGCCCGCAGGGCGGCCAGAGATTTTTCCTTCAGGCCGCCGATGGGCATAATCTGGCCCCGCAGGGTAATTTCCCCGGTCATGGCCATGTCCCGGGGCACTGGCCGGTCGGTCAGGGCCGAGATGAGGGCGGCCATCAGCGAGACCCCGGCCGAGGGGCCTTCCTTGGGCACGGCCCCGGCCGGCACGTGGATGTGGATATCCAGATCTTCGTAGAAATCATGTTGCAGGCCCAGGTCGGCGGCCCGGGAGCGGGCGTAGGCCACGGCCGCCTGGGCGCTTTCCTTCATCACCTCGCCCAGTTGACCGGTCAGGGCCAGGTTGCCCTTGCCGGGCATGATCCGCACCTCTATATACATCAATTCGCCGCCAAACTCGGTCCAGGCCAGGCCCGTGGCCACGCCCACCTGGCCTTCGGCCCGCTCCGGCTCAGGCAGAATCTCCGGCGGCCCCAGGTATTTCGGAAGCGAGGCCGGGGTGACGCGGTAGGGGCCGGGTTTGCCCTCGGCCACTTTGCGGGCCACTTTGCGGCAGACTGTGGCTAGCTTTTTATCCAGGCCCCGCAGGCCGGCCTCCTGGGTGTAGGAGGCGATAATGGTCTTGATGGACGAATCCACAAAGACCAGCTGATCCCGGTTTAAGCCGTGGTTGGCAATGAGGCGCGGGATGAGGTGGCGCCGGGCTATTTCTGTTTTTTCCTCGGCCGTGTAGCCGGAGAGGTGAATGACCTCCATACGGTCTTCCAGGGCCTGGGGGATCGGATCCAAAAGATTGGCCGTGGTGATGAACATGACCTTGGAGAGGTCAAAGGGCAGGTTCAGGTAGTGGTCGGAAAAGGCGTTGTTCTGCTCCGGATCCAGCACCTCCAGCAGGGCCGAGGCCGGGTCGCCCCGGAAGTCGGCCCCGATTTTATCCACCTCGTCCAGCATAAAGACCGGGTTATTGGAGCCGGCCGTCTTCAGGCCCTGGATAATACGGCCGGGCAGAGCGCCGATATAGGTGCGGCGGTGGCCCCGTATTTCGGCCTCATCGCGCATGCCACCCAGGGAAAAGCGCACGAAATTGCGGCCCATGGCCCGGGCGATGGATTGGCCCAGCGAGGTCTTGCCCACTCCGGGCGGGCCGACAAAGCAGATGATGGGGCCTTTTTGTTTTTTGTGGAGCTTGAGCACGGCCAGGTATTCCAGAATGCGGTCTTTGACCTTTTCCAGATTATAATGGTCGGTGTCCAGCACCTTTTTGGCCTCCACCAGATCCAGGTGGTCGCGGGTGGAGATTGACCAAGGCAGATCCAGAATCCAGTCGAGATAAGTGCGGATCAGGCTGGACTCCGCCGCGTCGGGGTGGGCCCATTCCATGCGGGCCAGCTGCTTCAGAGCCTCGCTGGCCACGTCTTTGGGCAGCCGGGTTTTTTTTATTTTTTCCTGATACTCGACTATTTCATCGTCTTTGGCGTTTTCCTCGCCCAATTCCCGCTTGATGGCCCGCAACTGCTCGCGCAGGTAATACTCCCGCTGGGATTTGTCCATCTCCTCCCGGGCCTCGGAGTCGAGCTTGGCCTGCATGGTGGTCACTTTCAGTTCCTGAGTCAGGAACTCGTTGACCAGCCGCAGCCTCTCCAGAGGGTCAACGGTCTCCAGCACCTTCTGGGCCACTTCCACCTTGACCCGGAGGTTGGAGGTGACCAGGTCGGCCAGGCGGCCGGGGTCGTCAATATTATCGAGAATGGCCACCACTTCATCAGAGAGGGCGTCTTTGAGCGAGAGGATTTTCTGGCTCTGCTCCTTGACGTTGCGCATCAGGGCTTCCAGCTCCACGGACGATTCCGGGGCCGGCCACTCGGGCAGGGGCTCCAGGTTGACCTTGATATAGGGCTCGCTGGCGGCCAGGCCGGTCAGTCGGGCTTTGGCCAGGCCCTGCACCAGCACTTTCAGGCGGCCGTCAGGCATCCTGAGGTGGCGCAGGATAACGGCCACCGTGCCCACCTGGTGGATGTCTTCCGGGCCGGGCTCATCTTTGGACTGGTCTTTCTGGGCGGTGATGACCACCAGCTTATCGCCTTCCT
>JAISJK010000062.1 GCA_031261565.1 Candidatus Adiutrix sp. | reverse complement strand
CCACGGAAATATCCCGGCCGATGAACAGGGGCAGGATCATATCAGTGAAGATGACCACGTCCCGGACGGCCAAAAGAGGCAGCTGGGGCGGGATATTGATGTCATTTTTTTGGTTGCTGCTCAAAATTACCTCATTTTGCGTTTTGGTCTATTTTATATATTACCACTAATTAGCTTTAATCCCAAAACAAAAATAAGACGCTCGGCCGGCGGGTCAAGGGGCGTCAAAAAATCAATATGTTGTGTTGGCCCGAAATTTGTATATTACCTTGGCAGGAAAGGGAGAGGTCACATGAAAAAATCAGTCAAAATATTGATAAGCCTTCTGGCGGCTGGGTTCCTGCTTTTGGCCGCCACCGCCATGGCCGCCGGAACCGAGCCGGTGGATCTGGATGATTTGAGCCGGGCCGGATTGAGCAAGGAGAGTTTAAGCCGTTATCTGGCCCAGAACCTGGGGGCGCGGCAGGCCCCGCCGATTTCCGCCGACCTGCTGGCCCGTCTCGGCCGCTATGGCGGCGATGGCCTGGTCTTGGCCTACCTCGACCTGGACAGGGCCACGGCCAGCCAGGCCAGCCGGGAATTTTCGCCGGAAGTGGTCGCCCAGTTGATGGCCGGCGGCACCCCGCCCCGGGAGTTGCAAAATATTCTGGCCCAGGAGGCCGCCCGGGCCGCCGGCCGCCCCTTGGCGGTCTCGGCGGGCGATCCCCCGGTGGCCGAGACTCCTGCCCTGCCCTCCCAGGCGGCGGCCGCCCTCCCCGCCCCCCCCCGGGCACCGGAGGCTGTCAAGCGCGGCTTTCAGGAGCTTCGGCCGGGCCAGGAGGCCGACCCGGCCACGCGGTTGCCCCTGCCCTACAGCACCTATGATATCCGTCAAAACAACGAGGCCGGCCAGGTGCGCCGCCGGGAGCCCGGCCCCTGGCTGGGGGTCGAGGAAAGGGAATTGCCCGATGGCCACCTGGTGGAGGCCAACAGCGTCGGCGACACCGGTCAGGTGGGGCAGGAAGTTTACCGCCGCCCCAGCGGCCACCAGTTTTACCGCTACTACACCGGCAACCCCGATACCCCCCGCTCCGGGGCTGACCCGGCCCAGGAGTGGAAAAACAGGGAGGATTTGGAGATTATTTACGGCGGGCGCTAGATGCTAATCGAAAAATTGCTGTTTATGATGACTGCGGGACGCATTCCAGCCTGCTCATGCCCGGCCTGCGGGTCAAAGTTTATTTTGACGATATCGCCCTGCTTCGGCTGGTATTCACTCATTTTCCCAAAATCTTTCTTCCCCGACAGCCGATGAATCAAATTCTCCCGCTTCATACGTTCCGGTATATCCTGCAAACCGTTCAGCCCAGGTTTTATGTGTTTTGGGGGCTTTCCGGACAACTATTTCACCCAGCCGCACGGCAATCTGCACTTTGTCGTTTTCTTTTAGATCGGCGGTGCCCAGGATAGCCTTGGGCAAACGAACGGCATTGCTGTTTCCCCATTTCTGGATCGTGGCTTCCATAATGAACCCCTCCTTCTGTTTCTATTTTGTAGAAACATTATAAATTTCTTTTTCACAGCTGTCAACGCCGATAGGCCATATTCCGTAGCCCCCTCAGCTTAACCTCGACCTGATTCCACTTTTTTGCAAAATCCCGCCCATTTACCTCGAAGGCGGCAGCGCTTTTTTGGAGCGTTGCCCGACCCCTGTTTGGAGCCTTGAGACAGCCTTTCGTCAAGCTTTATTTAACTAAAAATACTTTAATATAAGTATCTTATAAGCCGATACATAAGTCAGAACAAGGTCACAGCCAAGGAGGTGAAAATGGCCGGTCGCTCATCCATTTTCGATCATCATTAAAATAAGGTTTTTTCATCAGTCCGCCGGGCTGAAGTCCCGGCCAATATAACCTAGGGCAGGGAAGCCCATCCTGTTTAACCACAGGTTCTCAAGGAGGAAATCATGTCTCTTATTATCAATCACAATCTCATGGCCCAAAACGCCGCCCGCAACCTGGGCACCACTTACAGCAAGCTGGCCACCAGTGTGGAGCGCCTGTCTTCGGGTCTGCGCATCAACAGCGCGGCTGACGATGCCGCCGGCCTGGCCATCCGCGAAATGATGCGGGCCGATATCGCCACCACCAACCAGGGTCTGCGCAACGCGGCCGACGCCATCAGCCTGATTCAGACGGCCGACGGCGCCCTGGGCGTTATTGACGAAAAGCTGACCCGCATGAAAGAGCTGGCCGAGCAGGCCGCCACCGGCACCTATACCACGGTGCAGCGGGAAATCATCAACTCCGAATATCAGGCCATGGCGGCGGAAATCGACCGTATCGCCAACGCCACCAACTTTAACGGCATCAAGCTGCTGGATGGCTCCATCACCAGCCAGCACGGCGGCCAGGGCCTGAAAGTCCACTTCGGGGTCAGCAACAACGCGGCCGAAGATTATTATTTCATCAACATCGGCGATGTGCGGGCCACCAGCTCCACCGGCCTGCGGGTGGGCGGCGACGCCAAAAACGACATCTGGGGCCAGGGCGCGGCCGCAGCCGGCCCCTTGCAAGGCCCGGGTTGCTGCACGGCCGGTTTCCCCAGTCTTAACGGCAATGCCGGCTTCACCAGCGGCCAGACTTTCAGCTACGGCTACAACTGGGACTGGCAAGAGGATGTCGACACCAAGCTCCTCAGCGGCAAATACACCGCCGGCATCTATCGGGTCACCTCCAGTGAGAGCTTGCAGGATCTGGTGGACAAGGTCAACGCCGGCACCCAGAGCCGGGTGGGCATTGAGGTGGCGGGTAATGGAAGCAGCACCCAAGTGATTGCGGATACCAACGGTTTGGCCGCCTTTGCCGTTTGTATCGGCAATGAAACTTATTACTGGGGGTCAACTGCGGCCGCTAATACTGAGTTCGCCAATGCTGGCCGGGATGTATTGCAAAAGGTCGGGGCAGGATCAAACCAGATGGCCACCGATCTGGTCAGCGCCATCAACCATAACTCCCAGTCCTTCTGGGCCATGCAAAGCGGCACTAGCGGCAAAATCTATGTTTTCCATAAGGAGGGCGGGGATAATAATGACCTCCTGGCCTGCGAACGTGGAATTAAATCCTCTGATACAACTTCCGCCAATGTTAGAGCTGCCCTAAGCGCGGTTTCCTTTTTCAATATGGCTGGCGCTGGCGTCAAGGGAACGGAAAATCAATCCGGAACCACCTTCAGCCTGGGCGGCGAGCACTGGGCCACCATGACCCCCGTCCAGACCAAGGTCGTCAAGGGCACCGAGGTCTGGAACGTAACCTTAAACGGCCGCGATGTGGGAGATCAGCGGGATCTGTGGATTGCCAATATCGGCAGCGGGGCCAGCGGTATCTATGACTTCAATACTGGAGGAACCACTAGCGATAGTCAATACAACCTGGTTGGCTTCGGCGGGGCCGCAGCACAAAACATCACGGGCATGGATCGCGACTCCTTCGTCGAGATTCAGAACGCGGCTGACGGCGAGTGGAAGGGAGCTGAGGTGCGCACCCAGTCCAGCGCCCAGGAGGCTCTCGATGCCCTGACGGAGGCCATTACCCGCAAAGACAAGGTGCGGGCCGACCTCGGGGCCATGCAAAACCGGCTGGAAAACACCATGAGCAACCTGGAGATCCAGGCTGAAAACCTGCAGGCCGCCGAAAGCCGCATCTCGGATGTGGACGTGGCCAAGGAAATGACGGAATTCACTAAAAATAACGTCCTGACTCAGGCGGCCGTGGGCATGCTGGCCCAGGCCAACTCCCTCAGCCAGCTGGCCCTCTCCCTGATGGGCTAAAGGCGGCTCACGCTGACGCGGCCCCCGCCGCCCCATAGCGCGGCGGGGGGAAGGGAGATCGGCGCGCAAGATTCAGGCTCGCAACCTATAAGGCAAGGAGGCTTACTCTTTAGAGCATATTCAAGGAGGAAACTAATGGGGATGGTTCTTATCCACGAGCAGGCGGCCAGCTATGCGGCCGGAAGCCTGGGTGGAACCCTGGGGCGTCTGAATGATTCGCTCAGACGCCTGGCCCGATCTCGCAGCCGAGACCGGGCCAGCCAGGAGGATGACGAGCACCGGCTGGAGCCGGCTCGTCTGGCCCACTTACACCAATCCCTGCGCCTCATGGCCGATGCCTGGCGAGGTCACAACCTGGCCAGCAGCTTCGGCCGCATCGAAAGACAGCTCGAACACCTTAAGGAAAACGCCCTGCAACAACTGGGCAACAGGCGGAGACGGCCGGCCGACTATCAGGCCCTGGCCGGTTCCCTCGACCATCTACGGGCCACCGGGCTCAATTTGATGTAAGCGCACCGGAAAGGATTTCCGGACCAAATGGCGGCCGGGCGTCAATATGATTTCCGGCCAGATTAACCACCAGCCAGCGAGGTTCTCCCCCTAGAGAGCCTCGCTGTTTTTTTGGCTGCTTCTAAAATGTATAGGTGACGCCGGTAGTCAGATTGTAGGCGTTTGACCGGTCGACCATGGGGCTGTTTTTGACCTGGCTGGGTAAAAAGGAAACTTCGCCGGCGCCAAAAAATTCCCAATGTTCTTCATTATCCAGCACCACATCCACCGCCAGGCCGAGATAGGGGGTAAAGGCCGCCTCGGCCTCATAGGCGGGAAGATCGCTCCGGCGTGATTCAGCCGCAGACAGGCCATAATAATAAGTGTTGTATTTCTGGCTGTTCCAGTAAACTCCGGCTTGGGGGGTGAATTCAATGGTGCCTAAATCAATGGACATAAAATAGCCTAGCTGACCGCTGAATCCATGGCTGTGTCCGGACACATCGCCGGCCAGAGACAATCTGAAAAGCCCCGCCGAGCTGAGCCAGTCGGCCCGGCCGCCGACCAGAATACTCTCCCGGCGTTTGTTCAAATGCCGCAAGGCCGGGTCAGTGGTATCGGAGGGATCGAAGCTATGGGCATCGTAGGCCAAAAAAACAGAGAATTCCAGAGGCTCAGGGGTAAAAAGTTTCAGGCCGGCCGTAAAATCACGGAAATAAAAAATGTCGTTTTCATATTCAATAACCGGTAAAAACGAAACTCCGGTCTCATAGTTTTTATAGGGGGTGACATCGACAGAGACCCCGGCCCCCACAGACAGCTCGCCGCCGCCTTCGGCGGCCGGGACGTGGGGAGGCCATTTATCATCATCAGCAGCGTTGGCGGCGGCCGGGAAAATTATCACGGGCATCAGCAGCCAGAACAGCGCTAGCCAGTGAAAACCGCCGGGCGCCCGGCGGTTTTCATCAATAAGCGGAGGAGCGGCCATCAGCTGCTGAGACGCTGGCGGTAGGGGTAGTAATCGCCCCGGCGGACGCGGCTGGTTTTCATAATCAGGGCCTCATTGGTGCTGGTGTGGAAAATCAGGCGGCGGCCCTTGAGCCCGCCCACGTCTTCCGAAACCACTTTGACCCCGCTTTTCTTCAGCAGTTTTCTGGCTATCTTGACATTTTTATAGCCGATGTTGCCGCCGCCAACCAGGCTGATATTATCCCCCCCCCCGAAAATCTGGGCCTCCAAATCCTCCAGGCGGCTGCCCTGCTTCTGGAGCATTCTAATCAGAGCCGGGATGGAAACCGTGGCGTATTCCGCCGTGGGCCGGGTGAAGGCCTTGGCCTTGGGGTAGAGGAAATGATTCATCCCCCCGATTTTCAGGCGGCGGTCATGCAGGCAGACCGCCACACAGGTGCCCAGCACGGCCGAGACCATGGCCGGCTCCGGGCAGACAAAGACCCCGCCGGCCTCAAGGTGGTAGCGGTAGACTTCCAGGGCGTTGTTCATGCTCATTGCTTAATTATCCCCTCTCTACAAGGTGTTGAATTTCTAAAAAGGTATACCACACTTTCTGGTGGTATTCAAGCAAAAAGTGTTACTAATATCATTTTTTTATAAAATTAATATTGAGAGCGTCTATATTGTATCTTATTATATCTATTGATATATTAAATATTATAATATATACTTAATTTAATGGTCTGAGAGGCCTGGCCGGCCCCCTTGGGCCTCAGGTCAAACTCTTGTTATTTCATATAGTTTCTGCTAAACTATAAGAAAGAGCAGTCCCCGGCTCAGCCGGGCCAATTAAAAAATACACCGCCATCTCTGCGATTGGAGGCCAAGCATGCAGTATTCGGTTACCTTCCGGCACATGGAGCCATCTGATAATTTAAAAGATTACAGCCATGACAAACTTTTGCGCCTGGAAAAATATCTGGACGCGGTCATTGACGCCGAAGTGACCATGACCGTGGACAAGTTCCGCCACCGGGCCGAGGTGCTGATCACCAGCGACGGCCTTAAGATCAAAGCGGAAGAAGAAACCGAAGACATGTACTCGGCCATTGACGCCGTGGTCGATAAGCTGGAAAAGCAGATTAAGCGTCACCGGGAAAAGCTGAAAGACCACAAAGCCGGCGCCGGTAAGCGGTCTCTGCGCGCGGACGCCGCCGGGGCGGCCCCCTCAAAGGAAGAAGACGATGATCACCTGCCCATTGACCGCCGCCAGACCGTCACCCCCCCAAAGATGACCGTGGAAGAGGCCGGGGCCGAGCTGGCCACCGGCCAGTCGCCTCAGGTCATTTTCATCAACCGTGAAAACAGCCGGGTTTCCATTTTACACCAGATCCAGGGCGGCCAACTGGAACTGGTGACTATCGAGGCCTGATGCACCTGACTGATTACCTCAAAGAAGATGATATCTTCACTGATTTCAGGGCGGCCGACAAAGCGGCCGCCCTGGGTAATCTGTGCCGCCATGCTGCCGAGCGCCACGGCCTTTGCTACGACCATATCCTGCAGGTGGTGCTGGATCGGGAAGAGCTGGGCTCCACTGGTCTGGGCGGCGGGGTGGCCCTGCCCCACGGCCAGACCAGTGATGTTGAAAAACCGGCCCTGACCCTGGCCTTGGCCCCGGAGGGGGTGGATTTCGACAGCCTGGACGGCCCGCCGGTCAGAATCTATGTGCTTATTTTAACGCCCCTGGCCGCAGACGGGCGAGAGCATCTGCAGCTCCTGGC
>JAISJK010000011.1 GCA_031261565.1 Candidatus Adiutrix sp. | reverse complement strand
GGCGCACTCCGATCATGGGGGCGAAGTAATAGGCCAGCACCTGGGCCCCTGGCAAACGGTAGGCGGCAAAGAGGACAAACCCCTCTTTGATCCCGGGCATGGGCACGGCCGCGAAGCCGACATTCGGATCCGGGCGAAAACCTTCCAGGGCCAGGCGGTTGACATTGTCCACCCCAGCCCCGTCATCCAGAATGGGGATGTGATCCTCGCCGGACTGGGTCTTGTTGGTCAGCTGGGCCAGGGCCAGATTTTGCAGGAGAGTCTGCACCGCGCTGTCCCGGGCCCGCTCCAGGTAACGCTGATACATGGCGATGGCCATCATGGCCAAAATGGCCATAATGGCCACCACAATCATCAGCTCGATCAGGGTAAAACCTCTGGGCCGGCCCATCATCATCACTCCTCTGAGAGAGATTATAAAAAACCCCGGGCTCGGTAAGGAACCCGGGGTGGTAAGGCAATTGGGTCAGATTAGTTGGTCAGGGCCGCTTTGCCGGCAGCATTGGCTACAACATTCTGAATGGCGGAAGAACCAGACCCGGGACCATCGACATTTCTAAATGAGCTAGGAGCTTTACCCATGAGGATGTCTCCATCAGACTTCATACCATAAGGGGTTATATCACTCGGGGCATTTGCCGAGTATGTTCCGCCATTGGCATACTCTTTGCCAACGATAACCGCTTCAACGCCAGCAGACGCTATATTGTCATAGGCATAAAGAGTCGAGCCGGCGGCCACATGGATGGCGAAAGCCACATAGCCGGGTGAGGCGTTAGAACCAGCCGTAGCCGCCTCCACAACAAAGGCTACCTGCGGATCAGGACGGAAACCATATTTCCCCAACTCCTGAACAGCGGCGTCGCCGCCAGTAGCGCCAACCAGAATGTAGTCGGCGTTGTCCACATTGTAGGCCGTTTCGGCCAGGGCCAGCTGCTGCAACAGGCTCTGGGAGGCCGAGTTGCGGGAACGCTCAATGTAGCGCTGATA
This sequence comes from Candidatus Adiutrix sp., assembly GCA_031261565.1. Lineage (GTDB taxonomy): Bacteria > Desulfobacterota > Desulfarculia > Adiutricales > Adiutricaceae > Adiutrix. Next base: position 9,942 of record JAISJK010000011.1, on the reverse strand, counting down.
CATGGGGATGGCGATCATGGCCAGGATGGCGATAATGGCCACAACAATCATCAGCTCGATCAGGGTGAAACCTTTTTTGTTCTGCATGGTAATACTCCTTAAATTTCCGGCCCCGATGGGGCCTTGGGGTTTGATAGGCGTCATTAAAAAATCTGACGCTGGCAACTTAAACAAACTGTCTTTCTCATGCCCAGTATTCAGCAAAGCCTGTGCCAAAAAGCGGCAGACGATGGTTTGTTTTATTTTATTTATTTATATCAATTGGTTGGCTGATGAGCCGGATAGATGTTGGTCTATCCCGAATATTTATTTGAAAATCTGTCTTTGCGATATCGGATGACCAAAAATGCAAATAAAAATTTTAGGTGCACTAAATATGTGCCCTGAAAATGAATGTGGTGCGGATCAGGAGGGAAAAACCGCCACCGGAGCCGGTTTCACCCCGGCCGGGCCTTGATTTCCCCCCGGGGCTTGGGGTAAAATAGCCAAAGGAGTGTAGATATTATGAGTGAACAACAGCGGTCATCATCGCCGGTTTTATTCTGCAATATTTCAAGTAGGGGGCCAGGCGCGCCGGCCCTCCCTGCCCAGCCCCAGCGAGGTAAGACATGAATGAGCCGTCCAAAGAGCCGGAACATCTGGATCTGTCCAACCCCTTTGTGGCCATGGATTTTGGCCGGGCCATCGGCCGGGGGATGGGCGAGCTGTCCAGCAATATCGCCCAGTTGGAGGCCACCAGCTCCAAAATAGTCGATGGCTTGGCCGTGGTGGCCGGCCAGGTGGCCGCCCAGGGGGTCAGGTTGGATGCCCAGGGGATCAGACTGGAGCGGCTGGAGCCAAAGGTCGATGAAATTGACGACCGGCTGACCCAGGTTGAAATCAAGCTTGATGCTCAGGAGGTCAGGCTGGATCGGCTGGAGCGAAAGGTCGATGAAATTGACGACCGGCTGACCAGAGTCGAGATCAAGGTTGACCGGCTGGAAATTAATGTCGCCAAACTGGATGACCGGCTGACGGTGGTCGAGACCAAGGTTGACCGGCTGGAACAAAAGACCGACAGCATCGGCAAAGCCGTTCGGGTTTTGCAGACGGATGTCACTGAGCTTAAAAGCAGTATTCGCGTGCTTGATGAACGAACCCTGGGTTTCAGAAACCTTATGCTGGCCTTAAACGGCGCTGTCCTGGCGGCCGTCATCGGCGGTTTTATTCTGCAATATTTCAAGTAGGGGTGAAGTGATCCCCATTGTCAAGACCAAGGGCAAACACGGCGATGCCCCCGACCGGAAAAACCAGGTGCGGCGCGACCGGCGTAGGGATCGGGAGGATTGACTTGAAAGGGCCGGCTCACTCCACCACTTTATAGGCCTCGCCCCCGGCGTTGAAAAATGACAGGCTGGCCGGCTGACCCTCCCCGGCGCTGAGAGCGGCGATGGGCCGCCCCTGGCCATCGGCCAGGGCCAGGCCGCCTTCCTTTTTGTCCCGCCAGACGGCCAGCCGATCCCGCCCGCTCTCGTCCCGCATGACCATGGTCGGGTCGCCGCTCTCGCTTAAACCCAGGATAGCCCGCTCCCGCCCCTGCCCGTCCGCCAGGCGAAAGGCCGGCCGGCCCTTGGCCGTCAGGGCCACCTGCACCTTGGCCGCCCCCTCCTGATCCCTGAGCCAGATATGCGGCTCCCCCGTCTCGCCCAGACCCATTTCCAGCCGGTACTCGCCGGCGTCATCCAGCATAAAGAGCCGGGGTTTGCCCCGCACCAGGGTCAGGAGCAGCCGGGTGCGCCCGGTCTCATCGGCCAGGCGCAGTTCCCCGGCCACCACCACCGGGGGGGCCGCCGGCGAATCCGCCCCGGCCTGGTTGGGGTCGGCGGCCAGCCAGACGGCCGCCAAGCCGCCCCCCAGGCCGCACAGCAGAGATAGAGCCGCAAGGCAAGCGTTTTTCCCGGTCATGAGTTGGTCTCCTGTTTGAAAATGTAGCCGGTTCTTGTTATCATGGCCCCAGAGTAAAGACCCAAGGCAGCCATGGCCCACATTGACTATTACACTATTTTAGGCGTCAGCCGTCAGGCCGGCGGCGAAGACCTCAAGCGGGCCTACCGCCGCCTGGCCATCCACTGGCACCCGGATCGCAACCCGGGCTCCCGCCTGGCTGAGGAGCGTTTCAAGGCCATTGCCGAGGCCTACGCCGTCTTGAGCCACCCGGGCAAGCGGCGGCAATACGACCGCCTGGGGCCGGCGGAATTTAAAAACGAATATACCCGGGAAGACATCTTCCAGGGCTTTGAGCCCGGTGATTTCTTTAAATTCTTCGGCCTGGAGGAGGCCCGCGACACTCTGGACCGCATTTTCAGCCCCCACCCGGCCCCGGCCGGCGAGCCGGAGGACAGCCGGGCCCGCATCAACGATTTTTTCGCCGACTTCGGCCAGAAAAATTCCAGCCGGGGCCGCCGGGCTCCGGATATCACCGTGCCCCTGATGGTCACTTTTAAGGAAGCGGCCCTGGGGGCGGAAAAATATGCGGCCTACAACGGCCCGGCCGGGGCGGTCAAAGTCCGGGTGACCGTGCCGCCGGGGGCCCTCAGCGGCCAGCGGCTGGTGGCCCAGGGCCAGGGGCCGGCCGGGCCCGGAGGCGGCCGGCCCGGCGACCTCATTATCACCCTCACCGTGGCCCCCGACCCCCGGTTCAGCCGGCGGGGTTACGACCTCCTGACCTCGCTGGAGCTGACCGCCCGGGAACTGAGCGAGGGCTGCCGCCGGCTGGTCAGCACCCTCTCCGGCCCGGCTCTGCGCTTAAACGTGCCGGCCGGCACCAAGCCCGGGGCCAACTTTAAGCTGCCCGGCTACGGGCTGGCCAAGCCGGACGGGGTCAAAGGCGACCTCCTGGTGCGCATCAAATCGGGTTAAGGCGCTTTTACCCCGGATTCCACCAGCGGCTCCCGGGTGTAGGGGCAGATTTCAATACATTTGCGGCAGGGCTCTTTTTTCTCCAGCCAGTGGTCAAAACAGGCCCGGTGGTTGACCGGCCACTGAAAGAGACCCGGCCGGCGGCGGCCCTCGGTCAGGGCCTTGGCCGGGCACTCGTTAATGCAGCGCTGGCAGGTCTCGCAATAGTCGGCCACGCCAAAAATGACGGGCGAGCCCGGCTCAAAGGGATAGTCGGTGAGAATGGTGAACAGGCGCAGGTTGGGGCCATATTCCGGGGTGATGAGCAGCCCCTGGCGGCCCAGCTCGCCCAGGCCGGCCAGGGCCCCGTGGTGGGCGGCCAGCAAAAGCCCCCCGGCCGAAGGCAGGGCCAGATAGCCCTGAGCCGACAGCCAGTCAGACAGTTTCAGGGTGGCGGCCACCTGGCCGGGCCAGTCCAGCCAGCCCCCCGGCGGCCACAATCCAGCCTGCACCCTATGGCGGCCCATGATCTCCGGGATCCGCACATAGCCCAGCACCAGCACTGTCCCGGCCTGCCGGGGCAGGCCGAGGCCCGCCGGGCCGATTTCCCAGGCGGCGCCTGCGGTGCGGCGGATGGGCCAACCCTCCAGGCTGTGGGTGTAGAGGTAGCGCTCATCCAGAGGGGCCGCCCCGGCCAGGGCCGCGCCGGCCAGGAGAGCGGCGGACCGGCCGATGAAATCCAGCGCCAGGGGCAGAGCATCCTCAGCCAGCCCGGCCAACTGGCTAGGCCAGGGCTCGGGCCGGGGCGGCCGGTAACGCCAGGGCAGGATATCCGGGCCAGCAGCCAGGGCCGGTTTAAAAAACTGGCCGTAGTCGCCGGCCTCCTCCGGGTCAGCCAGGATATCAGCCAGATAATTGTCGGCCGCCGCCAGCCGGGGCCCGCCCCAGAGCGGCCCGGCCGGCCCCATTATAAACCGGCCCCGGGCCAGCTCTCGGGCCGAGAGTTTCAGCCCGGCTTCAATCAGGTCGCGGGTGAAACCGCTGAGTTGCCGGTCGGCCATGGCCACTCCCCTAAAAACAAAAGCCGCTCTCCTCTCGCCAAAGGGGAAGCGGCTTGGCCATCAGTTCACCGGCTGTTTTAAGCCGATAGCTGAGCCTGACCCGGCTTGGCCTCGGCCGGGTAGACGCTGACTTTTTTGCGGTCGGCCCCGAAGCGCTCAAAGGTGACCACGCCGTCAATCAGGGCAAAGAGGGTGTAATCCCGCCCCAGGCCGACATTCTGGCCGGGATGAATTTTAGTGCCCAGTTGGCGCACCAGAATATGGCCGGCCCGGACGTTTTGCCCGGCATAGCGCTTGACTCCCCGGCGCTTGCCAATGGTGTCGCGCCCGTTGCGGCTGGAACCGCCAGCTTTTTTATGAGCCATGATTTAATCTCCTTTGGCCAGCTCAGACGTTGATGGCCGTAATTTTCAGGGTGGTGTAATCCTGACGGTGACCCTGGGTTTTCTGATAGCCCTGGCGGCGTTTTTTCTTAAAAACGAGGACTTTTGAGCCCCGATCCTGCTCCACCACCGTGGCCGTGACCGTGGCCCCGGCCAGGAAGGGAGCCCCGGCTTTCAGGGTCTCGCCCTCTTTAACCAGGAGCACTTCGCCCAGAGCCACAGCGGCACCCACAGCCGACTCCAGCTTGCCGACCCGAACCACCTGGCCCGGCTCGACCTTATATTGACGGCCTCCGGTTTTAACTACTGCATACATGTCTGTCCAGACCTCCACCATATTTAGGAAATTTTTACTATAGGCCATGGCCGGGCTTTAGTCAAGCAAAAAAGCCAAGCAAAAGCCCGGCAACCGTCACGGACGGTGGCCGGGCTCCGGAACAGGGGGCCATAGGGTCAGATTTCAGCGAGGCTCTTTTTCAAAAGGGAATCAGCCACCACCCGCCCGCTGACGTTATAAGTGCCGGAGGCAATGTTGGCCCGGAGCTCATTGACCCGTTCCTCGCGGATTTCCGGGGCGTTCTGGGCCAGCTCGCTGGCCCGGGCCACCAGGCGGGCCCGGTCGGAAAGCTGCACCACGTCGCTCCTGGGGGTTTCCCCGGCCTGGGGCTGTTCCACCGGCTCGGGGGCTGGTTTGAGCCGGGCCCTGGCCTCAGCGGCGGTGGTCTCATTATTAAATACCGGCGTGTTCAAATGGTCTATTTTCATATATCCACCTCTTCCGGGGCCCGGATGGGCCGGCGGGGCCCAACCATATTGCGGTCAACTTTGTTATAAATCAACTCTTCCAGGCGGCGCCACAAAACCAGGTTTTCAGCCCGATCGACAAAAGCCCCGCTGTCTCCCATCTTATCGGCATCAGCCTCTAAATCCAAAAAGTTTATTTCACCGGTTTCGTATCTCAGCCCCAGGGCCAGACCCGGGCGGCCGCTTTCATCGGTCAGGCTGGCCAAGGCCGCATAAGCCGGGTTGGCCGAGGTCTCTTCGCCCCGCTGGGGGTGGCTCTTAGACCGCCCCACCAGCTCAGCCAGGGCGTTGCGGGAAACTTTCTCCACCGCTGAAACCCGGGGGGAGGGCCGGGGCGGCAAATCCCAGCCAAAGGTCAGGGCGGCCAGCAGTTTTGCTTTAAACTGGCCCAGGGTGCGCATCATGGCCCGTCTCGGCCCTGGTCTGATTGAAGAGCCGCGGCCCACCGTTACCTCCCTTGGCGGCCGCCCCAGCGGCCGCTTTCAATCTTAATTATCGGCTCGTCCGGCGACCAACTTGAGAAAAATCGACATCTCCTCTGCAATTTAATTATAAATCGCTTCACCCTAATCTGGCAAGGGCTATTGGCTTTCCTGGCGGCCACAGCCATTTCAAAAGGAAATGCAAAATAGATACCAACTATCAGCCTGTTCGTGGCCCGCTTTTAATTAAATACAACATCTTGTTATTTTAGAATTTTTTTGACAAAATTATTATTATGTGTTAATTTCAGCCTGTTTCACCCCGATAAGATAGCTGTGAAGCCTAGCTGAAATCCGAGCGACCTGGAAGCGACACCACATGACTGACTCGACTGGCCAACCATCCCGGCGCGGGCCGGCGCCCCGCCTCGACACCACCTTCCCCTCCGTCAAATTACTGGCTGCGGCCATTGGCTTCATCATCCTGGTCTCCATCATCTCCGGCTTTAAAGTCGTCCGCCTTGATCATGACCAGGATGAGTTGCGCCTGGAGAGGGCCGTCTTTGAAAAAGAGCGGGCCGCCCTGGGCGACTATAAAAATGAAATGCCGGCTTTGGAGCAGTTGCACACCGAATTGCGCAACGTGACCGCTGATATGCAGGCCCGGCACGACGCCCTGGCCGAGGAGCTGAAAGGCCTGGAGCAGCAGCGCCAGGAGGTGCGGACGATGCTGGACGAGGCCAGAGGCGAATACTACCGCTTCCAGGGTGCCCGCCAGGAAGCCCAGCAGGAAATGGCCCAGATAGTCAATGAAATCAGCTCTGTCCGGCCGATGATGCGGGTTTATAAAACCCAGATGGAGGTTCTGAAAGTCCGGGAGGCGGAGACCAGGGAGAGCATTAATAAACTTCTGGCCCAAAAAGAGCAGCTCGCGGCTGACCTCAAAGGCCTGGAGCGCGAAAAAGCCCACGCCCAGGAGTTTTTGGAGCGGGTGCTCAATGACCGGAAAGTTTTACAGACCTTTGCCGAGTCGGTGGGGGCCACAGCCGGCGAATTGAGGCAGACCGTCAAAAATACCGATGCGGCCACTAAAAACTTTGTGGCCCTGACCGCCGGCCTGGAGGCCTCGGTGCAGCAGATTAAAACCGGGGCCCAGACCATTCCCGCCAAAATAAAAAGTCTGGATGAGCAAACCGCCGGTCTGGCCGCCAGCAACAAAACTTTGGCGGCGGCGGCCGACCAGGGCGAAAAAGCCGGCAAAGCCCTCCAGAGCCAGGTGGACAGCCTGACGGCCAGCGCCGCCTCCTTAAGCCAGGGCCTCAAAACCATGGAGGCCCAGACGGCCCTCTGGGCCCGGGGCTCGGAAAAGACCCTGGCCGAGCTCAAGGCCATGGACCTGGCCGTGGCCCCCCTGCCCAAAAATGTGGCCGCCACCCTGAAAGACCTGTCGGAGACCACTCAAAATCTCAGCGCCCAGGCCCGGCTGGTGGCCGGCAGCGCCAAAGAGGTGCAGAATCTGGTCGCGCCCCTTAAAAGCCAGGCCAGCGGGCTGACCCAGGCCTCGGCCAGCCTGAAGGATGAGGCGGCCAGCGCCAAAGGCGCCGGGGCGGAGCTCCAGCGCCAGCTAGCTTCTCTGCAGAAAAATATTGACGCCGCCAATGCGGCCGTGCAGAAAGTTCAGGCCTCCCTGGCTCAGGCGGAGGCAGCGGCTAAAAAGAAATCAACGACCCCAGGACAAGATAAATGAGCAACTCCTCCACCACCTGGCTGTGGCTGCTGGCCACCGCCCTCTCCGTCCTGATGGCGGCGCTCGCTTTCGGGTTTCATTTATATCAGCGCCGCCGCTTTGCCGCGGCCATGGACGACGCTTCGGACGTGGCCGATCTGGCCGCCCGCAAATCCGCGTTAATGGCCGATGTGGACATTTTGCGATCCTGGATTGGCGAGCAGCAGCAAAACCTCCTGAAGTTGCAAGGCGAGCGGGAAGAGCAGGAGCGGGTTCGGGCGGAACTGACCCACCTGCAGCAATCCCTGGCGGAGGGCAAAGAGACGCGGCAGACTCTGGCCGAGCAGACCACCGAGCTGGAAAACAGGCGAGCCACTCTGACCCAGACCCTGGACGACCTGCGGCACCAGCTCAACGAGGTGGAGAGCAAAAAGCTGGAGGAAGCCACGGCCCGGGTGACCGCGCTCAACACTAAAATTCAGGTCTTGGACAGCGAGATTTCGGCCCGGGAAGAGCGGCTGGATCAGCTCCGAAAGGAATCAGCCGACCTGACCGAGACCCTGGAGGAGATGCGCGGGGCCAAAGAAGCCCTGACCCTGGCCAGATCCCTGGATTCTCTGCGTCTGGAAGTGGCCGAGGCCAAGACCACCGCCGCCCGGGTGGTGGAGCTGAAAGCGGAACAGACGGCTCTGGTCACCCGGAATCAATTTCTGGAAAACGAGATTGACGACCGCAAATCGGCCATCAGCCCCTTAAAGCAGACCATCAGCCGGATGAAAACCTGGCTGGAGCAGATTCAGCCCAAGCTGGCCGCAGAAAGCACCAAGCTGGACAGCCTGCGGGACGAAGTCTCCGGCCTGGAGGCCCGCAAAGCCTCCCTGACCCTGGAGGTGGAGCGCTGGAAGGCCGAGCTGGCCCATCTGACCGCCCCCGAGGGCGAATCCTCCATCTTTGAGGCCGGGCCGGCCGGCCTTTCCCCCGGCGAATTCGCGCTGACCAGTTGCGACCCGGACGAAGGCGACCTCCTGCGGCAGTTAAAGCAGACCCTGCAACGGGAGGGCCATTATTTCCCCAGCCGGGTCATTGACGCTTTCCACACCGCCCTGAAGTGCCAGTCCATCAACCCGCTGACCATCCTGGCCGGGGTGGCCGGCACGGGCAAGACCCTCCTGCCCCTGCGCTACGCTGAACTGATGGGCCTCTACAGCCTGGTGGTGCCGGCCCAGCCCCGCTGGGAAACGCTCCAGAGCATGTTTGGCGTCTATGACCACCGGGAGAAAAGGTATAAAGCCTCGGATCTGTCCCGGGCCCTGGTGCGCCTCGACCCCTATAACTACCCGGAGCTTGACCGGGGAAACGTCTCCCTGCGGGACAGGATGCTGTTGATTTTAATAGATGAAATGAACCTGGCCCAGCCGGAGGCCCTAAGCGAGCTTTTGAGCCGGCTGGAGCTGCGCCGCCTGGTGGAGACTCCGGACAAGGCGGCCAAGCGCGCTCAGGCCGAGCTGGAAATTGACACCGGCCCGGGCGGCCGCCGGCTGCGGGTCTGGGTGCCGGACAATGTGCTTTTGGTGGGCACCATCAATGATGACAAGATAGTCCGGCCCCTCTTTGACAAAATGATGGAGCACGCCAATGTCATGCGCTTTGGCCGCCCTGATGACCAGGCCCTGATCCGGCCCATCCGCTACGGGGCCGGAGCCCAGGAGTCGTTCCTGCCGGCCGAGGCCTGGCGCGGCTGGCTCAAGGGGCCGGATGGGGGCTGGTATATGGACGAGGTCAAATCCTGGTCCATCGCCCTAAACCAGTCGCTGGATCGCATTGGCCGCCCCTTTGGCTTCCGGGCCCAGCAGGCTCTCGCCCTCTATGTGGCCAACTACCCCGAGGTGGGCAGCGGCGACCGCCACCGGCTGGCTTTCGCCGACCAACTGGAGCAAAAAATCCTGCCCCGGCTGCGCGGCCTGGAAGTGCGCGACCCCTCCGTCAGCTCGGTGCTGCAGCAGTTCGGCGCTTTAATCCAGCGCCTGGGCGACAAGCCCCTGGAAACCACTTTCAGCCAGGCCCGGGAGGCCAGCGGCAAGGTCGGCCGATTCCTGTGGCCGGGCGTGACCCGCCGGTTGGATGAGGGAGAGTGATGATTAGACAATTGTTCTATGGGGACAACCTACATGTATTACGGGAGAGCCTTCCCGATGAACATGTTGATCTTATTTACCTTGACCCGCCGTTCAATTCAAAAAGAGATTATAATATACTTTTTAAATCACCAAAGGGCGAGCCGGCCAATGCCCAAATTACGGCCTTTAAGGACTCCTGGCACTGGGGAGATCAAACCGCCAGAGAATTGAATGAAATTACCAAGCAACCCAATACGCAAGTTACGGCGATGGTTACCGCCATGTTAAATTTATTGTAAGCGTTCACAGCTATTTCCCGTTGGCTACGCTACCTTTGCAAGAAACCGTCCTGCCGGAGGGGCACCGCCACCCTCCCATGGGGGGTGCCCCGTAAGGGCGGATAGTCTATTTTTACGGTTACCAAAAATTATATTTGGAACCTCCTGCCTAAAACATTGTCTGACATTCTTAATTTAATGGATTGTATTGGTTTTGTCAAATAAGCTAACAAGCTAAATGTTTCTTTTGTGGTGAGCCCATTATCAAGACAAA
>JAISJK010000123.1 GCA_031261565.1 Candidatus Adiutrix sp. | reverse complement strand
CGCAAGGAGGATTGTCATGAACCTGAACATTGTCGAAAACCTCATCCCCACCACCCTCCAGCCCCAGCCGGAATGGCCGGAAGACTTTTGGCCCACCCTCTTTGACCAGTTACCCTGCTGCCTCCTGGTTTTTGACAGCCAGGGCTCTATCCTGCTGGCCAACGATGAAGCCACCCGCCGCTTAAGCCTCCAGAGTCTTGATGATTTCACTTTGCCGGAATCGCTCAAGCCCCTGAAGGCCACCGCCTTTCAACTCGATTTGCGCGGCAGCCGCAGCCGGACAGTGACCCTGCCCTCCCCGGCTGACGGCAACCCTCTGACTTTTCAGCTCCGCCACCTGCCGGGCGAGGGCGGTCTGATTCTGGCCTGCGGCTACAGTCTGGCCGCGCCGGCCGCCATCACCGCCGCCGCCGCTCTGAATGAAACCACAGAGGCGGCCACCGCCGTCCACCGCCAGGTGACCGGCCCTCTGGCCGGCATTGAGCTCTACGCCTCTATTGTCGGCCAGGAACTGGAGGAGGCCGGCGACAGCGCCCTGGCCGACCTGATGGAGCAGATCAGATTCGGCGTGCGGGAAGTAAATGAATACCTGACCAGCTTCAATTCCATGGCCGAGCCTCTGAATCTGAATCTGGCCCCGCACCGGCTCATGGATATTGTGGACGAGGCTTTGGGGGCCATGAACGGCGTCTTCAAAGAGCGTGAGATCGGAGTGCTGATCACCCAGAAAGACCTGACCCTGGAAGTGGATCGGGGCCTGATGGTGCAGATGCTCCTGAACCTCCTCCTGAACGCGGTGGAAGCCATGCCCGGCGGCGGCCGCATCTTTGTGGAATTTGAAACCGCCAAACCCGGCCTGGTGGAGATCATCATCACCGACACCGGCCCCGGCGTGCCCCTCAATATGATGAAGCGTATTTTCAGCCCCTTTTACACCACCAAAGATCAGCCCTTGGGCCTGGGCCTCCCGGTCAGTCTGCGGATTGCCGAAGCTCATCAGGGCTCGCTCCTGGTCGGCAGTGACCTGAATATGGGCGCTCGGGCGGCCATCAGCCTGCCCCTGCTGGAAGGGCCTCAGGGCAGCCTGAATTAAGGAGAGACCCATGAGCGTCAAAGCGATACTGGTGGCCGACGACGAAAGACATCTGCGCACCGCCCTGTTCACCGCCCTGACTCGTCTGGGACACGCCGTGGAACTGGCTGAAAACGGCCAGGAAGCCATCAACAAATTCCAGACCCAGCGGTTTGACCTGGTCATCACTGACCTGCGCATGCCGGCCCTGGATGGGTTAGGGGTTCTGGCGGCCATCAAGAAACTGGCCCCGGCCACCCCGGTCATCCTCATGACCGCCTATGGCTCGGTGGAGACCGCCGTGGAAGCCATGCGCGAAGGCGCTCAGGATTTCATCTTAAAACCTTTCCCGGCCGGGGTTATTGAAGAAGCGGTCAACCGGGCCCTGGCCACCGCGCCGGACGAAATTTCGCCGGCTGCGTCCTCGGCTCCCAAGGCCCCCGGCCCCAGCGAGCGGCCCATCATCACTCAGAGTTCCCGGATGGTCAAACTGCTGGAGCTGGCCCGCAATGTGGCTGCTTCGCCGGCCACCGTCCTCCTGCAGGGGGAAAGCGGCACGGGCAAAGAGCTGCTGGCCCGCTATATCCACCAAAACTCGCCCCGGGCCGGCGGGCCCTTTGTGGCCATCAACTGCGCCAGCCTCCCGGAAAGCCTTCTGGAGAGCGAGCTTTTCGGCCACGAAAAAGGCGCCTTTACCGGCGCGGTGGCTAGAAAACAGGGTAAATTTGAGCTGGCCGATGGCGGCACTATTTTGCTCGATGAGATAAGCGAGATGGACATGGCTTTGCAGGCCAAGCTCCTGCGCGTGCTGCAGGAGGGTGAGATTGACCGGGTCGGGGGTAAAGAGCCGCAGAAAATTGATGTGCGGGTCATTGCCACCACCAACCGCAACCTGAAAGACTGGGTCGAAACCGGCCATTTCCGGTCTGACCTCTATTACCGCCTCAACGTCATCCCCTTCTATCTCCCGGCCCTGAAAGACCGGCGGGACGATGTGGCCCTCCTGGCCGAGCACTTCCGGCAAAAATACACGGCCCTGAACAACAAAAATGTGACCGCCATCTCCGAGGGCGCTCTTGAGGCTCTGGCCGGCTACCCCTGGCCGGGCAATATCCGGGAGCTGGAAAACACAGTGGCTAGAGGCGTCCTTCTGGCCACCGGGAACACGGTGCAGCCCGAAGATCTATTCATGGACGAGGCCGGTTTCATGGCCGCCCTGGAAAGATCCGGCCCGGCCCCCGTTGAGGCCATGGCCCTTGACCCTACCCCTGAGGTTGAGCCGGAGGAGGCTACCCCGGCCGCCCTAAACAGCTCAGGCCCGGCTGGGCCGGGCCTGATGACCATCGAAGAAATGGAGCGGCAACTGATTGGCCAGGCTTTGAACGAAACCGAGGGCAACCGCACTCATGCCGCCCGCCTGCTCGGCATCAGCGTCCGGACGCTCCGCAACAAACTGGCCGAATACAGGGTCTCGGCCTGAGGCTCAAGTTTCTTCCTTGTCCTTGTGGAAAAGGCCGGCCACCATCACATAGAAGAGCGGCACAAAGAAAACGGCCAGACAGGTGGCTGACAAAGTGCCGCCGACTACGGTGGTGCCCAGGGCGTGCTGGCTGGCGCTGGAGGCCCCGGAGGCCTTGGCCATGGGCAGCACGCCAAAGACAAAGGCCAGAGAGGTCATCAGGATCGGCCGGAAGCGTAGCTTGGCCGCCTCCACCGCCGCCGCCATCAGGGTGCGGCCTTCTTTATCGTGCAGATCCTTTGCGAACTCGACAATTAAAATGGCGTTTTTGGCTGACAGGCCAATGATGGTCAAGAGGCCCACCTGAAAAAAAACATCATTATTGAGGCCCCGGATCAGGTTGGCCGCCACCGCCCCCAAAACGCCCATGGGCACAATCAGCATGACGGACACAGGGATGGACCAGCTCTCATAGAGAGCGGCCAGACAGAGAAAGACAATCAGAAGCGAAATGGCGTAGAGCTTGGCGGACTGGGCACCGGCCAGCCGCTCTTCAAAAGAGAGGCCGGTGAAGCTGACATCAACGCCCGGCGGCAACTGTCGGCCTATTTTTTCCACCGTGGCCATAGCGTCGCCGCTGGAGATTCCGGCAATGGGCTGGCCCAGTATTTCCATAGCCGGCACCCCATTGTAACGCTCAAGTTTGGGAGAGCCCATAATCCACTCCCCCTCGGAGAAAGCGGAAAAAGGCACCATCTGGCCATTGGCGTTGCGCACATGCCAGCGGTTGAAATCCTCCGGAGCGACCCGGCTGTCGGCCGCCCCCTGGACAAACACTTTTTTAACCCGGCCCCGGTCAATAAAATCGTTGATATAGGCCCCGCCCCAGGCCACGCTCATGGTGCTGTTGATATCCGCCAGGCTGGTGGAGAGGCTGCGGGCCTTTTCATCATCAATTTCGATTTTATACTGGGGCTGATCACCCAGACCGTTGGGCCTGACCATGGTCAGGGTGGGCTCCTGGGCCGCAGCCCCCAAAAGCTGGTTACGGGCGTCCATCAGAGCCTGATGGCCCAGCCCGGAGCGATCCATCAGAAAAAAGTCAAACCCGGTGGCGTTGCCCAGCTCAGAGATGGGCGGAGGCACCAGGGCGTAGATGCTGGCATCCTTGATGGCGGCAAACCGGCGCATGGCCCGGCCGGCCAGATCAAACATACTTAACCCCGACCCTTTGCGCTCGGCGAAATCCCGGCCCTTGACGAAAGCGATACCCATATTCTGACCCCGGCCGGCAAAGGAAAACCCGGAGATGCTGATCATTTCTTTGACTGTGGCCTGCTCCTCTTTCTGAATATATTGGAGCACTTCACCATACACGGCCGCCGCCCGCTCCTTGGTGGCGTTGGGCGGAAGCTGGAAGATGACTATTATGACGCCGTTGTCCTCATCGGGCAAAAAGGCGGTGGGCAGGAGGGGAAACAGGAGGGCCACTGCGGCGAAGATGCCCAGGGTAATGGCGACGAAGAGGCGTTTGCGCCCCAGCACTTTATCCACCCCCCGGGCGTAACGCTGGGAGTTGTGGAAAAACATGCGGTTGAACCAGCTCAAGAAGCGCCCCAGGAGCAGGCTTTTGGGGGCCGAATGCTCTTTTCTGGGCTTGAGCATGGTGGCGCACAGGGCCGGGGTAAAAACAATGGCTATGAGCACGGAAAGACTCATGGCGGCAATGATGGTCACTGAAAACTGGCGGTAGATGACCCCGGTAGAGCCGGCGAAAAAGGCCATGGGAAAGAAGACGGCGCTGATGACCAGACCAATGCCCACCAGAGCCCCCTGGATCTGGCCCATGGATTTCTCAGTGGCTTCCTTGGGCGGCAAACCCTCGTCCACCATCAGACGCTCAACGTTTTCCACCACCACTATGGCGTCATCGACCAAAAGGCCTATGGCCAGCACCATGGCCATCATGGTGATAATGTTGATGGTGAAGCCGAAGAGGAACAGGATGGCGTAGGTTCCCAGCAGCACCACCGGCACGGCCAGGGTGGGGATGATGGTGGCCCGGAAATCCTGGAGGAAAAGATACATGACCAGAAAGACCAGGACAATGGCCTCCACCAGGGTGTGGATCACCGCTTCAATGGAGGCCGTAACCGAAGGCGCGGTTTCATAGGGATAGACCACCTTGATGCCTTCCGGAAAAAAAGGCTCCAGCTCGGCCACCGTGGCCTTGACAGCCCTGGTGGCTTCCAGGACGTTGGAGCCGGAGGCCATGCGGATAGCCAGGGCGGCTGAGGGGTAGCCGTTATATAGGGCGGTGATGTTGTAGTTTTCGCTGCCCAGCTCCACCTCGGCCACATCGCGTAGGCGGATGCGGGAACCGTCCGGCTGGACTTTCAGCAAAATATCCTCAAAGTCGGCCACGGAGGTCATTTTGCTTTTACCAATGACCGTGGCGTTGAGCTGCACCCCCTTGACCGTGGGCAGACCGCCCAGTTGACCGGAGGAAACCTGGACATTCTGGCTGTTGACCGCAGCCACCACATCAGCCGGCATGAGCTGGAAGCTGAAGAGCTTTTCCGGATTCAGCCAGATGCGCATGGCGTATTGGCCGGCCATTTGCATAATTTCCCCCACGCCCTGGGTGCGGGAGAGGGGGTCTTTCAGGTTGGCGATAATGTAATTGCCCAGATCCCGCTCGTTATACCGGCCGGTGTCGCAGTAAAGCGAGACCAGAATCATGAAGTTGACCTGGTATTTGCCGACCGATATGCCCTGATTCTGGACATCCAGGGGCAGCATGGGCTGGGCCAGGGCCAGCTTATTTTGCACCTGCACCTGGGCCATATTGGGCTCGGTGCCCTGGTTGAAAGTGACGATGATGCTGAAAGAGCCGTCGGAGTTGCTCTGGGAGGAAATATAGCGGAAACCGTCAAGGCCGCTGATCTGTTGCTCAATGACCTGGACAACGGTGTCCTGCACCGTCTGGGCCGAGGCACCGGGAAAGCTGCCGTTGATGTAGACCGCCGGGGCGGCCACATCAGGATATTGGGTGACCGGCAGAGCCATGATGGACATGACCCCGCCCAGCATAATGACCAGGGCCACCACCCAGGCGAAAATAGGCCGGTTAATGAAAAAATGCGACATATCAGTTTTCTCTCAGGTTACTCGCGGAAAGCCAGCTTGATATCCAGGTTGGTGGCTTCTTTAGGAGTGACCGCCTGGCCTCTGACCAGGCGCTGCACGCCCTCGGTGACCACCTTTTCGCCGTCATCCAGGCCTTCGGTCACCAGCCAAGTGTTGCCCAGAGTGCGGTCAGCCCTGATGGAGCGAACCTCGACCACGTTCTCGGCGTTGACCACCCAGACCTGAGGCAGACCCTTGATATCCCGGGTGAGGGCCTGCTGGGGGATGATTTTGCCGTTTTCGACCACGCCCTCCTGCACTTTGGCCCGGACGTACATACCCGGCAACAGGTGTTGGTCGGGGTTGGGAAACTCGGCCCGCAGAGTCACGGTGCCCGTGCCCTGGTCAACCGCGTTGTCCAGAAATTTCATTTTGCCGGCCAGAGGGTAAACCGTGCCGTCTTCCAGAGTCAGCCAGACATCGGCGTCCTGCAGGAAAGGCAGATGAGGCTGACCACTATGGAAAGCGCTTTCGACCTTTAAAAGATGGGTCATGGCCGGCGTCAGATCCACAAACATGGGGTCAAGCTGGTTGATGACGGCCATGGCCTGGGGTTGACCATTGGTGACCAGAGCACCTTCGGTGATGTTGGAGCGCCCGATCCGGCCGGAGAGGGGGGCCTTGATCTGGCAATATTTCAGGTTCAGCCTGGCCAGGGCCACATCAGCTTTGGCCTGCTCCAAGGCATACATGGCGTCTTCATAATCTTGGGCGCTGACCGTGCGGCTGTCTTTCAGGGAAGCTTTGCGCTTAGCGAGCTTTTCCAGGTTGTCCATATTGGCCACGGCCTTGTTATAGGCGGCCTGATAGACATCCGGGTCAATCTGGTAGAGGTCGTCGCCCTCGGCGACAATGGCCCCTTCCTCAAACTTGCGTTTGAGGACAATGCCATTGACCTGGGGGCGGACTTCGGCCACCCGGTAGGCGATGGTGCGGCCCGGCAACTCCGAAGAGATGGTCACCGGCTCGCTTTTGACCGTGTAAACCCCCACCTCAAGCGGCGGGGCGGCCTGGCCGCGATGGCCTGAATCTTCGCAGCCCGGCAGAGACAGGGCCAGACCCAACATACAAGTCAAAAATATTTTTTTCATATTCCCCTTCGCTTTCCCTCTTAAGGACTAACCGCATCAGCATCTCAAACTGATTTATACTTGCAAAAATAATGCCAAAAATAATCAGACTTGGAGATGGCAATATCCCGGAATAACTGGATTAAACATGATTCGGCCGCTTTCCTCAGCCCTTAGCCTCCGTCGATATTTCGTAATCGGCTACCCAGGCCGCCCAGACAGGCTGGCCTATGGCCCTTGATATTAAACGACAGATAAGGTATAATTACGAAATACAGTAAGCAATGTTACCATATTTCGTAAAGAGGCTGATCATGCTGGTCGATCCCAATAAATTTTTCAAAAAACTGACGCTCAGCATCTGCAGTAGCCTGGATCTCAATGTAGCCATGAAGCGCAGCCTCAACTACCTCCGCCAGGTTTTCCCGGTGGAGGAAATCATGATGAATATCCTCGACAGCCGCCAGGGGGCCGTCCGCGTCGTCTCCCGGGCCACCATTGACGGCTCCAAGCCGACCTCGGAAATCCTGACCCTGCCGGACGGCTTCTGGGAATGGATTAAGCGTCACGCCCCGGCCAGCCCCATGATTATGACCGAGGCCCTCATGCGCTCCCTGCCCCGCGAGTACCTGCGCTATTTGCCCCACCAGCGCCACCCGGCCTCGGAAATTGTGGTGCCCCTGGTTCTGGAAAAAATAAAACTGGGCGTGCTGCTCATCTGCGCCCCCGAAGGCCTGACTTATCAGCAGGAGCATCTGGATCTGATCGTCTCGGTTCGGGAGCCATTCGCCGTGGCCCTCTCCAACGCCATCGCCTACCACCAGCTTTTGCAATACCGCGACACCCTGATTGACGACAAGGATTTCCTCCTGAAAGAGCTGACCATTGACCACCAGGTCATCGGCGAGCTGGGCGGTTTAAAAGAGGTCATGACCCAGGTCAACCATGTGGCCAAGCTCAACAACACCGTCCTCATCACCGGAGAAACCGGGGTGGGCAAGGAAGTGGTGGCCAACGCCATTCACAAGCGCTCCTCCCGCCGCAACGGCCCCTTCATCAAGGTCAATTGCGGGGCTATCGCCGAGTCGCTGATCGACAGCGAGCTTTTCGGCTATGAAAAAGGTGCCTTTACCGGGGCCACCTCCCAGCGCCGGGGCCGCTTTGAGCGGGCCAACGGCGGCACCATCTTTTTGGACGAGGTGGGGGAACTCTCCCCCAACGCCCAGGTGCGGCTGTTGCGGGTGCTGGCCACCCATGAAATTGAGCGCGTCGGTGGAACCCAGGTCATCCCCGTGGATATCCGGGTCATCACCGCCACCCACCGCCATCTGGAGCAGATGGTGGCCGAAGGCCGCTTCCGGGAAGACCTCTGGTTTCGCCTCAACGTCTTTCCCATCAACATCCCCCCCTTGCGCGAGCACAAGAGCGACATTGCGGCCCTTTTCCGCCATTTTCTGACCATCAAAAGCCGGGAACTGGGCATCTCCCCGCCGGCCCTGGCCCCGGGCGGCCTGACCCGGCTGATGGACTACGACTGGCCCGGCAATGTGCGCGAGCTGGAAAACGTGGTGGAGCGGGAGCTCATCCGGGCCCCTTACAGCGATCTGCTGTTTGAATCCCTGCACCCTCATGGGCCGAGCCCGTCCGCCGCCGCCTCCCGGGCCGGCCAGGGGTCGGCCGCCCTCCCCTCTCTTGATGAGGTGATGAAAAGCCATATTCAGAAAACCCTGCGCCTGACCAAAGGCAAAATCAACGGCCCCGGCGGAGCGGCCGAGATGCTGAAAATCAACCCCAACACCCTGCGCAGCCGGATGGACAAATACAACATCCGCTACGGCCGCTGAGATCGGGCCGGTTTCGTTTGAGCCGCAATCAGGGCCAGGATGACCGCCGCCACCACCAAAGCCGCCCCGGCCCGGGTGACGGCCATAACGCCCAGATGGTTAAAAACCTGGTTGCCCATCAGCGCCCCCCCGCCGATACCCACATTAAAAATAGCCGAATAGATGGAATTGCCCACATCCTGGGACTCGGCGGCCTTTTGGAGGACGTTGGTCTGAAAGACCAGGCAGACGGCCCCCAGGGAGGCCCCCCAGACCAGGCACAGGCCGAAGGCGCCGGCCAGAAACGAAGAGGCCGGGTTGGCCAGAGCCAGAGCCAGAGCCAGAATAATCAGGGCGGCCACCAGGGAGAGCCGGGGGCGGGTGAAGAAAAATTTATTGACGATGAGGTTTCCCAGGACACCGGCGCAGCCCAGGGTCAACAGGAGGGCTGCCACTGTGGAGGGCTGGAAGCCGCCGTTATGGGCCAGCAGCGGGCGCATATAGGTAAAGGCCGTAAAATGCCCGGAAACGGTCAGGGCAGTCAGGGCGTAAATTATTAAAAGCGGCTGGTTGCTGAGGAGGCCTCGCAACACCCGGCCTTTGGGCTGATCATCCCCGGGAGTGGAGGGCAGAAATTTAAAGAGGATGACGGCAATCAGCAGGGCCAGCAGGCCGATGAGCAGGAAGACCAGCCGCCAGCCCAGGGAATGGCTGATCAGGGAGCCTAACGGCATACCCAGAATCGAGGCCAGAGAGGTGACGGCCGCGATGATAATCAGGGCTTGGGTGGGCTGGTCGCTGGGGGCCACCCGCACGGCCAGGGGCGGGGTGATGGACCAGAAAATGGAGTGACACAGGGCGGTCAGGAGACGCACGGCCATCAGCAGGGGAAAACTGGCCGCAACGGCGGCCAGCCCCTGGCTGATGGTGAAAGCCCCCAGCAGTATGAGCATGAGAGTCCGGCGGTTGAGCCCGGCGGTCAGCATGGTCAGGGGCAGAGACAGGAGGGCCACCGACCAGGCGTAAACAGTTACCAACAGGCCGGTGAAAGCCTCGGTTTGGTTAAACTCCCGGGCCAGCTCCGGCAAAATACCGATGGGCATCAATTCGGTGGTCACAAAAATAAAACCGGCCAGCGACAGGCAAAAAACCGGCAACCACCCTCTTAAATAAATCAGCACCTGAATGAACCCTTGCCTTAAAATTAGGCCATTGTAGCACATCGGCCAATTTATGGGGCGGTCATCAAGCCGATAATATTTAACCTGAATTCCGCAAAAAATTAGCCCATACAAGATGATCTGTAATTCAGCAAAATTTTTGTGACCACAGATAATTCAGCATTGTTTTCAGTCAAAATTATTTCATAGGT
>JAISJK010000110.1 GCA_031261565.1 Candidatus Adiutrix sp. | reverse complement strand
CATCCCAGGGCGCTTTGCCGGCCAGAAGTTTGCGCAATCCTGGGTTTTCCTGCGGCGGGGCATCCAATAAGCGATTGAACTCAGCCCATTGCTCGGCATTCAAGTGAAATTCTGTCCGATCCAATAGAACATCTTTGGCCAGGCGCACGACATTTTCTAAAATAAAGGTCGTGCGGGTCTGGCCCAAAACTATGGCCGCCTGGTCAATGAGGGCCTTCTGTTCACTGGAAACGCGTATATTTATCGTATCCGTGCTTGGCATAAGTCACCATCCTGACGGCTAGAATAACCTAGTTGCGGCCTTTATGTCAACGCAATGTAATTACCGGGGTGCAGCTCAAAATACTCCCCCGTTAGCCGTTATTTTTACCCCTTCACCCGGCCGGGCTTTTGTGGCATAATGAAAAATTCATCTCGGCAACAAGGCGTCAGACAGGGGGGCCAGGTATAGATATGCTCAAGTATCGCCGGGGGCCGGAGAGCGACCCCTTCTACTCCCTCTACCAATCCCCGGGCTGGCTGACCGACTACGACCCGCCCCGGCCCTTCCCCTTCTGGCTCAATCTGGAATTGACCAACCGCTGCCAGCTCGATTGCTTTTTCTGCTCCCGCCAGACCAGCCGCCGGCCTCTGGGGGAGATGAGATTCGACACTCTGCGCCTCATTGTGGAGGAGGCCTCTCAACACCAGGGCTGCGGCCTGCGGCTGACCGGCTGGGGCGAGCCCCTGCTCTACCCGGACATCGCCCCGGCCGTAGCCCTGATCAAATCAGCCGGTCTGCCCCTCAAGATTTACACCAATGGTCTGGCCCTGACGCCGGAGCTGATGGACAGCTTCATCGCGGCCGGGTTGGATGATCTCCAGTTTTCCATGCAGGGCCTGACCCCGGCCCAGTATGAGTTTAACCGCCGCCGCTCCAGTTACCCCCGTTTCCGGGCGGCGGTGGAGATGGCCGCCCAGCGGCGGGGAACGGGCTCCCGCCCCTTCCTGAGCCTTTTGACCTCGGTTTTGGCCGATGAAGCTCAGGCGGCCGACCCGGAAGCTTTTACCTCCGACTGGCTGACCTGGCTGGACAAAGTGGCCATTGATCTGACCAATTTGAATTTTGTGCAGGAGGTGGAGCGGGTCAGGCCTTTTCTGAGCCGCCAGTCCCCGGGCCTGAGCCGGGGGCCCTGCGTGGATGTCTTTTTGGCTCTGGAAGTCAAATACGACGGCTTGATCCAGTTTTGCGGCCAGGACGCCAATGGCCTCCCGGAACACAGCCTGGGCCGGGTGGGGGAGACCAGTCTGGCCGAGGCCTGGCGCAGCCCGAAGATGAACGAGCAGCGGCAGAGGGTGGGCCGGGATTTAGGCCATGCGGCCCTGAGCGTCTGCCGCAACTGCTGCCACAACACCACCAAATACGACCTCTTTAAGGTGAAAAAATGAGACCGGAGGCCGGGGCCGGCTCTGATTTTAACGAGCGTCACGACTTCCAGGCCGCCCGCATCGTGGCCGGCACCCTGACCCTTCTGGCCCGGGAAATCCGGGAGATGGGGCCCCCGGCGAATTTATGGAGCCCGGCCCTCTCCCCTGATTTTATCCGGGAGGTGGCCGCTCAGGTCGGCCGGGGCGCGGCCGCGCCGCTGTGGGTGGACAAGCACCACCCGGCCAGAGGGCTGGCCATTCTCTCCCCCTCGCCCTGGGACACCGACTTTTTCGGCTTTAACTGCGCCCGCCTGTGGGGGCCTTTTCTGGTGGCCCTTGATCAGGGCGACCGGGAGAGCCGGGTGCGCCGGCTGGCCCGCCAGGCCCTGGAGCGGGGCGCGGCCTGGAATCTCCGGCTCATCACCCTCAAAACAGGGCACGACCCGGCGGTGTTGCGGGGTTTTCTGGCGGAAAATTTTGTGCTGGCTGAAATCGGGGCGGCCCTGGCCGGGCCGGTGCCGGACGACCCGCCGGTCACCGACTGCCCGGCCGGCTTTCAGTTTTTGGACAGCGGCGACCTGCCGGATCTGGCCGACTCTATTGTGGCCGGCTTGGGTGATTTTTTTTATGATGGCCATTTCCGCCACGACCCTGAGCCCGGGCCGGAAGCGGCCCGCCAACTGTGGAGCCGGATCGCCCGGGATGATCTGACCGGCCGGGCCGACCCGGCCGTGGTGCTCTGGGATCGAAAAAGAGACCGGGCCGTCGGGCTGGCCACGGCCAAGCTGACCGGCCGGGAGGCTCACCTCTCCATCCTGGCGGTGGCCGCTCCCTATCAGGGCCGGGGCCGGGGCGGGCTGATCCTCGGTGAGACCTTAAACCGCCTGCGGGGCCGGGCCGACTGGTTGCGAGTGGAGACCGCCTCTTACAATTTGCCGGCCCTGCGGCTGTATCAGCGCCTGGGCTTCCAGCCGACCGCGCCCCTGGCCGCTCTGCACGCTCATTTATAGCTCCGGGCTTACGGCTGCCCAGACTCTTATTTTTGCTTGCGGGAAGCCCCGGCTCGTGATAAACTCTTAAATTTAGATAACCTGCTTTGATTTGACTGAGAAAGGCTTATGACTGAGGCAGACGAAAAACCTCCCATCAATATGACCTCGCCGGACATGCCGAGCGAGGATAAGGCCAAAGACGAGCTGGTCAATTCCTATGCCGTGGCCAAGCGCCTTTTGCCTTTTCTGGCCAAGCGCGGCATCCCGGCCCTGCCCAAAAATTACCGCATTTTCTACGATTATCTGCTCTATACCAACCCGGCCTTAAATAAGGCCGTCAACGGGCTTTTGGACAGCAACGCCCAGTTTAACAGCAAATTGTCCAGCAGCCTCTACGATCATTTCTATTCCCACGAGGTGCTTGACACCAAGGCTCTGGCCATCAGCCAGGCGGCCCTGGATTTTATAGCCGTCTCCAACACCATGGAGCAGCACATTGAAACGGCCATGACCCAGGCCAGCCACTACCATCAAGTGCTCTCCACCACCTCCCGCCAGATGGGCGAGCATCCCTCGCTGGACGAGCTGCAGTCTTTCCTGGACGAGTTGCTTTTGGAAACCGAGACCTCCCTGGCGGTCGGCGGCCACTTTTCCAGCCAGCTTCAGGAGGCCAACCAGACCATCGCCGCCCTCAAGGACGAGATCAAAAATCAGACCACCCTGGCCAAAATTGACGAGTTGACCAAACTCTACAACCGGCGCCACCTGAATTTTGAGGCCCCCTTACTGATGGCCCAGGCGGCCAAGACCGGCCGGCCCTTGGCGGCCATCATGTTTGACATCGACAAATTCAAGCTGATCAATGACAACTGGGGCCACAACTTCGGCGACAAGGTGCTGGTCATCTGCGCCGAAATCATCCAGAAGGCGGCCAGAAGCACGGATGTGGCCGTGCGCCTGGGCGGCGAGGAATTTTTGCTGCTGGCCGGCGGCCTGGACGCGGCCGGCGCGGCCCGGGTGGCCGAGCGGATTCGCCAGACCCTGGTCAATACCGAGATCACCGTGCGCGGTCAGGCCCTCCCGGTCACCATCAGCGGCGGGGTGGCCCAGTATCGCCCCGGCGAAAACCTGACCGCCCTCCTGGCCCGGGCGGATACGGCCCTCTACCAGGCCAAAAACGGGGGCCGAAACCAGATCCGCGTGGCCGAAGAGGAAACGCCGGATCAGGCGGCGCCCGCCACTGATCAACTTATAACCCCCCAAGGAGAATAATCTATGGCAAAATCTTTTTACATTACGGCCATCGGCCAAAACGGCCTCAAGCATGAGGCCTCGGTCGCCGCGTTGGGCTTTGCCCGGAAAGCCGGCCCGGCCGGCTTTTTCAAGCCGGTGGCCTCGGCCGCCGATGACGCGGAATTGAAGGCCGCCCTGAGCCACGCCGGGCTGGCCGGCGAGACTTCCGACTATTACGGCCTGACCCGGGCCGAGGCCTTTGACCTCCTGAGCCAGGGCCTGGAAGGGGCCATTCTGGACACGGTTTTCCAGAAATATAACCGCCTGGCCGCCAAATTTGACCGGGTGATTATTGAGGGGGTCGATCTGGCCCCGGCCGGGGGCGCCCTAGCCAACCTGGACGCCGCCATCGCCGCCAATCTGGGCAGCCCCGTCCTGATCCTGGCCACCCACTGCGGCTGTGGCTGCGGCGAGATCGACCTGGCCGCCGTCTCCGCCGGGGTGCAGGCCTATCAAGCCCGCTTCGCCGAAGTGGCCGCCCTGGCCCTGGTCAGCCCCAAAATCGGGCAGGCCGCAGGCGCCGGGAAATTCGCCCCCCTGGCCGATCTCCAGGTCTGGGAACTGGCCGCCCCGGCCGACATCGCCGCCCGGCTGGAAAAAGCCTGCGGCGCCATCTGCGGCCTCAGCCCCAAATCCCTGACCCCCAAGCGCTTTGAATTCGACCTCATTGAAAAAGCCAAGACCCAAAAGCAGCACATTGTCTTGCCCGAGGGCAATGATGAGCGCATCCTCCGGGCCGCCGACGACATTCTGGCCAAAGATTTCGCCGATCTGACCATCCTGGGCGACCCCGAGGCCATCAGCCGACAGGCCAAGAGCCTGGGCCTGACCCATCTGGCGGCCAAGGGCAACCTCATTGACAACCGCACCAGCGCTCTGTTGCCCGACCTGACCCAGGCTTTCTTTGAGCTGCGCAAGGCCAAAGGCATCACCGAGGAGCAGGCCGCAGCCCAGATGCAGGATCGCAACTACTTCGGCACCATGCTGGTCAAAACCAAAAAAGCCGACGGCATGGTCTCCGGGGCCGATGGCACCACTGCGGCCACCATCCGCCCGGCCCTGATGATTATCAAGACCAAGCCCGGCTGCTCCATCGCCAGCTCGGTTTTCCTGATGTGCCTGGCCGACCGGGTCTGGGTTTTCGGCGACTGCGCCATCAACCCCAACCCCACCCCCCAGCAGTTGGCCGAGATCGCCCTGATTTCCGCCCAGACGGCCAAGGCCTTCGGGGTGGAGCCCAAAGTGGCCATGCTCAGCTATTCCACCGGCGCCTCGGGCACCGGACCGGATGTGGACGCGGTGGTGGAAGCCACCAAAATCGCCAAGGAGGCGGCGGGCAAAATCGGCCTGCCCCTCGATGGCCCCCTTCAGTTTGACGCGGCCGTGGATCCCCGCACCGGGGCCTCCAAAATGCCCGGCTCCCCGGTGGCCGGCCAGGCCACGGTCATGATCTTCCCCAGCCTGGAAGCCGGCAACATCGGCTACAAGGCGGTGCAGCGCACGGCCAAGGCCGTGGCCATTGGCCCGGTCATTCAGGGCCTCAACCAGCCGGTCAACGACCTCTCCCGGGGCTGCCTGGTGGCCGACATCATCAACACCGTGGCCATCACCGCCCTGCAGGCCCTGGCTGACAAATAGCCGGAGACCGCAGCTTAAAAAAACGCCGGGGCGCCGGAAGGCTTCCCGGCGTTTTTTTAGGCCCGGGGCTGGAGCAGTTTATAAATGGCCGGGGCCACCAGGAGAGTGATGAAGGTGGAGGTGGTCAGCCCGCCGATGACCGCCCGGGCCAGGGGGGCCTGGGTTTCGCCGCCGTCGCCGTAGCCCAGGGCCAGGGGCACCAGCCCCAGGATGGTGGTCAGGGTGGTCATCAGAATGGGCCGGAGGCGGCGGCGGCCGGCCTCCAGCAGCGACTGATCCATGCCCAAATGATCCCGGCGCCGCAGGAGGTTGGCCTGATCCACCAGGATGATGGCGTTATTGACCACGATGCCGGCCAGCATGATGACCCCGATGAAAGAGTTGATGTTAAAGGTGGTGCCGGTCAGAAAGTGGCTCAGGATGACGCCAATGGCGGCGAAGGGCACGGAAAACATGACCACCAGGGGGCCTTTGAGCTGCTCAAACTGGCAGGCCATGACCATATAGACCAGGAAGATGGCCAGAATCAGAACATAAGTCAGCCCCTGAAAAGTCTCGGCCTGCTCCTTGGCCTCCCCGGCGAAGGAATAGCTGAATTCCAGGGGCATGGGCACCTGATGCAGGGCCTGATCAATGTCGCTGATGACCTCGCCCAGGGCCCGGCCGGTATAGTCGGCGCTGATGGTGACGATGCGGGACTGGTCTTTGCGGGTGATGGCCAGGGGGCCGCTGCCGGGCACGGCCCGGGCCACATTGGCCAGCACCACCTGCTCGCCCAGGTCATTGGTCATGGTCATATTCATCAGCTCGTCAATGGAGAGATGGTCGGAATCTTTGAGCTTGACCACAATGGCGTATTCCTTGCCGCCCTCGCGGTAATTGCCGGCCTCGGCGCCGCCCAGCGCTGTTTTGATGAGGGCGGCCACCCGGGAAACGCTCAGGTGGGCATCGGCGGCCCGGTTCCGATCCACGACAATGAGCTCCTCGGGCGTGGCGTCTTCGTTGGAGAGATAGACATCAGTGACCCCGGGCACGTCTTCAATGATTTTTTTCATCATCTGGCTGAGGCGGTCCGACTCGGTCAGATCATTGCCCCTCAGCTCTACCTGAATGCGGTCTCCGGTGCCGCCCCCGGCAAAAAAGGACTGGTCGGCCCGCAGGCGGATGGTGGCCCCGGGCATGCTGATGAGCTTGCCGCGCAGGCTATCCATGATTTCAAAGACCGAGCGGTCGCGGTCAGCGATGGGCGTCAGCCGCACCCGCAATTCCCCGGTGTGGCTGCCCCCGGTGGAGCCGAGGCTGCCGCCCCCGCCTACGCTGACCGAGGTGGCCCTGATTTCCGGCACTTCATCAGCCACGATAGCCTCAATGATTTTCATCACTTCCGAGGTCTTTTCCACCAGGGTGCCCACTTCGAGGGTCAGGTTGACCCGGAAAGAGCTTTCATCGGTCTTGGGCAAAAACTCGGTGCCCATCCTGGTCACCAGCAGCAGGGACAGGGCCACCCCGCCCAGAGCCAGGCCGATAACCAGTTTGGGCCGACGCAGGGCCCGCCTCAGCCAGGCGGTGTAGGTCAGCTCCACCAGCTTGAAATAGCGGCGGCCGTAGCGGGGCTGCCCATATTTCAGCGGCCGGCCCCTAGGGTCGAGGACGGGCCGGGCCCGATCCCCCAGAATGCGCCCGGCCAGCATGGGCGCCAGGGTCAGGGCCACGGCCAGGGAAGAGACCAGGGCGAAGGTGATGGTCCAGGAAAAGGGCCGAAACATGATCCCGGCCATGCCCTCCAGAAAAATCATGGGCAGAAAGACGGCCAGGGTGGTCAGGGTGCTGGCCACAATGGCCCCGCCGACTTCGTCAGCCCCGGCCGCCGCCGCCTCCTCCGGCCCCAGCCCCTCGCCCCGCAGCCGGAAGATATTTTCCAGCACCACGATGGCGTTATCCACCAGCATGCCCACGCCCAGGGCCAGGGCGCCCAGGGTCAGCACATTCAGGGTCAGGCCCCAGAAAAACATGGCCATGAAGGTGGCGATGATGGAAATGGGTATGGCCGCGCCCAGGATCAGGGTGCTGCGGATATTTTGCAAAAAAATCAGGATAACCACCAGGGCCAGCACTCCGCCCTGGACGGCCGAGGAGGTCACGGTGTTGATGGACTGCCGGATATAGACCGAGCTGTCAAAGAGGGGAGTGATGCGGATGTTGGGCAGGGCCGCGTTAATTTCCTGCACGGCCCGGTTGGCCCGGTCGGCCACTTCCACGGTGTTGGAGCCGGACTGTTTGAAGACCGGCATGAAAATGCCGTCCTGGCGGTTGACCCGGGTGATGCGGGTGATCTTGGCCCAGGTGTCGGTCACCTCGGCGATGTCCTTGAGCCTGATCAGCGAACCGTCCGGGCCGTAGGCCACCACGGTCAAGCCCAGTTGCTCCAGGCTGCTGAATTCCCCCTGGGTGCGCACCACCACCTTGAGGCGGCCCCGCTCAATATCCCCCCCGGCCTCAGTCAGGTTTTCGGCCCGGATGAGGTTGATAAAGTTGTGGAGGTTGAGATTCAGGGCTTTGACTTTGGCCGGGTTGACCTCCACATGAATCTCCCGGGTCAGGCCCCCGGACACGGTGGCTGAAGCCACCCCGGGGCTGCGCTCCATCCGGTAAACCACCTCGTCATCGACAAACTGCTTCAATTTGACCGGGTGCAGTTTGGAGCCGATGCCCAGAAACATGATGGGCGAGGCGGCCGTGTCGAATTTGCGCATCAGCGGGCGGTCGGCCTCGTCCGGCAGACGGCCGATGACCCGGTCAACGCGGTCGCGGATATCGTTGGTGGCCTCATCGAGGTTATGGCCCCAGGTGAATTTGATGGCGATGCGGCTGAGGCCCTCCTGAGAGGTGGAGGATATTTCCTCCACGCCGGTGATGGCCGCCACGGCCTGCTCCAGGGGCTTGGTGATCAGCTCCTCCACCTCGCGGGGGGAGGCGTTTTCATATTCAGTGGAAACGGAAATGACCGGGTAGGTCATTTCCGGCATGAGATCCATGGGGATTTTGCCCAGGGCGAAAAGGCCGAGGGTGACCACAATCAGGGTGGTCATGGAGGTGAAGACCGGGCGCCGGACAGCCGCGGAGGCGAGGCTCATGAGGGGCCGGCCTCCCCGGCCGCCGGGATATCCTCCGGCAGCCGGTAGCCCTGGCCGTCTTCCAAAAGATGCTGACCCAGAAAGACCACCGGGCCGGTCAGGGGCGGGCAGCCCACCAGCTCCACCCGGCCGTTTTCCACCAGGCCCAGGGTGACCGGTGCCATTTTAACTTTGGCGGTCTGGGGGTCGGCCACAAAAATGACAAAACCGTCCTGGCGGCGGAAGGGGACATCCTGGGGCACGGACCAGACGTTTTGCACTTCCTTGAAAATGAAGACCACCTCGGCGAACATGCCCGGCTTGAGCCGCAGATCGTCATTGGCCACTTCCAGCTCCACCCGGGCCTGGCGCGAGGTGGCCGACAGCACCGGGGCCACCCGCAGCACCCGGCCGTGAAAGACCTCCCCGGGCCAGGCCTCGGTGCGCAGTTCCGCCTCCTGGCCCACCCTGATTTTCGGGTAGTCTTTTTCCATGACCTCCACCACCACCAGGAGCGGAGCCAGGGCCACCACATTTAACAGAGGGGTGTTGGCCGTCACCAGGGCGCCCTCGTCCACCAGCCTCTCGCCAATCCAGCGGGGGCCGCCCTCGGGCCAGACCGCGCTGACCTTGGTGTAGGAAAGTTTCAGGGCCGCGTCGGCCAGCTGGCTTTTGGCGCCCCGCAACTGGCTTTCCGCCACCTGATTGCGGGCCTCGGCCTGGCGCAGCTTATTCTCGGCCGTTTCAAAATCAGACTGGCTGACAATGCTCTTGCCGGCCAGGTTGCTCTGGCGGTTCATATCGCTCTGGGCCAGCTTCAGATTGGCCTGGGTCTCAAGGAACTGGGCCTCGGCCAGTTGCACATTGTGGGCGGCCTTGTCCCGGGCCAGGCTGTGTTCATCATCGTCCAGATGAGCCAGGGCCTGCCCGCTCTCCACCTGATCCCCGATATCCACCAGGAGCTGTTTCAGTTGGCCGCCCACCCTGGCGGCCACTGAGAATTTCTGGGCGGCCGTCAGGGAGCCGTAATACAGCCCCACTTCCCGCATGACCCCGAAAGTGGCCTGGCCCAGCTCCACATAGACCACCCGGTCGCCAGGGTCGCCATGGGCCGGCCCGCCCTGGTCGCTCCAGAACCTGACCCCGGCCAGAATCAGGAGAGCCAGGGCCAGCAGGGCCGTAATTTTATGGGTTTTGACCCTGGAGAGCCATTGGTCACGCAACATGGGGAGTCAGCCATCACCTTTCTGACGGGGCGGTCAGTCACTATTCTAAAGTATAATCTTTTAGTTTAAAACTGGCAAGGATGGTTGGCAATACGGCTGAAAATATGTTAAAATAAACAAAATTGGAAGATTTTACCAGAGCTGGAGAGCGGGATGCGTGTTAAATTCTGGGGGGTGAGGGGTTCGATTCCGACTCCTCATCACCCGACAGACACACGGTGGAAGCTGGATAAAATTTTGAGCGCCGCCCAGGGTCTGGCCTTGGCCAGCCTCGACCAGCAGGTGGCTTTCCTGGCCGGTCTGCCCCCTTACCTCCTGCACCCGGTGGGCGGCAACACCTCCTGTGTGGAGGTGACCCAGGACAACGACCGGGTCATTCTAGACGCCGGCTCCGGTCTCCGGTGCCTGGGTATGGACTGGGGCGAGCGGGAGATTTTTGATGAAAACGATTTTTTTCTCAGCCTCGACACTCGGTTTGGCCTGGAATCTTTTCAGCCCAAACCGGCCCTGGAAGGCCATCTGGATCTGACCATTCTGCTCAGCCACACCCACTGGGATCACATCCAGGGGTTCCCCTTTTTTTCCCCGCTCTACCGGGCCGAAACCAGTTTGGCCCTCTATGGCCGCAACGCCGACCAGTTGCGCTGGGCTCTGGAGCTGCAGCAGACCGCTCCGAGCCTGTTTCCCGTCCCCCTCGAAGATCTGCCTGCCCGGATTGATTTCCGGGATTTCCCCCAGGAGGGCTTAACCGTGGGCGCGCTGCGCATTGATTCCATGGTTCTGCCCCACCCCGGCGGCAGTCTGGCCTACAAAATATCGGTCGGCTCCCAGAGCGTGGTTTACGCCACTGACTTTGAATTTCCCAGCATTGAAACCGAGCAGGCCGCCCGGTTTGTGGAATTCATCTCCGGGGCCGACGCCCTGATCGCCGACACTCAATACACCTATCTGGAAAGCGTGGCCAAGGAGGGCTGGGGCCACTCCACTTCGTTTGTGGCTATGGATCTGGCCATGCGGGCCAATGTCAAAAGCTTTTTTCTCTTCCATCACGACCCGGAGCACAGCGACGCCAAGCTCGTGGACAACCTGGACAAAACCCGGGCCTATTATCTGATGATGAGCGACCGGGGCAGTATGCGCATTGAGCTGGCCGCCGAGGGGCTGTGTCTGGATATATGATAATATGTTGCGGGACAGCGGCTTTTATTCTATAATCACCTGTTATTTGGCATCGCTCAATATTTTACCATTAACTAGTTTAAGGAGTTGAGACAATGAATGTCGTCGATGAATCGAAAAAGCCGCTAGGCCTGGCCCGGGCCTTCACTCTAGGCTGCGGGGCTGTTTGGGGCCTGTTGGCCGCCTGGCCGGCCACCGCCCTGGCCTCGGAAGCCGAGCTGCTGGTGCCGACCCTGTCCGACAGCCAGAATCTGCTGCTGAAAGGCGGGCTGGTGGTTTGCGTCCTGGGCATGTTCTTCGGCCTCTACCAGTATCTGGGCATCAAAAAGCTCAAAGCCCACTCCTCCATGCTCGATGTGGCCGCCATGATCTATGAGACCTGCAAGACCTATATGTATCAGCAGGCCAAACTTCTCCTGATTCTCTTCATCTTCGTGGGCGCCTGCATCGCCTTCTATTTCGGCTCTCTGGCCGGGATGCCCCTGGAAAGCGTGGCCCTGATTCTGGTCTGGACGGTCATCGGCATCCTCGGCTCCTACTCCGTGGCCTTCTACGGCATGAGGGTCAACACCCTGGCCAACAGCCGC
Organism: Candidatus Adiutrix sp.; assembly: GCA_031261565.1. GTDB lineage: Bacteria > Desulfobacterota > Desulfarculia > Adiutricales > Adiutricaceae > Adiutrix. The sequence continues at coordinate 14,341 of JAISJK010000110.1, read as the reverse complement.
ATGGCCTACGCCGCCCTGGAAAAAAAGCCTCTCAACCTTTTGAATATCCCGCTCAATTCCGGCATGAGCATCGGGGTGCTCCTGATTTCCGTGGAGCTGGTGATGATGCTCATCATCCTCATCTATATCCCCCGCGAGCTGGCCGGGGCCTGCTTTATCGGCTTTGCCATCGGTGAATCGCTGGGGGCCAGCGCCCTGCGCATCGCCGGCGGCATTTTCACCAAAATAGCCGATATCGGCTCCGACCTGATGAAAATATTCTGCAAAATCGGGGAAGACGATCCCCGCAACCCCGGCGTCATCGCCGACTGCACGGGCGACAACGCCGGCGACTCGGTCGGCCCCACGGCTGACGGCTTTGAAACTTACGGGGTCACCGGCGTGGCTCTGGTCACCTTCGTCTGTCTGGCCGTGGGCCAGGCCATTGGCGGCCAGGTGCAGATTCTGCTCCAGACCAACCTTTTGGCCTGGATTTTCGTCATGCGCGTCCTGATGGTCATCACCTCCATCGTGGCCTTCTATATCAACGGCGCCTGGAGCCGGGCCAAATACGGCCGGAGCGAGGATTTCGACTTTGAAGCCCCCCTGACCTCCCTGGTCTGGATCGCCTCCCTTCTCTCCATCCTCATGACCTTTGTGGCCAGCTATTTCCTCATCGGGCCCGGCTCTGAAGTCGCCGAAATATCAGGCTCGCTGTGGTATGTGCTGGCCGGCATCATCAGTTGCGGCACCCTGGGCGCGGCCCTGATTCCCGAATTCACCAAAATTTTCACTAGCCCCAAGTCCATCCATGTGCTGGAAACGGTGGAAGCCTCCAAAGAGGGCGGGGCCTCCCTCAACATCCTGGCCGGGCTCATCGCCGGCAATTTCAGCGCCTTCTGGATGGGCATGGTCTTTTTCGGCCTGATGTATGCCGCCTATTTCATCAGTGGTTTCGGCCTGTCCGAGATCATGTCCTACCCCTCCATCTTCGCCTTTGGCCTGGTGGCCTTCGGCTTTCTGAGCATGGGGCCGGTGACCATCGCCGTGGACAGCTATGGCCCGGTGACCGACAACGCCCAATCCATTTATGAGCTCTCGCTCATTGAAAAAATCCCGGGCATTGAAGAGGAGCTGACCAAAGAATTCGGCCAAAAGCCGGATTTTGAAAAAGCCCACTACTACCTGGAAAGCAATGACGGCGCCGGCAACACCTTCAAAGCCACGGCCAAACCAGTGCTGATCGGCACCGCCGTGGTGGGCTCCACCATCATGATCTTTTCCCTGATTCTGGTCATCCAGAAGGTGCTGGGGGTCAGGCCGGAAGAAATCCTGAACCTGCTCAACCCCTACACCATTTTTGGCTTCCTCTGCGGCGGCGCGGTGATCTACTGGTTCACCGGGGCCTCCACCCAGGCCGTGGCCACCGGGGCCTACCGGGCGGTGGCCTACATCAAAGACCACATTGACCTGGATCCCGACGCCCCCAAAAGCGCGGCCGTGGAGAATTCCAAGGATGTGGTCAAAATCTGCACGGTTTACGCCCAAAAAGGCATGTTTAACATCTTCATCGCCATTTTTTCCTTTGCTCTGGCTTTCGCCTTCCTCTCCAGCCCGTCGGCTGGCGGCGGCCTGGGAGCCAATGACTCGGTCTCCTTTTTCGTCTCCTACCTCCTCTCCATCGCCTTTTTTGGCCTCTACCAGGCGGTCTTCATGGCCAATGCCGGCGGCTGCTGGGACAATGCCAAAAAGGTGGTGGAGGTCGATCTTCAGCAGAAGGGCACCCCGCTCCATGACGCCGCCGTGGTGGGCGACACCGTGGGCGATCCCTTCAAGGACACTTCTTCCGTGGCCCTGAACCCCATCATCAAGTTCACCACTCTTTTCGGGATGCTGGCCATGGAAATAGCCATCACCCCGGCTTTCCAGTCGGTGGCCCCGGGCTTTGGCATCTTTTTCTTCGCCGTGGCCCTGTTTTTCGTCTACCGCTCCTTCTACGGTATGAGGATTTCCAGAACCAAGGGATAAACCCAAAGCCTGATAGAGACGATTAAAAAAGAGCGGCCACTTTTAAAGTGGCCGCTCTTTTGGTCGGCGAGCCGTTGCTGCCGGAACAGCAAAATGATGGTATATTTAGGGGAATAAAATTCCAAAGCAGGTAATACGTGTTCCAAACCCAAACCACCTTTTTCCCGCCCGGCCAATTAATTCTGTTGCCCAACGATCTGGTGCGTTTCCAGTTTATGGAAGGGGCCTTAGCTGTTCGGCCGGTGCTGCTCAATCCGCTGGTCTGGACTTTCAGCCGCCTGGAGAAGGTGCTGTCGGCCGAGTTTGGGCCGCCCCTGGTGGATGACTGGAGCCGGCGTTTGGCCCTGAATAAATTGGCCCCGGATTTGTGGGATGTTTTGGGCTTGCCGGGTCAACCGGAGGTTTCGCGGGTGGCCGAGCTGGCTGAAGAGCTTGGGGATGGTTTGGATCGCCTGCGGCTGTCCGGCCTGACCTGGGCGGAAATCGCGGCCCTGGAGCCTCGCGGGCTGTCAACGGTGGTCGCTGATTTAGGGCAACGCTATGATAAATGGCTCGGGGCTCGAGATGACCAGTTCAGCCGCCGGCTGAAGCTATTGAAAGCCATAAAAGACGGCCATAATTTCAGGGCCCTGGCCCCCGTCACCACCATTATCTGCGAACATAACCAAAGATTGTCGCCTTTTGAGGCCGAGCTGCTCAAGGCTCTGGCCCAGGGGCGGGGGCGGGAGGTCAAATTGCGGCTGGAGGCCCCCGATTGGCTGAAAAGTGAAGAAATCACCAGTAATGTCGGTTATCAGCGCCTCAGAGTAATCAAAGATTTTGAACGCCGTCCAGATTTAAATATTTCTCTGGACTTTACTGATCCCCAGGCCCCGGCCCACCCTGAAGTGCCGGAAGCGCTCCGCTTCGCCGCTGAAAATCTTTTTGGCCCCCCGGTGGCCGGCCTCGCCCCGGCGGTTGGCGAGGCCCTGGCCATTATTAAAACGCCCACCCGCTACCATGAGGTTGAAGAAGCGGCCAGAAGGGTTAAGGGCTTGATAGTCGGCGGAGTGGCGCCGCACCATATAGCTCTGGCCGCGCCTGAACTGGAGAGCTATCAACCCATTATTGAGGATGTCGGGCGGCGGTTCGGGCTTGATTTTTATTTCCGGCGCGGGAGCGCGTTACGAATTCAGGGCCCGGTTCTGGCCATCGGCGATCTTTTGAGCCTGTGGGGTTCCAATTGGGAGAGGAGCAGAATCCTGCGGGTTCTGGAATCCCCGTATTTTGATTTTGGGCTGGCCAATAATCCCAGAGTTGATTTATTAAAAGCCGGGGTTACTGATGAGCGGGCCGGAGGCGGATTTGAAGATAATGAATCAAAATATCGCCACCAGAATAATTTGGAAGAATTGGCCCCGAAGCTGGCTGAGCTCAAAAAGTTTGAAGATGATTTGAAGGCCTCTAAATCCTGGGCTGAATTCCTGACCAAGTTTAACGGGATTTTGGGAGACCTGAAATGGGGAACCCCGGAATCCAGAGGCCAAAGCCCCCCCAGCGGCCCTCTTCAAGATTTGGGCGATTATGCCCCCAAAATAGCGGCCGACCAAACGGCTATTGACCGCTTCAGGGAGACGCTGGAAACATTGTCGCAGGCCTTGGCGGCCAACAGCCCGGAAACTCCGCCGGTCAGCTTGGCCCAGTTCAAGCTGTGGCTGAACAAAGCTCTGAGCGATACTTATCTGGGCTCGCCAAAATCAATGGCTGGCCGGGTTTTGGCGCTGAATTATTACGACCTTCACGGCGCCTTTTTCGAGGCCCTGTTTTTATTGGGGCTAAACGCCCAGGTCTTCCCCCGGGCCAAAGCTGAGGCCTGCTGGTGGCCGGAAAGTTTCATCAAAAGTTTGGCGGGCACCAAGCTGGGCCGCTCCCTGTGGACGGGCGCGGCTGAGCGCTACCAGCAGGAGGAAGAAATAGTCAGCCTGGCTCTGGCCCAGGCCCGGAAAGTCTGTTTGTCATATTACGCCTTTGATGACCATCGTCGTCAGGTTCTGGCCTCCCCGATTGTGGACAGCCTCAAAGCCCTGTGGCCGGAGGGTATTAAAGAGGAGGTCGTCCCCTGGCCTCTGCCCCCGAAGCCGGAAATGATCCGCGATAAAGGGGAACTGTGGCTCCATTTGGCCAGCAAATACAACCTGGCCGCCGAGCCGCCGGGGGATTTGGATAAATTCCCCCCCTATGGTGACGAAGCCGCCGGCCTTTGGAAGTCATTGGCGGCCAGGTGCGCCTTGGAACCAAAGCTCGGCGAATTGCCCAAAAATATTCTGACGGCCTGGCTGGCGGCCCAGGAGCCTTTTGAGGGGCGACCCCTGTTAAGCCTGACCCCCCTGACCGATTATGCCGAATGCCCCCGAAAATTCCTGTTTGGCCAGATCTTGGGGCTGGGCGCTGATCCTGATGAGATAGAGAGTCGGTCGCCGCTGGACAGGGGAAACCTGATTCATACAACTTTGGAGAGGTTCTTCGAGCCCTATCTGGGCCAAACACTGAGGCCGGCCGAATTGAATCTGGCCGAATTGATGACCACTTTTGACCAGGTTTGCGCTGAGGATGAAGAGGAAAACCCCGTGGGCCGCCGCCCCCTCTGGGAGACGGACAGGCGCCGCCTGGCCGGACAACTCGGCCGGTGGCTTGAGGGCCGGAAAGCGGCCGAAGATAATTTTATGGTTGAGGCCCTGGAGTGGCGCTTTGGTCAGCCCCCACCGGGTGATAACCTAAAGTCGCCTGATAGCCCGCCCCTGCCTGTGCCGGCCGCGTTCCCCGCCTTTTATTTAAAAGGCCGCCTCGACCGATTGGATCGGGTCAAGGGCGGCCTGGTGGTGCTGGATTATAAAAATAAATATAATAGCGGCTATAAGCCTCCCAAAGAAGACGAGCCGACGCCTCTGAAATACTATCCGCTTATTATGTATTGCCTGGCGGCCAAACGCCATTTTGGAAGCGAGGCCCGGGGGATTCTGGACTTCATTGATCCCGGCGGCGAAAATAAGCCGTTTATTGAGGTGGAAGCCAAAGGCGAAGAATTATTTGTTGAACTGTGGGAAAATCTTCACCGGGCCGAGCTTGGGATACCTGAAAAGGTCGAGTGCCGGTATTGCGAATATTTTAAAATGTGCCGGGGAGGCCCCAATGACTGACAACTTCAATCCCTCCCAGGAGGCGGTGCTGGCCTCAAAGGTCAATTCCTGTGTGGTGGCCGGGGCGGGCAGCGGCAAAACCAAAACCCTGGTGGAATATCTGGTTCGCTTTTTGGAGAGCGGCCTCGGCCGGCCTGACGCTCCATCAGTCACCAATATCCTGGCTCTGACTTTTACGGATAAAGCGGCTGCGGAAATGCGCGAACGCCTGTCCCGGGCTTTGAGAGAGCACCTCAGAGCGGCTGTGGATTCCGGCGCGAACAGGCCATTCTGGGAGCGCCAGATTCGCCTTTTAGATCAGGCCATGATCGGCACCATTCACAGCTATGCTCTGAGCCTGGTGCGCGACCACCCGCACCTCTTAAATCTTCCTCACCAAGCCGTAGTGGAGGAAAGCGAAGCCCTCAAGTCGGCTGATCTGAATGAAGTCCTGATTGATCTCCTGGCCGAAGGCCAGCCGGATCTGATGGCTCTCTTGCCGGTGTTGCCGCTGCGTAGCGCAAACTATGGGGCCTCGCTTTATAAATGGCTGGAAGTGTGCGTCAATCGCATGGCCTCCTGGGGGCTGTCTGGCCTAGCGGCTGATCTAGAGGCTGATCGGGAGGCCCACAGGGTGGATTTATGGCCGGCCCTGCAGGCCTTCAAGGATCAGAGCGCCTCGGTGGCGACCCGGCGGGAGCGTCTTGGGGACGACCCCAAATACGACCGGACAGCGGAAGCCTTAAGGCAGTTGTCTGACATGGCCGCCGCCCCGGTTGAATCAATGGCCGCCCGTCTGCCGGAATTGCTGCCCCAATGGCAGGCGATCATTGATAATATCGATGGCCGAAAGATAAGAGAAAAGTCGCGTTTAAAAGAAAATCTGGCCCCCCTTCTGGAATATTGCTCCAACCAGCTGGCCATTCCGGTCAAGACCAATCTTTTGAATCTGGTCAACATGATGCCGAAACGCCTCAAAGCCCGCCGCCTGGCCCGGGGCGCGGTCAATTTTGATGATATCCTGATTTCGGCCCGAAACCTTTTGCGCGAGCGGGCTGAACTGCGGCGGAGGGAACAGGAAAAATATCATCTGCTGGTCATTGACGAGTTTCAGGATACCAACCGCCTCCAGGCGGATCTGCTGGCCCAGTTGCTTCTGGAGCCGGGTCAGGACAGCCTGGCCTGGGAGGCCTTGCCCTGGGAACTTTTATCCCCCAAAATAATGGTTTTCGGTGATCCCAAACAGTCTATTTATCGCTTCAGGGGCGCGGAGCCGAGCATCATGCTCAAACTTTCCGACAGTTTGACCAGGGATCGCGCCGCTCAAGCTCTGGCCCTGGATACCAACTATAGAACCCAGCCCCGACTCATTGAGTTTTTTAATGACTTTTTCGCCTATTACCTGCCTGAAGATGAAAAATACGAGGCCCAGAAAGCCTCCCGGCCATCCAAATATGATTCTAAATCCGTGGTTTGGCTGACCGACGGCGACGGCCTCTTTAAAAAAACGAACCACCTTTCCAAAGCCGGGATACAGGCCGGAATGGTGGTTGATTATTTAAAGCGCCTTTTTGATCCCCGGACTGATATCAGGGTGTGGGATAAAGACCGGAATGATATCCGCCGGCCGGCTCCCGGTGATGTCGTCCTGTTGATGCGGCGCAAGAAAAACGCCGCAGTATTTGAAAAGGCCTTAAAAGAGGCTGGCTGGCCCTGCCACACTCTCAAGGGCCAGAACCTTTTTGAGGCCCCGGAAATCAGAGGTTTAGCGGCCGCCTATCTGTTCCTTCTCGACTATGAGCCCGACTTGAATCTGGCGGCCTGCCTGTCCTCGCCCCTGGGGCCGGTGTCCGAGGAAACCTTGACCAGCCTGGTCTGGCCAGCGGCCCCCGCCCCTGAAAAGCGCCACCTGGCCGATTATTTTCAAAACGAGGAACGGCCCTGGCCGGACAGCCTGGATGAATCTCAGAAAAAAACTCTGACCGGGCTAAGAAATTTGTTTCTGTCCCTAAAACCTTTTGTCCATCGACGCCCGCCAGGAGAGATTTTGGAAACTCTGGTGGAGGAGCGCCACCTCCTGCCGCTCATTATTGCCGGGCCGGATGGTGATCCCGAACGAGTCAAAAGCGTCCAGCGTTTTCTGGCTCTGGTTAAAACTCTGCCCTATCATGACCCTCACCACCCGGAGAGCGTGGCTGATCTTTTGAATGATTTATGGGCCGAGGGCCATGAGGCGGCCGACAGCGATGGTGATGGCGATGAGAACGCCCAGGATGATGCGGGCGATGATTCTGATGATCCGGTCAAGGGCGCTATAAACATCATGACCATCCACCGGGCCAAAGGGCTGGAATTCCCCATTGTGATCATCCCGGAGGCCGATGCCCCCCCTAGAAGCGAAAATCCGGGCCTATTGCTTTCCGACCAGGGCCAACTAGCCGTTAAATTCACTGTGGAGTCCACCGGACTGCCAATAGAACCAACCGATTTTAAGAAAATTAAAGAAGCTGAACAGGCGGCGGATCTGGCTGAGTATCGCCGGCTCTTCTATGTCGCCGCCACCAGGGCCATGGACCATCTGGTGCTGGTGGGCTGGCGACCTAAAGACTCCAATCACTCCTGGCTTAGTCAACTGGTCTCCTGGGAGGGCTGGGCCGCTCATATCCGCCAAGATCAGCCTGAGACTAGAGACAGGGGGGTTGAGGTTGCCCTGAAAGAGACTCAGTTTATCAGCGCTGACCAACTGAATATGACTCCGCCTGGAGCCTGGCCGGGTCAGGCCCTGATCGAGCCTCTACCCCCCTCAGGATATCTGACCATGCCGGTGACGACTTACTGCCATCTGGCTGTCGGCGTTGAAATTAAGAATGGCGCGGATGTTGATAGGGCTGAGGGCGAAGTTGATTTGTATGATTATAAATCAATCGGGCCGCCCGGCCCCACTCCGCCCAACCAGCGGGGGACGCTTTTTCATTCGGTCATGGAGAAAAGCGATTTCAATTTAGCTGGGAACGAATTGAAGGAATTAGTCCGTCAAGAAGCAAATTTGCTGGCCATCGCGGCCTCCGACAGAGAAATTGACTTCATTGCGGAAAAGATCCTTGATTTTCAGAATAGCCGCTATGGCCGGGAACTGGCCGGGGCTCTAGCCGGCGGTTTGCCGGTTTTTCGGGAATTGCCGTTCTGGTTGCGGCTGGATAAAGATGAGGCCGGGCGAGGCCCAATTTTCCTGACCGGGGCGATTGATCTTTTTTATCTAACCGAAGACGGCCAGGCCCAGATTGTGGATTACAAGCTGTCCAAGCCCACCCGCCAGAACATCTATCTGAAACAGATCGATTTGTATGCCCTAGCGATCAAAGAAGCCGGGTTCCAGGGTGAGATCAGGGCCGATTTATGGTTTGCTGAACCCCTTGATTTATAACTGGTGCCGAAGGGGAGACTCGAACTCCCACGAGGAAACCCCCACTAGACCCCTGGCATGGCGGAGGCCTATTTCATATTGAGCCCACATATTTCCTCGTTCAGCCGCTATCTGGCAGCATTCTGCTCATACCTGATAAAAGTCACCTCGAAGGCCTTGCAGGGGCGGAAATTTTGGAGGCGGTTGGCAAAGGTGAAGGCATCATTCATTTCATAGTGCTGGAATATATCCAGCCCGCGATCCAGAGATATTTTCCAGCCGTGGTCAGTCACCAGGTGGCGGGCATGGATAGAGCCGGATTGGTCGAACTCCCAGGTGAAGGCTAGACCCACCGCCTGAGCCGATGCCCTTATCTTCTCAAAGATTTCGTTCTGGTGCTCGCTTTTGAACTCATCTTCCGTGGTTACCAGATGAACGCTCACTTCTTCTTCCTGGGGCTTGAACTTAACCACGGTTTCCAGTAACTCCATGAAATTGCGCATCTGATAAAATAGCCGAATATAAGGGTCGGTCACCGTGATTTGCCTCGCTCCGGCAAGATATGGCCCCAGCAGGCGGTCAAATGAGACGCCTTTCTGGTTTTCCTGAAACGTCAGATGCCCCTCTTTAAGGCCGGGATCAGTTTCCGGGATCACTTCCTCCTGGATCAAGGGCTGTTGCCTGGCCGCGCCCCCAGGTCTAGCCTCATCACCCCGGGCCACGGTTTTGTTATAGTAGTGCGGATACTCTTCCTCCTCCAGGGTGCTGACCGCCTGCCCCCGCCCGGACGCGTCCGCAAAGGCGAAATTGACCCGGGCATAGGTGGAATCAAGGCGCATGAGCTGATCTTTAACCCGCTTGCGGCCCTCCATGGCAAAGCGCAGCAGTTCCTCAACCTCTTTTTCTGAAGCTCCGCCCTGGGGGAAAATTATTTTCATCAGACCCGAGAAAGTCTTATTTATCCCATCGCGATCCCTGGTGGACATATCCTGGGAGAGCGAAAAATACTTTTGGTAGCGATCCGAGTAATCGTGATCACGCAGAGAGCGGAGAATTTCGGCCAGGTAATCCACCACGAAGCCATAGTCGCCGGAGAACATCTCTCCCCGGATAATATCCACCTCCCAACCGGGGATGTAAAAATGGATGCGGTCGAGAAAGGCGGAGTCGTAAAAATTATCCGGCAGGTCGCAAAACAGATTGCGATGTTTGAGCATATAAGGGAGGGTATGCTGAGTGTTGCCCACAAAGACCATTGAGGCTTCCGCGCCCAAAGTTTCAACCCCGCGGGAAAAGGACTTGTTGGCCATGTAGTTTTTCATGATGTCCACCAGAGCCTTGTTCACCTTCTTTTCCCGGCCCGCGAACTCGTCAAAAGCCACGCAATCCCAGTAGCCGACCAGACCAATTTTACCGGAATTATTGTTCACAAACAGTTTGGGAACAGTCACCTCCCCTCCGGAAATAAGTATGCCGTGGGGCGAAAAATCCGAGTAGATATGGGATTTGCCGGTGCCCTTGGGGCCAAGCTCGATGAGGTTATAGTTGCGCTCGCAATAGGGGATGAGGCGGGTCAGCTGGATAAGTTTGCTGCGCTGGCCCCAAAAGCCCGGATTAAAACCCATGCTCTGGATCAAAAGGTCAATCCATTCCCCGGTGGTAAACTGCCGGCGGGCTTCCAGGTAAGCCTCAAAGTCAAAATGAGATAACTGGATTGGTTTGAGGCTGGACAGAATCCAGGGGCTGGTATTTTTGTCCTCGGTAAACTCATATTCCACCTCAGCAATGCACCACACCCCGCTGACCAGAAGTTTGGGATGGGCTTTGACCGTGCCGGAGTCAACCAGCAGCTTCTTTAAGCCGAGATTGGAAAATTCAGCTTCATAGGCGTCCGATTTATCGTTCAGAGATACGCTGATCTTGTCTATGACCTTGTAGCGGCCTTTTTCCTTGATCTTGGAGCGCACCAGGCCCGCTTCATTGCGGTGCACATAGTGCTTGCGGAGGATTTCCTTTACTGTTTCAATGCCGCTCTGGATGGTCGCCTCGTCACTGGTGGCGCAATATTGGCCCAGGAGGTATTCCAGCACATAGGTGGGGACTATGGCGTTGCCCTTGACCGTCTTGACCAGGTCTTTGCGGACGACAAGCCCCTGGAAATGATGATTAATTTTCTGGTCAAGCTCGTTCATAGGCCACCTGTCCCTTAGAAATCGAAATCGCTGGTGAATGATCGCCGCATCACATAGCGGACCGACTTGTATTCCTTATAATGTGAGGTATCGCCATGTCTCTCCAAGAGCCTCAGGATAACTTCCTGCCCATTGACTTCATCGGCCCGGCGGGTGAAGACGAACCGCGCCTGCAACTCCCGCTCCCGGGGATTCTCTGAACGCAGGTCAAAGGTCAGGTCATGGCAATCGGAGATCAGATCGCCGACCTCGGTGTAGATGCCGGCCCGCAGGGTTCTGGGCTGAATCTTGTCGGTGACCGGCTCAGCCTGATACAGGGACACGGCCAGTTGGCCGGAGGTAATCACCGAGCTGGCCCCGGGCAGGATGACCACCTCGACTGAGGCCACATCGCTTTGGCGCTTTTTGTTGATCTTGAGCACCGGCAGAACCACTTCCTGGAGTGTCGCTCCGCCATGGACATACCGGCTGCCGGAGCCCTTCAGCCGCAGCCGGTTGATTGATTTGGGTATCTGCACTTCCACCGCTCCGGCCAGGCCTAACTGGGCCGAGGTAAATTGGCGCAAACCCGGCGCATCATGCAGGCCTTTACCAACCACGAAGCGGCGATCCCGGAAAAAAATCTTATGCCCCTCGGCCCCGCTCCCGGAAAAGTCGCTCTCGTCCAGGGGGCGGTTTTGATAGATGAACCCATGGTCAGAGGTCACCAGCAGGTTGCTGGCGTTGGCTCCGGTCAGTTTTTTAATCAGGCGGATCAAATCCCGCAAGGTCTCATCCACCGCCTCAAAGACCCTTTCCTCGGATTCCCGCTTGTCACCGACAGCATCTATCCGGTTATGATAGATGTAAAGCAGATCATGGTCACGCAGCAGCGCCCGGCAGTCATCGCCTTTCATGTTCATCAGCTCGTCCGCCCTGTAGGCCGTGGCCCGCTGTTTGACCGCCTGAGCGAGGATTTTAGCCCGATTGGCTGTCCCCTGGGAACTATGGCCATCCACCAGCACCGTCCCGGTATCGTTATCAGCAATCGCCAATTCTGTGTTGGGCAAGAGGGCGGCCATGCCTAGCTGAGTGTAGCTGGGCAGCAGGGCGAGCATCGGGTCAAGCTCAGCGCTAAAGCGATCTTCCTGCCGGATAAGTCGCTGAAGTTCCTCGCCTATCTCGTAGCGGAGGGCATCGGAAATAATTACGCAGACCTTGTGGCCCTTGCTCAGAAACGGCTCCACCCAGCGTTTAAAAAACTCATTCTGCCTGGAAAGGGGAGAGGCCTCCCATTTCTCTGCGGCCTCCACAAAGGCCTGGAAGCGGTCGCCCAGCGTCAGCAAATAACTATTGGAGTAGAGATTCTCTATCTGATCGGTCAGCGCGGCCAGGAGGGTGGCCTGGCCTGATTTATGAACATGGTGGGTGAACTTTCGGTAGAGCTGGTCAACCTGCCACCAGAAGCGGGTATAGCGCTGGATGCCTTCCGTCAGGCTGCCCATTTCAAGGCGAGCCTCGCCCAGAACCTGGATGAATCGCGCCGCGAAATCAATGGCCTCATACAGGTGCTTGAATTCATGATACCAGTGGCCCTGACGCCGGCGGCGAACCCATTGTTCAACCTCGCCGCTGGACACCATCTGCGTGGCCACCGCTTTGACCAGGTCGCTGATGATCTTCTGGTCGATGAGGCGAAAGTAATCCAGCTCAATTAAGCCCCTGAAATCACGCCTGGCCAAATCCTGCTCTATCCCCAAAACATTGGCGCATTCGCCGGACAGGACTTCAAAGCTGCCCGAGAACTCGCGGCTGTCTTTCCAGCGTTTAAGGAACACCAGGGCATCGCCTGTCAGTTTCGGCTGGCCCTCGGCGCCGGCGGCGTAGCAGGATTTAAACAATTCTATAACAAAATCCCGGAGGCCGGGGCTCTCTGATTTATAGCCATAACTGCGGGCTATTTGCTCCCAGAGAAAACCATCCAGATGGCACCGGCCAATCAATTTGACCTTTTCATCTTGATCATCGGCCAGAGCCCGGAAGAGGTCATCGGCCTGTTCCCGCGATATGGAGCCAGCCAATTCCTGTAATAAATTTTCCAGAACAGCATCCAAGCGGGGATCGCAACCCGCGCAGACGGCCGTCATTTTGAGCCGGATCTGCCCGGCGGTGTCATCCGGCTGTAACATCTTTTTGAGAGATTCCAGGCGACTGCCCGCCCGAAAAAACTCCGTATGATTCTGGGTCAGCTCAGTGAATTCCAGCCCCAGCTCCAGCTCGGCCAGCCAGACCGCCGCCTGATCGGTGCGGAATTCGCCGTGGGCCAACTGAACATCCAGCAGCCAGTTTTCCAGATCCTCAGGCTGGGGGCCGTGGTGATAGATGAGGAACTTTTGCCGCGGCTGCTCACGTAACATACGGTATTTGAGGCCAAACTCGTTGTTGACCGGTTCTATCTTTTCAACACCCGACAGAGTCAAAGACTCAAAATCAGCGCGAAATTCCAGCTTGGCGTCATACCAGAAGACAATCCGGTGGCGCTCAAAGAGTTTGGCCAGGGCCTGGGCGATGCGGTCACTCATGCGGGCGCCCCCAGTTGCTCCAGACGGGTCACCCAATCATCAAAATGCTTGCATTTAGCGCGAAGAGTTGTCAAACCTATTCTCTCTGCCACCTTTATACCACCTGTGGCCTTGTCATATATTGGTATCTCTTTAAGGATTCTTTTAGATGGCGCGGTCATTGGCCCATCGTTGATGCTCTCAGGATTTTGCTCGCCGACCATGGCGATTAGATTGTTAATTTGGGCATCATGATCCATATATTCCAAAGTCAGTTTCTGAGGGTCGGCGAGGATCAACGCCTCAAATTCGTGAAGTTGAATGTAAGAAATGAAGCGCTGGTCGTTTATATCCAAGGTCATGGCTGTTTCGATAATCTTGACCCGCTCGTATGGGTTTTGATTTTTTTGGGCTGTATCATACCCCGGGAAATCACTTGGCAGAGCATAGAGATCGAACATAGTGGAAAATCGGCATTCGGTATGGTTATCCTCTGTGAGCCACCCCTGGATATCTCTTTTCGCCTTCTCGTAACTAGATAAACCACCTCGAAATTCCTTGGCTGTTCTCTTGTCTGAACTAGTCAAAACACAACGGGCATCAACAAAAACATCAAATAAGGCCAAGTGCGGTAATAATATTTTTTCAGCAAAGGCCTGTTCTGTTTGCCCTTCAGCAGTAATGTGCAGACGAATCATGGCTGGCCCCCAAGCACATTCTTCTCCCACAATTCCGAAAGGCTGTAGCGACTCAGCCACTCCTGTAAATTTTCGGAATCAAGTTTCTTAAATACAGAGCAGTGATTTTTATCATCTCTTTCAACAATCACCAAATCTTCAGGTTGGAACTCATCTAACAATCGCATTGACTGCGTGGCAACAAGCACTTGGGCGTATTGGGAAGCTGATCGAATGGAAGCTCCCAATTCTGCAATGGCGTTCGGATGAAGCCCCAGCTCAGGCTCATCTAAAACGATAACTTTAGGCATGATATCTGGTGGTTGTAGCAATAGTGTCGTCAAAGCCATAAATCGCAGAGAGCCAT
>JAISJK010000018.1 GCA_031261565.1 Candidatus Adiutrix sp. | reverse complement strand
CGCGTCTATGCCGGGCAGGATATTCCCCCGTCGCCGGATGATGACGACAGCAGGGATTATTTTCTGGGGCCGCGCCCCTCCGGCGCGACCACCGACTCAAAGGTCGATTTGGGCGTCATCGTGCGGGACATTGACGAGTTGATGGTGCTGAATGACGAGGCCCATCACATCCACGACGCGTCCCTGGCCTGGTTCAAATCCATTGAGGACATCCACAACCGCCTGTTGCAGAAAGACGGGCGATTGAGCCTGCAACTGGACGTGACCGCCACGCCCAAACACAACAACGGCGCTATTTTTGTCCAGACCGTGAGCGACTATCCCCTGGTGGAAGCCATTTACCAGAATGTGGTCAAGCATCCGGTATTGCCGGACAAGCCCAGCCGGGAAAAGCTCCGGGAGCGGCAGAGCGCCAAATACACGGAAAAATACGCGGATTATCTTGATCTGGGCGTCATTGAATGGCGCAAGGCGTCCGAGGAGCACCGGAAGCTCGGTCAAAAGGCTGTCCTCTTTGTCATGACCGACGACACGCGCAACTGCGACGAGGTGGCTGAATATCTGGAAACGCATTACCCGGAGCTGTCCGGCGGCGTTCTGGTCATTCATACCAGGAACAACGGCGAAATTTCCGAAGCCTCTTCCGGCCGGGCCAAAGAGGAACTGGAACAGCTGCGCGCCCTGTCCAATAAAATTGACGGCGCCGACAGCCCTTACCAGGCTATTGTTTCCGTGTTGATGCTCAAGGAAGGCTGGGACGTGCGCAACGTGACCACCATTGTGGGCTTGCGCGCCTATACCGCCCGGAGCAACATTCTGCCGGAGCAAACCCTGGGGCGCGGTCTGCGCCGGATGTATCCCGGGGAGGTTGAGGAATACGTCAGCGTAGTGGGCACGGAAGCCTTTATGGAATTTGTGGAATCCATCCAGGCCGAGGGTGTGGAACTGGAACGCCGGGCCATGGGCGAGGGCACAGGCCCCAAAGCGCCGCTGGTGGTTGAGGTGGACAACGAAAACAGCCGGAAGGATCTTGACGCTCTGGATATTGAAATTCCGGTGCTGACGCCGCGCGTGTACCGTGAATACAAAAATCTGGCTGATCTTGATATGGTGAATTTGGAACATAAAAAGCTGGCCTACAGACAGTTTACTGAGGAAGAGCAGCGCGAAATCGTCTTCCGCGACATCACCAGCGGCGAGATAGCCCATACCTCCGTTTTGGATACCGCCGGAATTGCCGACTACCGGAGCGTGATCGGCTGGTTTGCCCAAAGCGTCATGAAAGACCTGCGGCTTTTCAGCGGTTATGACGCCCTATATGGCCAAGTCAAAAAATTTGTGCGCGATGAACTGTTCACCCAGCCGGTTGACCTGGAGCATCCCAATACCCTGCGCAATTTGTCCGAGCTGGAAGCGACCAAAACCATTATTGAAACCTTCAAGAAGGCAGTAAACGCTCTGACGATACAAGAGAAGGGCGATGCGGAAATCCGCGATACCATCAAACTGCGCCGGACGCGCCCTTTTGTAGTGAAGGACCAGGGCTATCTGTTGCCGCAAAAAAGCGTGTTCAACCGCATTATCGGCGACAGCCATTTTGAGCTTGTTTTCGCGGGTTTTCTGGAAAACTGCCCGGACATTATTTCCTACGCCAAAAACTATCTGGCCGTGAACTTCAAACTGGACTATGTGAACGTCGATGGAGGTATTTCCAACTATTACCCGGATTTTATCGTCAAGCTGCCGGGCCGCAATATCGTCATTGTGGAAACCAAGGGACGGGAAGATTTTGATGTGCCGCTCAAAATGGCCAGGCTCAGGCAGTGGTGCGATGACCTAAACAAAGCTCAACAGGAGGCGGCCTTTGATTTCGTCTTTGTGGATCAGGAGAGTTTCGAAAAGTATCAGCCGAAGAAATTCCAAACTATTCTCAGCGGTTTTGGGGAGTATAAGCCATGCTCCTAAAATACATCGGCCTTTGGGCAGCGGCGCTGCTGTTCGGGGCTGTTTTCCCCCTCCCGGCTCTGGCGGACCAGGCCAACACCCTGACCCGGGTGGCCATCAGCCCCGGGCCGGACTACCGCCAGCTGACCTTCACCTTTCAAAATCCGCTCGAAACCTATACGGTGCGCCGAGACGATGTGGATCAGGTGGTAGTGGATTTTGGCCCGGCCCAGGTGGCCCGGGGCCTGGCCGCCCCCCCGGACGATCTGATCACCGGCCTGGATCTGGCTCTGACCGGGGGCCGTCTCCGGGCCGTGGTTCACCTGGCTTCGACGCGCTATGAACTGCGGTATTTCCTCAGCCCGGACGGCCTGAGCTGCGTCCTCGACATCAAAACTCTGGCCCCGGCCCCGCCCCCGGAGCCCGAAACAGAGGAAATGGCCCCGCTGAGGCTGCCGGATCTGGCCGAGGTCGGCCGCAGTCTGGGCCTGGCCACTCCGCCCCGGGAAGTCGCGGCGGCGGCGGACAATCTATATCAGCGGATTGCGGGTCAACTGGAGGATCATAATAATCCGGCCGCCTTAAGCGACATCAACCTGTTTCTGGAGCATTTCCCCGAGCATCCGGCGGCCGACCAGGTCTCCTATCTGAAAGCCGAGCTGGATTTCCTCTCCGGCCAGCCCGAGGACACCTACGCCGGGGCTGTCGCGGCTTTCAGAGAGGCTCTGGAGCGCTGGCCGCAGAGCGTCCTGGCCCCCAGGGCCAGATTTATGCTGGCCGAGGCTGACCGCCTGACCGGCCACCACAATGAGGCCGCCGGCGAGTTTAAAATCCTGGCCGATGAGGCCCTGCTGAGCGATGACATTTACGCCCGGCTGGCCCTGCTCCGGTCGGCCGATCTGCTGTTAAACATGGGGCTCATCGACGAGGCCCGGAATCTGCTGGAGCCGGTCATTGAAAAAGAGCCGGGCAGCCGGCTGGGCCTGGAGGCCTACGCCCGCTCGGGTATGGCCGATTTTTACCAGGGTTTTTTCAGCCAGGCCAACGAAGTCTTTCAGGAAGCCCTGAAGCGCAACCCCAGCCTCTACCAGACTTACCCGGAAATGCTCTACGGCCTGGGCGAGGGTTACCATTATCTGGAGCGGCCCGACCTCTCCCGCCAGTATCTTTATCAGGCCCTGAATCTGCTGCCGGAACACCCCAAGGCCGATGTCTTCATGGCCCGCATTGGCGATGACTACCACCAGGAGGGCCGCGAGCGGGAGGCCATGGCCATTTACGGAGCGGCCCAGCATAATTACCCCACTGGCGACGGCGGCCTGGTCAGCCAGATGCGGCTGGCCGACATGGGTGCCCTGCACAGTTTTTTCTCTCAGGACAAAGTCTTTGACGCCCTGGAGCGCGGCTCGCGCCAGGCCACGGTGGCCATGTATAAAAAGATCGCGGAAGCCGGCGCCAACTCCCCTCTGCTGCAACTGGCCCAATTGAAGATCGGCACGGCCCTGGCCGAAGACGGGGATATTGCCGAGGCCATCAAGTGGCTGCGCGACCTGGAGGTCAACTACCCCCGCAGCCCCCTGCTGCCGGAAGCCCGGCCGGCCCTGAACCGGTCTATTCTGGAGGAAATCGGTCTGCGCGAGGAACTGGGCGAGTGGCAGGCCATCACCGATCTCTACGCCGATAATTCCTCCTACATCGCCCCGGAGGATCAGAGACCGGCTCTGCGGGTGGTGGCCAAAGCCTATGAAAAACTCGGGAAATACGAAGACGCCCACAATATCTGGCGTGATTTGACCGAAGAGGAGCCCGACCGGCGGCTGCTCCGGGCCCAAAGCCTGGTGGAGGACAGTCTCCAGATGGGTCAGCCCCGGGAATCTCTGAATTACGCGGTTGAGCTGATTAACGAATTTCCCGGGGAGCAGGAATGGCTTGACCCGGTCATGAGCCGGATAGGCCAGGCTCTGGCCCGGCCCCAAAACGAGGCGGCCACGGCCGACCTGATCAGGCTGGCGGATCTCGCTTCCTCCGAGCCGGCCCGGCGCGATGCCCTGACCGACGCCATTGAAATAGAGATCAACGGCCGCCGCTACGGCTCGGCCACATCCCTGATGGATCGCTACCGGCGCGAGTATCCCGACGATGAGCTGACCCCGGAATATATCCTGACCCAGGCCAAGATCGCCGCCTATGAAAAGCGCCCGGAGCAGGCCTGGAATTATTTGTCGGACTTTCGCCTCAACTTTCCCGATGATCCCCGGGTGGCCGGGTTGCTCAAAAACCAGATTGACGAGGCTAACGCCCTGGGCCGGGTTGACGATGCCCTGCGTTTTATGGAGCTTTACCGGAGCCGCTACCCCGGGCAGTCGGACAGCCGGGAGATGATGCTGGACAAAATCAAGCGGGAGTGGGAACTGGGCCGCTTTGATGATTCGGACGAGAGCCTGGCCTCTTTTCGGCGTGATTTCAGAGGCGACCCGGGCATTCCCGGGCTGCTGGCCGACCGCTCGGAACAGGATTGGGGCCGGGAGCGCTACCCGGCGGCCCAATGGGCCTTGGATGAGCTGCTGCTCAATTATCCCGACCATCCCCGGACGGCCGACCTGCTGCTCCATCGGTCGGAGCAGGATTGGGGCAAGGAGCGTTACCCGGAAGCCCGCCAGGCTTTGGACGAACTGCTGAAAAACTACCCTGACGACCCCCGGACAGCCGACCTGTTGCTCCACCGGGCCGAGAGCGACTGGGGCCGGGGCCGGGCCGGGGAGGCCCAGGGCGAGTGGGCTGATTTTCGCCGGCTCTTCCCCGATGACCCCCGGGTTGACAGCAGTTATCTGGATCAATACCGCAAACTGGTGACCGCCGGCCAGACCAAACCGGCCGAAGCTCTGGCCGCTGAAATGCGCCATCTTCGCCCCCAGGACACGGCCCTCCTGACCGAGCTGACCCTGGAGGAGGCCAAGGATTTCCTGGCCGCCGGGCAGGTGGATGACGCCCTGGCCCGCTGGGATATGTTCCGGCAGGATTTCCCCCAGGATCCCCGCCTGCCTGACCTCTTGCTGGTGCAGGCCCGGCAGGAAATAAAAGCCAACCACCCGGACGCGGCTCTGAAACATTATCAGATGATCCTCGACCAGTATCCTGACCACAGCCGGACGCCGGACGTCTACCAGGAGCTGGCCGCCGCCGAGAGCAGGCTGGGCCGCCTGCCCGAGGCCTGGGATCATCTCGACCAGTTTAACCGGAAATTCCTGGATCACCCCGGGCGGCCCAGAGCGCTGTTAGAGCAGGTGGAGCTGGGCCAGCGGCTGAATCGTCTGGACGAGACCATCGGTTTATACCAGACTTTTCGCCAGGATTATCCAAATGATCCGCAGGTTCCGCCCACCTATCTGGCCCAGGCCCGTCTGGAAATAGCGGCCGGCCGGCCCGGCCCGGCCGCGGCCACTCTGGAGAGCGGAGTCCTGGCCTGGCCGGCCCTGGATACCGACCCGGCGGTGCAGGCTCTGTTGACCGATCTCTATCTGGAAAACGGGCCGGTGGAAAGCTGGGCGGCCCTGGTGGAGCGCAACCTGGATCGGGCGGCCAACCCGGCGGAGAATCTGGCCGACCGCTTTCTCAAGTTTAACCAGTTGGCCCAGGTCTATCAGGAGCTGGGCCAGGTGGCTGACGCCGAGCGCAATTACGACAAAGCCCTGGACAACCGGCCGCCGGAGGCCGCGCCCGAAACGCTTTACGCCATAGCCAACGCCTTTAAGAAAATGCTGCGGCCGGAGAAACAGGCCGGGGTGCTGGCTCTTTTGCAACAATCAGCCGATCCCCTGTGGCAGAAGGTGGCCACTGAGGAATTGGCCGCTCTGGAGCCTCAGCAGGAGCCGCAGACTCCGCCCCCGGCCAACTGACCGCTATTTCAGCACCGCGTCAAGGCGGGCCTGGGTCTGGGCCGGCCCCAGGATTTCCAGGATTTCAAAGAGGCCGGGGCTGGCCGTCTGGCCGGTGAGGGCCACCCGCAGAGGCTGGGCAATGGCCCCCAGTTTGACGCCCCTGGCTTCGGCCAGGCGGCGCAGGAGATTTTCAAAGTCTTCGGCGGTCAAGGCCTGGCCCAGGCTGGCCCTCATCTCCCGCAAAAGTTCCAGATTCTCCGGCGTCAGCACTTTAGCCGCCGCCCTGGGGTCCAGCTCCGGCGGGCTCTGGAAATAAAAGCCGGCTTTTTCGGCCAGCTCCGGCAGGGTTTTACCCCGCTCTCGCACCGTGGCCATTATTTTGGCCAGGAGGTCGTCGGCGGGCCGCTCATAGCCCCGGGCCGCCAGATAGGGCCAGACCAGGGCACCCAGCTCGTCCAGCGGGGTTTCCTTGATATAGTGGCTGTTGAGCCAGTTGAGCTTTTCGGGGTTGAAAACGCCGGCGGAGCGGCCGACATGATCCAGATTAAACAGTTTTCTCATTTCCTCCAGGCTGAAAATCTCCTGGTCGCCGTAAGACCAGCCCAGGCGGGCCAGATAGTTGGTCAGAGCCTGGGGCAGGTAGCCCATCTCCCGGTAGGCCATGACCGAGGTGGCTCCGTGGCGCTTGGAGAGGCGGGTCTTGTCCGCGCCCAGAATCATGGGCACATGGGCGAAAAAGGGCAGCCTGGCCCCCAGGGCGTGGTAGAGCTGAATCTGGCGGGGGGTGTTGTTGACGTGGTCATCGCCCCGGATGATGTGGGTGATGTTCATAGTCACATCGTCCACCACCACGGCCAGATTGTAGGTGGGCATACCGTCGCTCTTGAGCAGGATGAGGTCGTCCAGCTCCCGGTTGTCGAAAACCACCGGGCCTTTGATCAGGTCGTTCCAGCCCGTCTCCCCCTCCTCCGGGCCTTTGAAGCGCACCACCGCCCCGGGGGCCGGCCCCAGGCCCTTTTCCCGGCAGAGCCCGTCATATTTGGGCTTGCCGCCCTCGGCCAGAGCCTTTTGCCGGCGCGCCTCCAGGTCTTCCGGCCGGCAGTGGCACCAGTAGGCCTGGCCTTTTTCCACCATCTTGTCGATATATTGGCGATGGAGGTCGGCCCGCCGGCTCTGGTAAACCGGCTCGCCGTCCCAGTCGAGTTGCAGCCAGGTCATGGCCGAGAGGATGGCCTGGGTATATTCGGCCGTGGAGCGGAGGGCGTCGGTATCCTCAATGCGCAACACAAAGCGGCCGCCCCGCTGCCGGGCCAGGAGCCAGTTAAAGAGGGCGGTGCGGGCCCCGCCGATATGAAGGTGGCCGGTGGGGCTGGGGGCAAAACGGGTGATGATGGCGGTCATTTTCTTCTCTCAGGGCGTTATTTGCAAACGGCTCTAAAATACCACATAATCCGGGCCAGCCGCAAGGCACCCCCGGCCAGGGAACCACCTCCGCCCGCTTTTGTGGTATAATATTTAATTATTTATAAGTATTTGATTTTATTGCTAAGGGTGAGTATATGATGGATTACAGGATTTTATTTTTATTGATTACCGTAAGGCAAATCAAAAAGCATAGAGCGCCAATAATGGCCAAAGCAACGAACGACCTTGAGGCTAAACAGGATAGGAACAACTAATGATTACACCCAGGATTTATCTTGAAACAACGGTCTTCAATTATTATTTTGATCAAGAGCGTGATGCCCAGCCTTATACCCTTACCTTGTTTGCCGAAATAAAAGCTGGGAAATATGAGCCGTATACCTCTGAATATGTCACCAACGAATTAAATAAAGCTCCTTCGGAAAAACAGGGGAAGATGCTAAATTTGATGACAGAAGTTGTGGATCTCCGCGAAGGCTATAAAAAAGTTGGTATATTTTCACCTATGGAGGTTGTGGAACATGACGAAAACTCTTGAAACCTATATGAACGCCCCGGACATAGTTAATGAGCCTCTGCCGCTACGGGAGGTTCATGCCATTCGCTTGATGCTCCATGATGAAACGGAAGCTTTGACGCCTGAAGAACGCACCGCCTACGTCAGCGCCGGATCGCAGACACTTCTTCATAAGTTCGGTATTACTCTGAAAACAGTGGAAGCCAGGCCATAACATCAACAAGTGATAGATAGGAAAATGGGGTATGCTTTTGTTCCACGGAAGCAATCAGGAGGTCGCCGCACCTCAGCTGATAGATCAAACCCGCGGACTTGACTTTGGTGTGGGCTTTTATCTCACAACCAGTGAGAAGCAAGCTAAAAGATTCGCCGAAATCATTGTGAATCGCCGAAAAAAAGGCCTGGCCACGGTCAGTATCTACGAGTTTGATATGGCGCAGGCAGAGCGGTCGCTGAACATTTGCCGTTTCACGGAGACAAACGGCGAATGGCTAGAATTTGTCAAGAATAATCGCCTAAAACAGTATTGCGGGGTGAAATACGATATTGTCATTGGGGCGGTCGCCAATGATGATGTTTTGCCAACTATCATTTTGTATATTAACGGTCAGCTTGATGCGGACTTGACGATAGGCGCTTTGAAAACAAGGAAACTCGTTGACCAAGTTTGTCTGAAATCCGAAAAAGCTATCTCGCTCCTGAAATTCCGCAGAGCGGAGGTGTCGTTATGATAGATCAAAAAAACGTCTATGCCGTTATCTCGCTTATCACCCCCGGGATACTCGCTCTAATAATGGGAAACCGCAAGTTAAGTCTAGAAGGAGCCTCCGATTTGCTTTACAATTCAGACCTGTATAAGACTTTGGAAGATGAAAAAACGAAAGTGTGGAGGCTTGGGTATCCCCTTCTATACGACTTGTTGGAGGAGGAGCTGGCCACCGGCAAAATCACTTTCCCGGAGGAACAGATATGACCAAACCCAAAGGCGAAGTCTGGTTTCTGGCGTCCTGCGTGGAACTGTATAAAAATGAAAAGGGTCTGGACGGGCGGGAAGCCTACAACTACCTCCGCAAAACGGGGGCGGTAGATTTCATCACCCGCTGTTGGGAGGGTTTGCATATGACCAGCCCGCTGTATATAATCGACAGCATTGACGAGTATATAAAAACGCACGATCCTGACGCAAATCCGGAAGGTTGAAGATCATGGCCAAAACACGACTGAAAAAATGTTTCACCGGGCTGATGTTTCTATTGTTCACCGCCGCCCCGGCTTATGGCCAATGCCTTCACGGCAAAGTAAAGGTCGTGGCTAATGACGCCACTTACAAAGTCCAGGTGGTGGATGCCTTTCCTGACCTTAAAGTGCAGAGGGTAAACAGCTTTCCAGATAAGTGCGGGCAGTGGCAATTTGTCGAGAGCTTCCCTGATTTCACGATTCAATATGTGACCTCGTTTCCGGATTTAAAGATCAAATATGTAAGCAGCTTTCCAGGCCAGCCTTAAAGATTTGGCCTGGTTTTACGGAAAAGGAAATTAAACATGGCTTTGATAGAAGGTTTCCGGGTTCAAAATTATAGAGCTTTGCAGGATGTGACCCTGGGCAAGATTTCGTATCAAGACAAAACCAGGCCTCTGACTCCGCTCAGCGTAGTTATCGGCAAAAACGGGGCAGGCAAAAGCACCCTTTTCGATGCTTTTGGCTTCGTGGCCGACTGTCTGAACTATGACGTGGAGACCGCCTGCGACCTAAAGCAGCGGGGAGGATTTGAGCGCCTACGCTCTGCCGGTTCCCAGGAACCTCTCAGCTTTGCCGTTTATTATCGTGAAGGGCCAGGAGAAAGACCGATAACCTATGAGCTATCCATTAATATGGACAAGTCGGGCCGGCCGTTTGTGATCTCTGAAGTCTTAAAACAGAGACGAAAGGGCCAAAAGCATGGACAACCCTATCCTTTTTTGCGTCTTCATCATGGCAAGGGGAAAGTGTGGGCCGGCGAAGAGGCCTGGGAAAGCCGCGAAGGGGAAGAAGATCCCGCCATGACTACCGTGGAACTGACTGATTTGCGCCAGTTGGGGATAGCCACTCTGGGCACCCTCAAGGAGCACCCGCGTATAATGCGATTTCGTGACTTTCTTAAGGGGTGGTATCTTTCCTATTTTTATCCCGATGCCGCCCGAAAT
Organism: Candidatus Adiutrix sp.; assembly: GCA_031261565.1. Classification (GTDB taxonomy): domain Bacteria; phylum Desulfobacterota; class Desulfarculia; order Adiutricales; family Adiutricaceae; genus Adiutrix. Next base: position 10,804 of record JAISJK010000018.1, on the reverse strand, counting down.
CTACCGCCGGCCGGGCCGCAAAAACACTTGAATATACATGGTGACAATATTGGCAATGTGGTGCAGTTTATGGAGCGTGACCATAAGTCTCGTTTCAGAAGTGTCTTGAAAAGAATCGCCGATAAAATTCCCGGCATCTCGTATATTTCCACATCTGTTACTGATGATAAGCGCGTTCTTTTGAAATTTAACGATGGCGCTTTTCATGACCCGTTTTTCGCCCAGCAAATGTCCGATGGCACTCTGAAGATTTTTACCTACCTCCTGATGCTGGAAGACCCGGAGGCGCCGCCATTTATTTGCATAGAAGAGCCCGAAAATGGCATCTACCATAAGTTACTGGAAACTTTGGCTTTTGAATTTCGCAATCACGCCACGGGCAGGAAAGACGATTCCCAAATTTTCGTCACCACCCATCAACCTTATTTCGTCGATGCCCTGGGGCCGGATGAAGTCTGGATTCTGGAAAAAGGCCCTGACGGCTACTCCCACCTCAAGCGGGCTTCTGACCTGGAGTTGGTCAAAAATTTGGCGGCTGAAGGCCTGCCCCTGGGGGGATTGTGGTATAGCGATTATCTCGAGGGGGCACAGTAACCATGCATATTGAGGTGCTGACTGAAGACCATTCCGGGGAAGCGCTGATAAATTTATTGATGCCCAAGATTTTGGGTGATCAGGGAAACCCTCATACCTGGCGTATTCATTCGTATAAAGGAGTGGGGCATATCCCCAAGAACTTATCAGCCCAAAGTGATGCGGCCAAAAAGATGCTCCTTAACAAACTCCCCGCCCTGCTGCGCGGCATGGCCAAAACAGCCGGCATTGACGCAGTGGTGGTGGTGCTTGACAACGACACACGAGATTGTCGCCTTTTTTTGTCAGAATTGAAGAGCTTGGCCAACCATTCCGCCCCGGCCTTAAATTGTCTGTTTCGCCTGGCGGTGGAAGAACTGGAGGCTTGGTATCTCGGTGACCGGGAGGCTTTGAAAGATGCCTATCCAGGGATCAAACTGAAACTCCTGGACAATTATGCCCAAGACGCATCCTGCGGCACCTGGGAACTTTTGGCTGACGCCATTTTTCCTGGCGGCCCAAAGGCGGTGGCCCAGGCTGGCTGGCCCTGTCCCGGAATAATTAAGCATGAATGGGCGGAAAAAATCGGCCCGGCCATGTCACTGGAAGCAAATGTCTCACCCAGTTTTGGCAAATTTCGTGATGGTCTGCGCCGTCTGGCGGCTGCAGAGCGGCCCTGATAGACATGACGCTAAAGAATAAATTAAGCCCAAACCCTTGGGGGCCCCTCCGGGTGGTGTGCGATTTCGATGGCACTATAACGGATATTGACACCATTGACGCCCTTTTGGAGCGGTTTGCCCCGGGCCGGTGGGAAGATATTGAGGGCCAGTGGCTGGCCGGGCTTATCAGCGCCCGGGAATGCCTGTCCCGGCAGATTCCTCTGATTCAGGCCAATAAGGACGAATTGGACGGCTATCTGGACGGGATACCCCTGACCCCGGGTTTTGAGCAGTTTGTCGCTTTAATGCGGGGCCGGGGTCATCCGCCGGTCATCATCAGCGATGGCCTGGATTACGTCATTAAACGCCTCCTGGCCCGGTCGAGCCTGATGGATATGCCGGTGGCGGCCAACCATCTGACCAGGATCGGGGATGGCTACGCCCTGTCGTTTCCCCACAGCCGCGAGGGCTGCGGATCAGGGGTCTGCAAATGCGAGGTGGCCGAGCGCCTCAAGGGGCCAATGGTCTTGATCGGCGATGGCCGCTCGGATTTTTGCCTGGCCGACCGGGCCAGCCTGGTTCTGGCCAAAGCCGGCCGGCCCCTGGCGGCTTACTGTCAAGAAAATGACCTGCCCTACGCGGCCTACGAAGATTTTTTCGACCTAATCGAGATTTGTGATATAATAAAGATTTGGCCGCAAAATGATCGGCCCAGCCTTGACCTGTCCCGGAGACTCCCCCATGAGCGCCCAGACCGACCCTAAAAAATATTTCGATGAAAAATCTTTGCTGGCCGATGAAGCCAAATACTGCTCTTTTGGCGATACGGTTCACTACCTTGACCCGCCCAAGTTTTTCGCCCGGTGCCAGGGCTCGTTTCTGTATGATAATGATGACCTTCCCTATCTGGACTGGCAGATGTGGTATTCGGCGGTCAATTTCGGCTACGCCAACCAGCGCTTGAACAACGCTCTGAAGAAACAGATAGATCTGCTGCCCCAGCTGGCCTCCCAGTATCTCCACCCGGGGAAGGTGGAATTGGCCACCGCCCTCTGCCGTTGGATGGAGGAAAAACACCAGACCAAGGGACGGGTGCACTTTAATGTCGGCGGTTCCCAGGCGGTGGAGGATTCCCTGAAGGTGGTGCGCAATTATTGCGGCGGCAAAAGCGTCATGCTGGCCTTTGAAGGCGGCTACCACGGGCGCACCCTGGCGGCCACCAGCATCACCTCTTCTTACCGGTATCGGCGCCGTTACGGCCATTTTGGCGACCGGGGCCTGTTTGTGCCTTTCCCCTACTGTTTCCGCTGCCCTTACAAGATGGTTCGCGATGATTGCGATCTTTTTTGCGTCCAACAGTTTGAGCGCCTTTTCGAGACCGAGTACTACGGCCTGTGGGATCCGAAGGCCCACGCCTCGGAGTACGCCGCTTTCTATATTGAGTGCATCCAGGGCACCGGCGGCTACGTCATCCCGCCGGCCGGTTATTTCCCGGCTTTAAAGCGCATTCTGGAAGAGCGCGATATCCTCCTGGTGGATGATGAAATTCAGATGGGCTTTTACCGCACCGGTAAATTCTGGGGGATAGAAAACTTTGGCGTCACCCCGGATGTGCTGGTCTTCGGCAAGGCCATGACCAATGGCCTGAACCCGCTGGCCGGCCTGTGGGCCAAAGAGGCGATGATCTCCCCCGAAGTTTTTCCCTGCGGCTCGACCCATTCCACCTTTGCCAGCAATCCCCTGGGCACGGCCGTGGCTCTGGAAACCATGAAGATGCTGGAGGAGATTGATTACGAAACCAGGGTCAGGGAGAGCGGCCGATATTTCCTGGAGGGGCTTAAAGACCTGAAAGATCGCTACGCCATCATCGGCGATGTGGACGGCCTGGGCCTGGCTCTCCGGGCCGAAATATGCGCCGAAGACGGCTTCACCCCGGACAAGGCCATGATGGATCGCATCGTTGACGAAGCCATCAAAGGCGATCTGGAAGTGAATGGCCGTAAATACGGCCTGGTGCTGGACGTGGGCGGCTATTACAAAAATGTCATCACCCTGGCCCCGTCTCTGGACATCAGCCGGGACGAGATTGATCTGGGCTTCCGTCTGCTGGACGAGGTGCTTAGGCGGGTCACCCGAAAATAAAAGGCGGCGGTAATGATGGAGGAGCTGGCCAATCTGGGGTTGATCTATCCGGGCAGCCGCATCGGCGTCCTGCTGATCCACGGTCTGACCGGCACCCCGAAGGAATTGTCGGCCCTGGCCAGGGATTTGAACCGTTACGGTTTCACGGTCTTCTGCCCCCTCCTGGCCGGGCATTGCTCCAGCGAAGCGGAATTGCTTCAGACCACCTGGCGCGACTGGCTCGGCAGTGTGGATAAAGCTTTTCAGGCCTTGTCGAAACACGCGGACGCCATTTTCGCCGGCGGCATATCCGCCGGGGCGGTGCTCAGCCTGCGCCTGGCCCAGAGCCGGCCCGGACAGCTCAGGGGCCTGGGCCTGTATTCCACCACCCTGCGCTGGGACGGCTGGAGCATCCCCCGGCTGAGTTTTCTGTTGCCCCTGATCCTGCGCCTGCCTTACCTCGGCCGGCGCTACCGCTTTGAGGAAAATTATCCCTACGGCCTAAAAAATGATAGACTGCGGGCCCGGATTCACGCCCTGATGATGAGCGGCGATGCCTCGTTGGCCGGTTTTTCCGGCACTCCGGGCCAATCCTTACGGGAGCTGTGGCGACTGGTCGATCTGGCCAAAGCCGGCCTGCCCGGCCTGAAGACCCCGACTCTGCTGATTCACGCCCGGGATGACGACATCGCCAGCATCCGCAACGCCCTCTATATCCAAAAACACATTGGGGGGCCGAGCCGTCTGGTGGCCCTGGAATCAAGCTATCACATGATCACCATTGATCAGGAGCGCCAAAAAGTCGGCTTTGAGTCGGCCCGGTATTTCTTCGATCAGCTCACCGCCGACGAGCAAAGGGAATTGGCCGCTAAAGCCAAAGACCCCGACCTGATTTCCGGGCTGGCCCTGGCCGGCGAATTTCAGGAGCGCCGGCCGGCCGATCTGCTGAAGGGCCTGTCCAAGCGCCGATACTGGGTGAGGGGCGGGCGCGGGCCCAAAGCAAGCGACCCCAAAGCGAAATGAGCGCTCTGGCCATTATCATCTGGGTGGTCAACATCACCTTGGACACGGCCGGGCAGCTTTCTTTCAAGGCCGCCGCCGTCCAGAGTTCGGCCCACTCCGGCCTGGACAACTGGAGAGATATGGCCGGCCATCCCTGGATCTGGCTGGGCGTACTCTGCTATATAGGGGAATTTATTTGCTGGGTGGCTTTTCTGTCCCTGGTGGATCTGTCCATGGGGGTGATGCTGGCCTCCATCAACATCGTGGCCATTATGGTGGCCGGCCGGATTTTTTTCGCTGAAAAGCTGACCCGGTGGCGGCTGGCCGGCCTGGTTCTGGTGACTGCGGGCGTGGCCCTGGTGGGCCTCAGCGGCCAGGGACGACCCTAATGACGGCCATGATGAGCAAGAGATTTTATCTAACCGGCTTTCTGTGCCTGCTGATCTTCGACACCCTGACCCAGATCAGCATGAAATACGCCGGAGGTCAGGCCCTGCCCGTGGAGCTGAGCCTGGTCTGGCTGGCCCGGGTTCTCCGGAGCGGCTGGATTTACCTGGCCCTGGGCGGGTATCTGGGGTCGTTCATTTCCTGGATGACCCTGCTCCGGCACGCGCCGGTGGGGCCGTCTTTCGCCGCTTCCCATCTGGAGATTGTCAGCGTCACCCTTTTGTCCATCTGGCTGTTTAATGAGCCCCTGACCAGCTTAAAAGCTCTGGGCGGGCTCTTGATTATGCTGGGCGTCCTGTGCCTGGCCCGGGACTCCTCTGATTAGCGGCCGGCGCTGTGCAGGAGAGCCATAATTTCCAGGTTCAAGTCCTGCTGCCGGCGCTGCCGGGCGGCCATCAGGGAGGGCTCCGGCGGGGCCTGATCTTCCCACCTGGTCAGCAGCCTTTTAAAAAGGCCCTGGTAGGCGTAGGCTGAAATCTCGCCGGTGACGTCCGCCCCCACCAACCGTCCGGCGCAGGCCCCGATCAGTCGCCGCAGGTGCTTTTTTTCAAAGAGGCCCTGATCCCAGTTGGTTTTGACCACCTCTTCCCCAAACACATCTTTGTCGATGGACAGGTAAATCTTCCCCGCCCCGGTCTGTTCGGCGGTGAAGGCGGCCAGCAGATCATCGGCCGTGGCCAGGCAGCGGCTACGGCCCGGGTGACCCAGCAGCTTCAGCCAGGGAGCCCCCTGCCCGATGCTCCAGTAGGTCAGGCGGCCGGCCAGGAGGGGGGCCAGATTGTTTTCCCAGGCGTGGGGCCAGCCAATGTCGCCGGAAGTGATGCCCAGCACGTGAATATGATGCACCCCGGCCAGTTGCGCGGCCCGGCGGATCCAGGAACCGCAGTGAACTCCAAAGGGGTAGCGCATATTGTCGGGGTGGTTGTCGCAAACCACCAAATCAAACTTCTGGCCGGCCCGTGATAATTGCCGGAGGGGCAGGAGCGAGAGGTGGTGGTAGTCGCCGCTGCCGAGGAAGAGGCAGCCGTGGTCGGGCGGCAGGTTTAAGCGCTCTTCAAACCGCTCCAGCGCGCTCAGGCCGCAGCCAAAGCGAAGGGTTTCCTGCCAGGCTTGAAGCGGCCGGCGGATTTCGTCCTCGGCCAGTTGGCCGACTGAGCCGTCCAGGTCCAGGATAAAAGGCGGCCGGGCTGTCCAGGTCATAGCGATTCCAGGGTTCGCCGGTCAGACTCGAAGAGGCCCCGGAGAGGGCGGAGCAGAGCCCGCTTCAGGGGATTTTTGACCCAGACCAGGTGGCGGGTGAAAGTGAACCTGGCCCCCAGGGCGGCCTTGACCTCCGGGTCGGTCCAGCCGGCGATATACACTTTCAGCCCTCTTGAGCGGGCCAGCTCAAGGTTGTGCAGCCAACTGACGAAGTAGAGATTCAATTGACGGGCCAGAGGATATTGGAAGCCGATGTATTTGTCGATCAGGGCTCCCCGGTGGATCAGGCAGATATTGAAGCCGGCCGTCAGGCCCTGGTGGCGGTAGATGACCACCAGCCCCGGGTGGCCCCCCCGCAGCAGGCTCTGGAAAAACCCCCGGCTCAGGAGGTCGAAGTGAATATCGCTCTGCTGGAAGACTTCCAGATACAGGGCGTAAAACTCGTCCACCACCGCCTCGTCGGCCCAGAAGTCCGCCCCCGGCTCCAGAACTTCAATGGTCAGGGCGGCGGCGGTTTTCAGCTTCCGCCGCAAATCCTTCCGCCGGCTCGCTGACAGCCGCCCCAGATAATCATCGCGATGGTTGAAATCAATCGGCACATAGGCCAGGGCCTGACCGGCCAGCTCGAAAAAGCCCCGCCTGACCCCGGCCTCCACCAGCTTTTGGGCTAGGTCATTTTCCATCGGGCTCAATAGAGGCGAGTCCCTGGGCAGATCCTTGACGATGGCCAGGGAACAGCTCCCGGCCTGCTCAATTAAGCTGTCCAGCAGCTCCTCCGGCCCCAGGCCAACGGGCAGGGGGGCGTATTCAGTAATGGGGCTGCCCGCGAAGCAGGCCGGCCACTGTAAAAGGCCGGACCAGAGGGGGAACAGGGGCCACTTTTTTATTCGGCGGCGGGTGGCGGCCTCCAGGGTGGTCAGGAGATCGAGCGAAGTTTTGAACAGGGGCAGGCCGCCGGCCCCCTCCAGAACCTCAAAGCCCTCGGGGGGATGAGCGGCCAGCAGGAGGGGGTAGCCCGGCGGCTCGACCAGATTCAGAAAAGTCTTCATGACCTCTGGCGCCAGCGGATGATCTCGCCAATCCACAGCACCGGAGAAGTGCCGAGGATGATCCAGAGCCACTCCCGGGCGGACAGGGGCACTGTGCGGAAGACCTCGCCGCCGAACTGGGTCATGAGAATCTGGCCCAGGCCCACGGCCGCCAGGATCAGCATGAAGATTTTGCTTTCCGATAATCTGGAGAAGGCCGGGCGGTTCAGCCCCAGCATTCTGGCGTTGAACAGGTTCCAGAACTGAAGAAAGACAAAGACGCTGAAAAAGATGGAGAGATTGTGGCGGCCGGCCGGGGTTTCGGTCTCCATGGGGAAACTCTCTTTAAAACCCAGGGCCAGCCCCAGGAACAGGGCCAGGAAAAGGCCGCCCACGATAAAGATAAATTTGGCCATGGCCGGGGTGACGATAAAGGCCTCCGGGTCGCGGGGGGGCTGGCGCATGACGCTCCAGTCCGGCGGCTCCGAGGCCAGGGCCAGGGCGGCGAAAGTATCCATGATCAGATTCACCCACAGCATCTGGGTGACGGTCAGGGGCAACTGGATGCCCAGGAAAGGCCCGGAAAGAGCCACGCCCATAGCCGCCACATTAATGGTCAGCTGAAAGAGAATAAACCGCTGGATATTCAGATACAGAGAGCGCCCCCACATCACGGCCTGGACAATGGTGGCAAAGGAATCATCCAGCAGGATGATGTCCGCCGCCTCCTTGGCCACCGAGGTGCCGGTGATGCCCATGGCCAGCCCCACATCGGCGTGGTTCAGGGCCGGGGCGTCATTGGAGCCGTCGCCGGTGACGGCCACCACCTCGCCCCGCTTCTGAAGCAGGGTCACCAGCCGCTGTTTGGCCAGAGGCCGGGCCCGGGACATGATTCGGAGAGAGCCGGCCACCTCTTCGGCCCGCTGGTCATCCAGGCTCATGAATTCATCGCCGGTGACCACCAGGCCGGGCCGGTCGTCCCCGGCCTGGATCATGCCGATTTCCGTGGCGATCTCCCGGGCCGTGGCCTGGTTGTCGCCGGTGACCATTTTCACCGTCACCCCGGCCCGGGCGCAGTCGCGAACCGCGCCGATCACTTCCGGCCGGACCGGGTCGGCAATGGCAAAGAAGCCCAGCCAGACCAGCTCGCCTTCCTCCACCAGGGCCTGAATCTTTTCCCCGCTGTATTCTGCGGCCCCGCCGCTTTCAACCAGGCGGTAGGCAAAGCCCAGAGCGCGCATGCCTCTGGCCTGCTCGCCCCGCAGGGCGGCCAGCAGGGCTTCCCGGTCGGCCGGGCCCAGCTCCTCAACCCGGCCGTCCGGCCGGCGCCGGGCTTTGGCCCGGGACAGCACTATTTCCGGGGCCCCTTTGACATACAGGGTCAGGCCGCCGGTCAGCAGACCGGAGCCAATGGTGGCCATGTATTTGCGCTCGGTGGAAAAGGTGAGCTGACCGGCCAGGTCAAAGCCGGCCCGAAGATCCTGGTAGTTCTCCCCGTGATCCGCCAGCCATAAAAGCAGGGCACCCTCGGTGGGGTTGCCCAGGGCGACCGTCAGCCGGCCCTGGCTGTCCAGCCCCAGGTTGGCGGTGGAATTGGCGCAGATGGCCTGGGCGGTCAGGCGCCATTCGAGGCTGTCTTTTCCGCCTTCCTCGGGGCGGCTGGAGAAATCAAGATTGGCCACCCGCATCTGGTTCATGGTCAGGGTCCCGGTCTTATCCGAGCAGATGACCGTGGCCGCACCGATGGTTTCGCAGGCGTGCATCCGGCGCACCAGATTGTTGGCCGCAGTCATTTTGCGCATGGAGTAGGCCAGGGAGAGGGTCACGCTCATGGGCAGCCCCTCGGGCACGGCCACCACAATGATGGTCACGGCCACCATAAAATAGCTCAGCAGCTCCAGAGCGGCGCTGGCCGGCCGCCAGTCGTCGGGCGTTATAGGCAACTGGCCGGTCACATAGGCCTGGACAGACAGGGCCACAAAAATCAGCCCCCCCACGCTGAACCCGACCCGGCTGATGGCCTGGCCCAATTTGGCCAGCTGGCGGTTGAGCGGCGTCTCCGTATCTGTTTCCTCAGTGGCCGCCCTGGCCGTCTGGCCTATCTCCGACTGGTCGCCCACAGCGGTGACGCGGGCCAGGGCGTGGCCATCGGTGACGAAAGTGCCGCGCAAAAGCTGATGACGGGGATAGGCCAGGCCGGCGTCATCCTCCCGGGCCGGGGCCGGGGGCTGTTTGGTCACCGGGACTGATTCTCCGGTGAGGGAGGCCTCGCTCACCTGAAAGGAAACCGAAGAGAGCACCTCAGCATCGGCCGGGATTTCCTGCCCCTGCTCCAGGGCCAGCACATCCCCCACCACCAGCTCCCGCTTGGGCACGGAGGTGTAGCGGCCCGCGCGGATGAGGTTGATCGGCTCGTCGTCAGAGACCTGGTTGAGGACGTCAAATTCCTGACCGGCCTTGTATTCGTTGATGAAGCCCAGGGTCGTGGCCAGCAGCAGGGCCACGATAATGCCGATGCCCTCGGTAAACTGCCCCTCGACCAGGCCGGCCACCAGTGCGATGACGGCCGCCACCAGGAGAATCCTGATGATGGGGTCTTTAAACTTTTCCAGATAGAGCTTCCACCAGGGCGACCGGGGGGGCGGAGTCAGAACATTGGCCCCGTGGAGCCGGCGGCTTTCCAGCACCTCCGGGCCGGTGAGACCGGGGAACTCCGGCCGGCCGGGCTGGCCTGATTCCAGCGGATTGTTGTCCATAAAAGTAAAAGCCTTTGCTTTATTGATTTCGACCGTGGCCAGTATACAGAAAATCACCCTATTAATCCAGGTGGCCGGAAAGGGGGAAAGGGCCGGGCTAATTTTTTTCTGGCAAAGGTGGTTAAAATGTGCTATATTAGCGGTGACTTGATGTTTAATTTCAGCATAAGTGCGCCAATAATCTGGCGAAATTGACTTGGCGATTTGACGAGAGCAGGAGCCGATGCAACCGTTAAAAAATAAATTTTTTTCTTCTCTAAAAAATAGGCCGAACCAGTCGGTGATGGCACGGATATTGCTCTCTCTCTCTCTCTCTCTCTCTCTCTCTCTCTCTCTCTCTCTCTCTAAGTCATTTATATAACACTTATTTTTCTCGCGCGTGCGTTAGAGAAGACGCTGCTGATCGGTGGCTCCTCAGCCGGGCTGACTGTGGTTTTTCCCGTGCGTGCGAGAAAAATTTTAGAGGTTTGATTTTTTGGGCCGGCGCAGCCTCCATTGGGAGGTTGCGCCGTTTTTTGCTTTTTTACTCGCCCCCGAAAGAATCGCACCGGGTCTTTCGGGGGCGTTGTTTGTTTCTAAACAACAAGGAGATTAGTTATGACTTTTAAGACAGATTTACAGCCGCCTTTGCCGCCAGCGGGAAAGCGTGGCCTGGGCCGCCGCGCCGCCAAAAAGGCCGCGTTTCTTCTTTTTTCAGCTTCTCTGATATTCATGCCTTTGCCGGCTGGGGCGGCGGACATCGTCCTGGACGGAAGTCTATACGATGCCAACTATACAATACCAGGCGGTGCAGCTTTGATTGATCCAAGCCTACCTCCTGGAATGAATTTATATGCACCGACCAATGACCCACCGATTGCGTCCGATGGTGCCAACGCCTCCCCGGTTGATAATAACGTAACCGTTCACGCTGGGTCAATAATGCCATATTACTGATGCGCACGCAAGTGCAAAGCGCTACGGATCGACAGCCAAAAGAAAGCTGAATCTAACCCGAATTAAGGCTACAAGTTGA
>JAISJK010000070.1 GCA_031261565.1 Candidatus Adiutrix sp. | reverse complement strand
ACAGGCGCGTGCGGCAAATCTGCCAAAGACCAACATTGAGACCGCCATCAAGAAGGGCACCGGCGATACCAACGGCCCCATTCCAGAAGAAATGGTCTATGAAGGCTACGGCCCGGGTGGTGTTGCCATCCTGGTGGAAGTGCTGACCGATAACAAAAACCGGGCCGCCTCGGAAGTGCGCCACGCTTTTAGCAAATATGGCGGCAACCTGGGCGAGCCGGGCTCGGTGGCCTGGATGTTCGCCAAAAAAGGCTCCATCGTCTTTGAAGACGGCCGGGTCACCGAGGAGCAGGCCATGGAAGTGGCCCTGGAGGCCGGAGCCGAAGATGTCATTGATGACGGCGGCGGGACAGTGGAAATTCATACGGCCGTCGGTGATTTCGAGACGGTCAAGGAAGCCTTTGAAAAGGCCGCCCTGGAATATTCCACCGCTGAAATCACCTTCGTCCCCTCCAACAACCTGGAGCTGGAAGGCAAAAACCTGTCCAGCGCCATGAAACTCCTGGAAGCCCTGGATGATCTGGACGATGTGCAGAAGGTCTGGAGCAATCTCGACTTCTCCGATGAAGCGGCCACAGAGCTGGAATAAACCCTGGTGGCCGGCCTGAAGCCGCAAACCCTCATCCTGGGGGTTGATCCCGGCAGCCAGCACACCGGCTACGGCCTGATTCAGTCAGCCGGAGCCGCTCTCACCCTGGTGGCCCAGGGCCGCTTTTCGCCTCCGGCCGCCTGGCCCCTGCCCCGTCGGCTGGCCCATATCCACCACGGCCTGACGGAATTGGCCTCCGGCTACCAACCCCAGGTCGTGGCGGTGGAGGATGTTTTTCTGGGGAAAAATTTCCGCTCGGCCCTGAAGCTGGGGCAGGTGCGGGGAGTGGTGCTCCTGGCCGCCGCCCAGGCCGGGGCGGAAGTGTTTGAATACGCGCCCCGGCTGGTAAAAAATACGGTGGCCGGCTACGGCCAGGCGGAGAAAATACAGGTGGCCCGCATGGTCTCGGAGCTGTTGAATTTTCATGAGCCGCTGGCCCCGGACGCGGCCGACGCCCTGGCCGTGGCCATCTGCCACGCCAGCCAGGGCCGCTGGGCCAGCCTTTTACCCGGCGGCCGCTCCGGCGGCGGACGAGGGGGCGGTTGGCGCTCCATGTCGGAAAGCGACCTCGCCGCCTTGAGCTATACGGGAAAAGTATGACTAAAAGAGACCGAACGGGCGACATATGATTACTCATCTCAAAGGCCGGCTGGTCAGCAAAAAGCCCGGCCAGGCAGTGGTGGAGGCCGGAGGCCTGGGCTATGAGCTGGCCGTGCCCCTGGGGACTTTTCTCGGTTTGCCCGAGCCCCCGGCCGAGGTGGCCCTATTCACCAAGCTCCTGATTCGGGAGGAGTCGTGGGATTTATACGGCTTTCTGACCAGCCTGGAGAGGGAGAGCTTTCTGGCCCTGACGGCGGTTAACCGCGTCGGGCCCAAGCTGGCCCTGACCATCATCTCGGCTCTGGAGCCGGGCGAACTGGCCCGGGCCCTGATGACCCGTGATTTGTCGGCTATCGCCGGGATTAAGGGCATAGGGGCCAAAACAGCTGAACGTCTGATGGTGGAGCTGAAAGACAAGGCTCCCCGGCTGGCCGCCCTGGCCGGGCTGAACCAGGAGGAGCTGAAAATGGGCGCGAGCCCGCCCGAGGCGGCCCTGGGGGCCAGCCCCCCGGGCGAAGAGGACGAAGCCGTCTCCGCCCTGCTCAACCTGGGCTATACCCCGGCCGAGGCCCGGCAGGCGGCCCGGCTGGCCCGCAGTGAGAGCGGCCCGGAGGGTGACCTGGGCCAGGTGCTCCGCCTAGCCCTCAAAACCCTGACCAGGGTTAAATAAAGATGGAGCGGGACGACGACATCCTTAGCCCCCGGCCATTGGACGATGGCCCCGAGGCGGCTCTGGAGAAGGCTCTGAGGCCCCAAACCCTGGCCGATTTCATGGGCCAGCCGTCTCTGAAAGAAAAGCTGACCGTCTTTATTGAAGCGGCCCGCAGCCGGGACGAATCCCTGGATCACACCCTCTTTCACGGCCACCCCGGCCTGGGTAAGACCACTCTGGCCCAGATACTCAGCCAGGAATTGAAGAAAGGCTTTAAAAGCACTTCCGGCCCGGTCATTGAGCGGCCCGGCGACCTGGCCGCTCTCCTGACCAATCTCGCGCGCGGCGACATTTTGTTCATTGATGAGATACACCGTCTGAGCCCGGTGGTGGAGGAAATACTCTACCCGGCCATGGAGGATTTCAAGCTCGACCTGATGATCGGCCAAGGGGCCGGCGCCCGCTCAGTGCGGCTGGATCTGCCGCCCTTTACCCTGGTCGGGGCCACCACCAGGGTGGGCCTGTTGACGCCGCCCCTCCGCGATCGCTTTGGCATCCAACTGCGGCTGGATTTTTACCAGCCGGAGGAACTGGCCCTGATTGTCGCCAGGGCGGCTGACCTGTTAAAGGCCAAACTTACTCCAGAGGGGGCTCTGGAGATAGCCCGCCGCAGCCGGGGCACGCCCCGCATCGCCGGCCGCCTCCTGCGGCGGGTGAGGGATTACGCCGAAGTCAGGGCCGATGGCCTCATTGACCGCCAGGTGGCCGACCTGGCCCTGAAAATGCTCGATGTGGACAGCTCGGGCCTAGATCACCTGGATCGCCGTATCCTCTCGGTTATCTGCGAAAATTTCTGCGGCGGGCCGGTGGGTCTGGAAACGCTGGCCACCGTGGTGGCTGAGGAATCAAATACCATCGAAGAAGTTTACGAGCCCTACCTGGTGCAGGAAGGTTTTATCCACCGCACTCCCCGCGGCCGGGTGGCCACTCTGAAAGCTTACAGCCACCTGTCGCTGACGCCCCCGGCCGGGGGCAAAAGTCTGTTTGATTGAGGGTAAAGGATGAAAATTACTAGTATGGCGGCGGCCGCTCTGGCCGTTTGGCTGCTGGCGGTGGCCGGGCCGGCGATAGCCCGCCCCAGGCCGGTGGAGGTGCGCTCGCCGGAGCCTTTGACCCCGGCCCAAACCGAGGCCATGCAATACCACTGGGGCGGGCCCAACGACCCGGGCTATGCGCCGACGCCTAACTACGACCAGAACCAAGCGGAGCCGCCCGCCGAGAAACGGGGCCGGCGGGTTGATGACGAGAAAAAAGTCACGACTATTGAATTGCCGGAGCGCCAGGGAGCCAACCAGCCTCCCCGGCGGCCGGCTCCATCACAGCTGAAGGACGAACCGCCGGCGCCACTACCGGCGCCACTACCGGCGCCAACGCCGCCCCCGGCCGTTAAACCAACTGGCGGCCCGGTCACCGAAGCTGATATGGCCATGGCCCGTCAGGCCTTTGACCGGAATTATCAGGGCTCTCTGGGCAAAACCCGCAAAGAGCTGAAAGAATTGTGGGGGTTCCCCATGCAGCAGATGGGCGACAACGGCGAGGAAGTCGCCTATGGCTTTCGCCAGCGGGGCCTCTTGAATGTGCTGCCCGCCCCCACGCCGGCCAAGGCCTCGAAGGGCAAAAAAGCGGGCCAAGAGGATGCGGAAAATAAATCGTATTACGCCAACAGTCCTCTGGATCCGAGCCAGCCGGGGAAACATTTCGCCTGCCTGGTCATTCTCTGGGTGAATGAAAAAGGCCGGGGCGTGGTGGTGGACGGCGAAGCGGTGGGCGACTGTTTCATGGTGGAGACCCTGCCTCAAAAGCCTGAATTTTTCGAACGCTGAAAGATCCCAAGCCGGCAGTTCAGGCCAGATCGCCAAAAATTTCCGGCAAGAGTTCCTGAAAGCGGGCCAGCACCATTTTCATAATTTCCCGCATCTGGGGGTGGGCGGCCGGGCCGCAGCGCAGGGCCAGCACATGGCGCCACTCCCGGAGGTTGGCGGTCATGACGATTTCGGTCTTGAGGCTGTTGGGCAACACTGTCCGGGCTTCCTGGGCCGTGGCCCCGGCGGCGGTCAGAGCCAGGTAGGCCGCCTCGGCCACCTCCATGGCCGACCGCCAGAGGCGGTATTTTTCCGAACCCTCCTCAAAAAAGAGGGGCTTGATGATCTCCAGCCCCCGGCGGTCGCTGTTGCCCCGGCCGTAATTGACGTAGCGGGTGCTCTCCTGGCTGAAAGAGGCCAGCCGGTGCCGCACCAGCTCGTGGGTCACCCCCCGGTCGCAGACCAGCCTCACCGAGATACTCTCATGTTCAATGACCGAGTGGTGGCCGCTTTGCATCAGGGTCCGGACAAAAGCTCTGGCTGAGTGGCCGGTGATGCGGCCCTCGGATTTGTAGCAGATGCGGCCGGCCCGCTCCAGCCGGGCCAGCAGGGATTCCGGCTCCAGGGGGGTGAGGACTTCCATCTCCGGCGGGATAATGTTCATGCCGATGGCCCCTTGACGATAAATTCCGGCGGTATCTC
Organism: Candidatus Adiutrix sp.; assembly: GCA_031261565.1. Taxonomy (GTDB): domain Bacteria; phylum Desulfobacterota; class Desulfarculia; order Adiutricales; family Adiutricaceae; genus Adiutrix. The sequence goes on along the minus strand of JAISJK010000070.1, from coordinate 36,332 downwards.
GCTGAGCCACCGCCCCGGGGATTCCTCTAAAACTCTGGCGGCCAGCTTTTCAAATAAATCCCAGACTCCGGGGCCGGAGGCCACCGGTTCCCGGCCCCGGCCATCGGCCAGCCGGGTCTTAACCATGTTGAACTCGCTGAGGCTGGCCACATTTAAGTGGAGATAGGCCACATGGAAACAAAAAATTTTCAGGCCCGGCGACTCCAGGTTGGGCAGGGCCAGCCGGTCTAAAGGCAGGTGGCGGGCCAGATGCAGGTGGTCGCTGGACCAGACCGGCCAGCGGGTCAGTTTCCCCACTTTAAAGCCCTGCAAACCGGGGTGAAAGGGCATAATCATGGAGCTGTCGTGGACAAAGCCGTTTTTGACCAGGTTGCGGGAGAGGTCGGAGTGCCAGTAGAAACGGTGAGTCCTGATAGCCCGGGCCCGGGGAAAGGCTGAGCGGTAGTCGCTCAAAATACCGCTCTCAGCCGCGTCCACGGCCGCGTCATCGGCCAGCGTAGCCATGGCGAGGCCACCGTCGGGTTGAGATTGCCCCTGGCGGCGGGACAGATCCGGGTGGCAGCCGATTTCCAGGAGCGGCCAGGGAGCCTCGGTAACGGCTGAGGGCGTGGAAAAGAAGACGGTCACTTTGACCCCCAGGGCCCGGACTTTCTCTAAAACCGCCCCGGTGGCCTCTTCCGGAGCCCAGTCAGTATCGATGGTCAGTATAATCATAGCTGATTCGCCTTGATGACCGGAGAATCCTTGGGTCTGGCCCGATCGAGACGCAGTTGGCTCACCCGGCTCAATTCCTGGTCTAAAATATTGAAAACAGTGCTCAAAACCCGGGCCACACCGGCGGCCGCCGGTTTGGGGCGGCCGGTGTCCTCATCCATGTAGAGCGAACGGCAGAGGGACAGGCCCAGAGCCCGCACCCGGGGCCGACCGGCCAGTGATGGCGGCAGACAGGCCCCTCCGGCCTGGGGCCAGGACAGCTCCGGCCACCAGCGACAGGCCAGAAAAACATCGCCGGCCAAGTCGGCCAGGCCGGGAGGGGTCAGGCCGCTCCGCGCCCCCACGCAAACCTGGGGCCGGGGGAATTTCCGGTTTCGCTCAAAGGCGAAAGGCCGGGAGCTGTAAGAGCGCAGCGTAATCACCAGAACCAGGGGGGCAATTTGCAGCATCTCGGCCACCGCCGCCTCAATTTGGGCGTAAAAAGGCCGCACTGAGCGGCCAAAGATGACCTCCCGCTCCGCCTCGGTCCAAGTGATGGCCTTCCCGGCCGTAGTCCGGGACAAAATAGCCGCTCCGCCGGGCTCGGGCTGATCGCCGGCGGAGGCCAGCTCAGCGGCCCACAGCCCCCAAGGGTCGGCCACCAGCGGGCTCCAGGGGTTGACCACTACTGGCCGGGGGGGCCGGGCTTCCGGGGCGGCCGCCAACCTGAGCACCTCGGCCAGACAGGGGTCGGTCAGACGCCAATGCTCCAGTTGCCATTCCCCGGGGGCGAGATTCAGATGTTTAGCCACCGGCGGCGGCGCTCCGCCGCCGGCGTAAGGCAGGTTGATGACTACCGCGTTCATTTAAGGTCATTCCACTGTTTATATTATAGCAGACCGGGCGGGCCGGGGCAAATTTTATAGCCGGCCGGCGCCGGCGGGAGACTTGTGATTCACCGCCAATTGGGATATTATATGGATATGTTTCCCATCAGTCTGAATCTTAAAGGGCGCCTCACGCTCCTGGTCGGTGCCGGTCGGGTGGGCCGCCGTAAACTGGCCAAAATACTCCTGGCCGGCGCCCGGATTCGTCTCGTGGAGCCCAATCCGAGCCCGGATATAACCCGCCTGGCCGAGAGCGGCCGGCTAGAAATGTCGGCCCATTACACCCCGAAACTGCTGGAGGGTCTGCCCCTGGTTTTCCTGGCCACTTCTGACCCGGCTTTTAACCGGAAAGTGGCTGAAGAAGCCCGGGGCCGGGGCTGCTGGGTCAATGTGGCCGATGATCCCGAGGCCTCTGATTTCATTTTGCCGGCCGTGGTCGAGCGGGGAGATTTTCAGATAGCCGTGACCACCGGCGGGGCCAGCCCGGCCCTGGCCGCCTCGGCCGCCGCCAGGCTGTCGGAAATGTTTGGCCCGGAATACGGCCCGCTAACCAGGCTGATGGCCGCTCTGAGGCCGATGATCATGTCTTCGGGCCTGCCCACCAATACCCGAGGCAGCCTGTTTAAATGCGTGGTGGCCTCTGAGCCCCTCCGGAACCATCTGGCCCGGGGCGAGACCGAGGCAGCCAAAGCAGTGGTCAGCCAGTTGCTGGCCCCCCTGCAAATGGATGGCTGTTTCAGCCTCACCGGCGATGTTCTGGAGTGATGGGCCAGCCCTTTCGTTGCAGACCTCAATGAAATCCTGGATGATCGTTCATAATCCTTTTATGGGCTATAGTATAAAACTTTTAGTATATTTAACTGCCCGATAAGTTTTCCTACCCGGCGGGTATCGCGCTTTCTTTCTTTTTTCTGATTTGGCTTATCGGCGTAATAATCGGCTACTATCTTGCGAAGCGCGGCATAGAATTCTGTTTTCAGGTCGCCGTTAAAATTCTCATTGATGCACGATTCCAATGCTTCCCGAATAGAAATATCGGCTTCCCGCATTAGGCCGCTCTGCTTTCGCTTATCCGCACGCCCTTGCCGGTAGCATATAGAAAGCCCAAATTAAACTGGGAATCCGGCTCGCCCTGCTCAGCGGCTTTCTCCCACCAATAGGCGGCCTTGCCATAATCCTGGGGCAGCCCCCGGCCATGAGCATACATGACGCCTAAATTAAATTGGGCAGAGGCATCACCTTGGTCAGCCGCCCGCTGATACCAATAGACGGCTTTAGCCTCGTCCTGCGGAACTCCCTGGCCATTCTCATACATAAGTCCCAGACAAACCTGAGCTTCGGCCTCACCTTTTTCAGCCGTCTGCTGGAACCAGGCGAAGGCCTTGGCCTCGTCTTGGGGCCCACCCTCCTCGTCGCAACCGCAAACCGGGCAGATTTCTGCATTACTGTTCACCGATGAATCACAAACCGGGCAAATCCTTTGGGAATCATTGGCCACTGTATGCTCCTTTCATCTGCTAAAGGGTTGGGAAGTGGTGCTTGCCGACCGGATTTTTAGGGCAATTCCCCGCTGTTAAGGTTGAAATATGAGGGCTCTTTATGCCGCAATACTTGCAGGTATAGGTGCTTTTTTCGCTGCCCTCATAGGGAATATGCTTTCCATTAGGGCTTTTGGGGCAAGCCCCGCTGGTCAGTGCGGGAATGTTGGGGCTTCTGTGGCCGCAATAGGCGCAGTAAAAATTTGGCATGAAAATACCCTGTGAAGATAGCAAATATTCAGGTGGATAGCCTATTTTTTTACAGGTCGTAGTAAACCCTGTGCTGACCGTCCTAGTCGGCGCATGAAAATGGCGTTTATACCACCTTCTGCCACTTTTGCTCCTACAAAATTTAAAAAGCTACTACCTACTGCGTCACTTAACAAATCCAAAGCTCCGTCGGTAACATCAGCAATAAATGCGTTACGAATTACTCTGCCAAAAAGAAAAGGCAGGGCCAAGCCCCCTATGCGAATATTATAAATTTTGCACAATTCTTTCAGTAAATCGAAAGAGAGACCAAGAATAAGAATGGAGTCTAATAGCGGTAAAGGTGAAGCCATAGCGGCAACACCTGCTTTAATTGCCTGAGCTTTTATTTTAGCATCAGCTATGGTGTCCAACTGGGCCAGAAATTCGCTATTGAATTTATCGATCCAGTCTCCAGTGTCTGTAACTTCAGCCAGTAATTTCTTTCTGGCATTTTCCAAATTTGTGGTGTTATCTTTAGTAAATTGGCTTTGCTTATCCGGTGCAGACGGTATCGGGTAGTTTTTCAGATAGGCCAGAAGTCGGTTTTTGGCCTCCCTCGAATGGTGTCTTGCTTCTTGCCTTGTATCTCGCTGCAATGCTAACTTCTGAATATCACCTAAGTTAATCTGTATAAAGTTGTTCAACTTATACCATGACCAGATAAAACTTATAAAAACCAGAATAACAATAAGCCCGCACAATGTTAGAGGAGGTAAAAATAATACCTGCCCCCAAGTTGGCATTGTTTGAGCCAAGGCTACAGCACCAATCGCTTGGGTACTTATGTAGAACCCAAAAAAAGCAGTCAACACTGCAATTGCACCCAATACAATCAAGTTGAATCGCAACTTGGTATTTGTGCCGTTTGAATTAACCTCGTCAATGTCGCTACCATCCAGATCATTCGGAGGATTATATATGTGAGAGGCCTCTGTAACTTGTATTGGCAGAGCATCTGGCACATCTGCATCGCACTCACCTTCACGATGAGTGCCTTCATCTTTTTCAATTGTCACTGCGATGATTTTAGGTGGCACTGTATTGCCAGTTTCACATGCTAAATTTGAATTAACATCGTCAATGTTGCTACCATCCAGATCATTCGGAGGATTATGTATGTGGGTGGCTCCTGTAACCTGTATTGGAAGAGCATCTGGCACATCTACATCGCACTCACCTTCACGATGAGTGCCTTCATCTTTTTCAATTTTCACTGCAATGGTTTCAGACGGCACTGTATTGCCAGTTTCACATGCTAAAGATGGCTGAGGGTTTGGTTTAATAGGCATACAGACAGGGGAGCCGTCATCATATATATCATCAGTATAGTTTTTATCATTACTTACCTGTTTATTCATATTTTCAGTCATTTGATCCGTCCTCCTTCAATGATTACCAGCAGGTGAACTAGTCAACAATAAAGAGAAATACATCCCCCATCCCGGATTGATCCGGTGGGGTCTTCGTATTTTTAATTGGGCTTGGCTTAGTCAGGGGGTAGACAAATTTCGGTTTCGGTTCCGCATTCGGTTTGTCTTGATCCAAATACCCGGGATCCCAATCAGCTGGCCATTCCTTAGGAACTGGGTACCCTATTGGCCATTCTTCTTGGCCGTCTGCTCGAAGTTCTATTGTCTCTCCAGCACGATGACGTGCTCGTTTGCCTATTAAGTATCGATATCTCTCTGCATCTGTGGTGCTACGCCAAGCTGACACACAAAATGAAGCGTATTTTATTTTCTTATGTTGTCTCTCAAGCATTGTTTTGATTTGCTCAAGGAGATGATTCATGTTGGGGTGATCAGCGGTTACGGTCATATCTTTTTTCGTACCCACTACGGCTAATTTTTTTAAATTTTCGGAGAGACTAAATATTTTATTAGGCTTGAACATCTCCCCCCACGACATTAAAATATCAGTTAAAGAATTATAACGTTGCACACCCAAATATAGCGTACCCAGAATGTCGACTGTCAAAATTATATGGCTACATTCATTTAAGTAATCGAATAACTTTTTAACAACTTTCTCTCTGTAAACCGAATAATTTTCCCCCATGTCAGCTACCTCTGCTGGGTATTTATCTCTTATGTCTGCCGGTAATGGCACAAATTCGCCACTGCGTAATCCACAAAACCTATCGCGGCCATTGTTTGGCTCATCATTTTCCGCAGAAAACATAGACTTGTTTTCGTAATCCAAAAGAAAGCTGGAAGGGGTAATAAAATTACTGCGGATGTCAATTTTCAATAAGGTCATAAGTTTTTTGTATGATTCAATCCAAAATTGTGGTATAGGCCGCGAAAGTGAATTTTCTTTTATCTCATCTAGATATTTTTTAACATATTCCTTCTTGTCTTCCACTTTCTTTTTACCATTGTAGTTTTTTTCTTCGTCTTTCAATTGATCAATGATCTTATCTGACCATGAGACATAATCTTCACTCCGGGCAATTTCGACATCCGCAAACCGTTCCCCTGGGAAATCCAATAAATCCATTTTAATCTTACCATTGGCAAACCATTGGCCTGAATATTTGAAAGAGGCACTATAAAGATAAGTCTCAGTAGTTTTATTCGGCCATTCTTTGCCTTCCGGGGCAGCAAACACATTGGTCCACATTTCTTTAAATGGGAACGGTTCAAAATTAGAAGGAACCGGCAACTCTTTAAACTCGTGAATTTGATATTTGTCATCACCTTTTATTAATGGGAAACGTTCCGCTTGAAAATATTTAATGTGTTGAAGCAAGGATAGAATGAAGACAGTCTTACCGGAACTTTGTAATCCGGTAACAGCTACTTTTATATTGGGCGTATGTATTATTTCAGTAGCATCCTTTGTAAGTTCATTTACTTTATTTAACACTTTCCCTGAAATATCAATAGTTTTCATTGTTGCTGAAACAGTTTTGTCAAGGAATTTTGTCCAATCAATCTTCTTTTCCATTGTTCAATGTCCTTTCAAATACGATTAATAGGCTAATCAAAACTGAGAAAGCACGTCTCGCCTATGTTCCTCAATGGAAGCCTTTATTTCAGCTTTAAATTCCTCACGTTTAACGGCATCCTCTAACATCAAAAGCCCTTTTTCAAACATTAGAGAACCAGCCGTCCCTACAACCAAACCTACCGCTCCTCCAACGGCTGTTCCAGGCCCTGGAACAACAGAACCAATGGCGGCACCGGCGGCGGTAGTTCCAGCTATGCCTGCCCCTTTTGCGGCGGCAACCTTAAACAATGCTTTAGCGGCAATTTTGAAAGTAGCTTTTTGAGCTACTTTGCCAGCGATTACTCCGGCGGCCGCACCAGCAGCCAAACCTCCACCGATGCTTGTGCCTACACGAGTTTTTAAATTCAACAACTCTGGCGCTTCTTTAAAGGGGCTAAGCAACTCGCTTTTTGTCATAGTGCGAACCACTTTGACTTGGGCGATATCCTCTCTCACTTTGTACCGTTCTTGCAGTTCCTGGATTCTCGCATTAAATTCGTCCACATCACCTTTATAGCGGTCAAGGACACGCGACAGGCCATTGGTATCCACTCCTTTGCTTATATTTTCAGTAAATTTTTCAATCATATATGTTTCTATATCTCCAAGCACCAGCTTGGCAAGACGAGTATACTCTCCACTCAGACTGTAATACCAGTCCAAATAGGAGTCAATATTTCGTTCATACCTATCAAAAATTCCATTATACTCAGCTGTGAGTGCTTTTTTAGCCTCTTCGCTGGCGCGAATGGTGGCTCGGCGTAAATTATCGATTTCCCCAAGAATTTGTTCATCATAAAATGTCCCCTCAACTGCTATAACCAATCGATCAAATTTATTTTGGGTCGCCTGACGCACATTTGAAACAACAGTACCAGAGCCATCGGCTTGGGGTATCAAAGCTTGCTGCTCCAGCCAAGCGACGCCTGGCAGGTAGGCCATCAGGATGAACATGACCAAAACAGCCACATACAAACTTACAGTTAGTGGCGATACACGGGGCAGGTTCGAATCGGCCACCAAGGGTAGAAAAATTCGGCGGTACTCAGGGGATGGCAAGAAGATGAACCCAAGTATTGCGCATATATTTGTAAAAACGAGCCCATACCCTAAAAAACATAACAGCAGGCTGTTCAACTGGCTGGCGACCGATAATTGACCGAAAACATAATCGCGATATCCGGCCAACAAAATCGACCATTCCGCACTCTCACGTAGAAAAGCGGAATTGGAAGCGACCAAGGGCAATAATTGGGATACTCTGGCTTCATCCAAGCTGGCATAAACAGGGATCCCCCCGAAATATTTTAAACCCAAGCCATAAAGAAGAAGCATAATCACCGGTGTCAGGTAAGTTGTCAATTTCAAAGCCCTGGCTGGAACCAACCATTCCACAGATTCCTTGCGCATAATGGAATTTGTCCGGCGATATATAGTAATAAAAACAGGGGCCGTCAGAATAATGAATGCCCAATCAAATATCCTTAAACCGGCCAACTGAATTAGCATAAAAAATGAAGTAAAAATGCTTACTAAAAAAATAAGGAAAACAGCCCAAAATCGCAGACCCAGCACTTTAGCCAGCCATCCGCCCTGTTTAAAAGTCTGACTTTGACGGGTTTTCCGAACAACAAGGAGATACGCAGCCACGCCGGCGACCGGGAATGCACAGACCAGAGTCACTGCCATGACGAAGGCTAACGATACTTTTGGCATAATAATGGAGACAAAAAGCCATATCACGCAGACAGGTAGAAGCGCTATCAAGAGTTGCTGAATCCCTGGTGAGCGCAAATATAATTTGTTTTGTTGAGTCATGGAACTCATCCCTTCCCCGGCGGTAGTGAATGGCTGATTGTCGATGGGTATGATATTGGCCATCTCAACAGCTTGATTTAGCTTAAAATTTTTGGATATAGAGGTGAAAGAAAAGTGGTGTGGGGCCCGGGCGCAGAGGTAACCCAGGCCTTTGCTAACTATACCAAACCGGATGCCGGAGATTAAGTTCGCCACTTAGCGCCCCTACATGCTTTGATGGCCCCTCAATATTATAAAGAGGCCGGGCGCTAACTACAGTTCTAATGATCTGCGGACATATTTCCGGACGGTATTATATTCAGTCCACACCCGGCCGTGCCAGTTTTCCTGGCCAGTTCCCTGGTTCGCAAAAAAAACACGGCTTCGGGCGTGCACCGCATTAGGGTATAGTTAGTACCGATAAAATTAAACCATAAGAGGGGAGAAAAGTCAATAAAATTTGAATTTGGGCGGATGAGCCGGATTTTTTTATATTCTATCGTTTTATATAGGAATTATTATCCACTTATGGGAGGTGGTTATGATAATTTGAGTGCTCATTTTTGTCCTCCGTTCCTCAGCAATTCACTGACAAACATTGCAACCCTCTCTAACGTCGAGGTTTTTTAAGCGTTTACGCTAAAAGAAAGCACAAGGCTTGCCGCAGCGGAAGATGAAACCACCCCGGCCCTACGCGGGCCACACCTCCACGGGAGGGGAATACTAAGAACGGGTGAGGCATCTTGTTTCCTCTCCCGTGGAAGAGGCGCCCTGCCGACGGCGTGGTTTCCGCCACTGCTTAAACCCAAAACCCCCGCCGGGGCGGGGGTTTTGAGGTAATCAACTCGAAAAGTCAGGCTGATCAGATGTCCAGCCAGCTTTCGCTGAACAGGGAGTGGCCCAGGATGACTCTGGCCGTCTTGATGACATCCACTTCCTCTTTCTTCAGGGTGCTGAGATCATATTCCTTGCCGTCCATCACGCCGTAAACCAGGTCAACGAACCAGGGCAGCTTGCCTTTGCAGATGTCGTTGATGACCGGGTCAAAGGCGTCCACGATGCAGCTATACATACCCTTGCGTTTGAGCATACACAGATAGGCCTGGTTGAGGATGGGCCGCAGGTGGTCGGCGTTGCCATTGGAGATGTTGGAGAGGCCGTTGGTGCTCTTGGCCAGGCCGTCGGGCTGGATGGCCCCGACGATATCGGGCAGCATTTCAAAGAAGGCCAGATTCTCCATCAGCTGATTCTGCTGAATGTTGACCGGGGTGATGATGGGGTCAACCCAGGCCCGCTCCACCGGGATACCCAGGCCCTGGGCGTGCATAAGCAGCTCAGTGGTCAGCTCGGCCCGCTCGTTGGCGTCCCGGGCCATGCCCGTGGGGCCCCACATCAGGGCCACATAGTCGGCGCCGTAGGTCTTGACCAGGGGCAACATGACTTCATAGCGCTCCGGGCGGCACATAATGGAGTTGATCAGAGCCGGCTTTTTACAGACTTTGAGACCGGCCTCAATGGCGGCGATGTTGGAGGTGTCCAGCACCACCGGCTTGTCGGTGATTTCCTGAACGATGTTGACCACCCAGGGCATCAGCTCCTCGCCGTTTTTGCGGGCGGGCCCCAGGTTGATATCAATGTAGTCAGGGTCGGCTTTCAGGATATTCTCAACCATCGCGCGGATGGGCTTGGGGTCTTTCTCTTTAAAGCCGGCCCCCACGCCTTTGTTGATGACATTGAGGTTTTCGGCGATAGTGACCATATATTTTTCAGCCATAATTTTTCCTCTCGCTATTTTGAAATTTTATAAACCGCCCCTAGGGGCCGGTTCAGGCGGCCCCGGCCGCCGGAGCGGCCGGGGTCATACAGGCCAAGAAGCTCAGGATACCTTGAACTCTTTGAGGAACTTGGGCAGGTGGGCCGCTTCGCGCGGGCCGATGGCCACTTTCCAGCCTTGGAGCTCCTCTTCCATATCGCCCAGAATGGCGGCGGCATAGCCGGGGATAATGATGGACTTGTGCTTGATCTTGTCGGCAATGCCGCTCTTCTTGACATACATGCCCACGTCATCGCCGGAGAACTTGCCGGCGGCCCAGGCGGTCATAACCGAGAGGCCTTCGGAATCCTTGATGAGCAGCCAGGAGGGCACGCGGGAGCCTTCCACTTCCCCGGAGACGATGAAGTAAGTCAGCGAGAAGTTGGTGGTGACCAGCACCGGGCTGTTTTCGTCGGGGTTGTTGATGGGGTAAATATCCTGCACCACGGTCATGGGGCGCTGCGGGTCGGTGAAGATATTCAGTCTTTCCAGAAGCAGGGGAAAGACCGAGGCGCCATCGAGGTCAGACAGCACCACCACGCCGGCATACTTGGCGATGAGGGCTGCGGCCACGGCCGTCTGCATGGCCAGGTTGTCGGTGATCTCCACCGGGAAGGCGATGGTGGGGAAGCCATAGTCGCGGTTGCCGCCCAGGGCGGCCCGGCGGATGCCCAGAGAGTCGGTGAAAGCGTCTTTGACCGTGCGGGCGCCGGAATCAATGACGATATCTTTAATGCCAGCGGCGGTCAGAGTCTTGGTCAGCTCGGCCACTTCGTCGATATTGACCGCTTTCAGCCAGACCGGAACTTTGGCTTCCTTGGCCAGAGCGGCCACATCAGCGGCGTTGGCCTTGGTGGCCGGCCCGATGAGGGGATTTTTGCCGGCCAGGGCGTCGGTGGCCTTCTTCAGGGCAGCCACATCCTCGCTGTAGAGGATAACCGACAGGTCGCTGTTGTCCACCACGGCCTTGGCCGCTTCGGCCAGACGGGCTCCGCCCTTGACCACGACCAGCTCAGGCCGCAGGTTGAGGCCAACGCGTAAATACTGCAGCTTCTGAAAGCGTTTGACCTTGGCCGCGATATCGGCATCGGATTCGCTGTCATTGATCAGCGCGGCAATGCCGGTGGGGTTGTAGAAAGTCTTCTCGTGGCGGAAGAGCACCGTCTCGCCGCCGATCTTGGTGGCCGTGGGGCCATAGCCAATGATCAGGGGGCGGATGGGAGGCGCGGAGGCGGCGGAAAGCTTCTCGCGCGATTCGGCGGAAACATCGGGGCAGGCATCCAATTCGGCCTTGCCGGAAGCCAGGTTCATGGCGAAGGCGAGGCAGGTGGCGGCGCCACACTTTTTGCAGTTGGTGCCCGGCAGCATCTTAAAGATCTGAATACCGGTTAATGCCATTTCTTTTCTCCTAACTCAGGTTTTATTAAGGGCGGGCCGAGCGGCGGTCGCTCAAGCCCTTCGGGAACTTTGGGCCGGTGGGGCCGGAATATTGGTCAGTTTCGGGCCGGCTTTATGGTGCCGACCCGAAACCGGTTGGTTTAGCCGAGAATCCCGTCCATCTCCAGGGCCGGGTGTTTCTTTTCGGTCAGGAAGGGCAGAATTTCCTCTTCGGTCAGGCCAATGGTTTCATCGGCGATCCGGTCATAGAGGTCGGGCACGCCCAGTTCAGCGCCGCGGGCCTCGATCTTTTCCTTGAACTCTTCCTTCAGGCTCTTGGGCATCCAGACCATCCGCAACAGGCCGCCATCGCCGATCAGGTATTTGCGCTGGACGATGTTATACTTGCTGTGGCCCACAAAGCCCGGGCTCTGAGCCCCGCCGCCCATGGTGCCGGCCAGGGTGGAGAACTTCATGCCGCTGGGGGTTTCCCCGGTGTAGTCGCGGTGAACGGTCATAATGCCGTTGCAGGTCGGCAGAACAGCGGCGATGCACTCGCAACAGCCGCAGGTGGTCATGGGGTCGTTGACCAGGCTGTAAAAACAGACATTGGGCACGGCCTGGCGGGAAGCCTTTTCAATGAATTCATTGGCCCCCTTGTAAACGCCGAGCTTGGCGTCCAGCACCTCGCCCTTTTCAATGGGCTGGTTGGGGCCGGTGGGGTTGATCTCGTAGCTGGCCTTGCAGTCCATCCAGTTGTAGGCCCCGCACAGACCCGTCCGCTCCGGGGAGACCACGCAGACGTGGTTGGGGGCGAAGCTCTGGCACAGGGTGCAGCTGTAATAGATGTCGGTGGTCTCGTCGGTCATGTTCTCCACGCGGGCGTCGCGGTGCTTGTAAACTTCGCGGGCCTGGTCGCGGGCTTTGTCGGCTTCCTTGGCGTCAGTGTAGATCTTGACCTGGAGTTTGTCGAAGACCGCGCCGAAATCCTGATGGAGTTTGGCGTGCAGGATGACCCCGATGTGCTCCAGCTTGAAGCCCTTGGTCACGGCTTCGTTGGACACGCGCAGCATGCCGATGTCGCGCTGCCCGGTGTGCATCAGGCCCTGGGCGTAGTTCAGCAGGTGGTGAATCTGGCGCTCCAGAATGGGCTCGAAGTCCTCCTGGAACTTGCGGCCGGCCACCTCGACCTTGATGCCCAGGGGCAGGGAACCGCCGGGTTTGACCGAGTCAAGGCCCGGCCCGATGACATCGACCCGGCCGTCTTCGACCTTGTCCATGGGCAGGGAGGTAACCCACTCCACGGTGGTGGTTTTGGAACCGCCGCCCATTTCCACATGATAGTCGCCCTTGCGGATACGCTCGCCCTCGAAGGCCGGGCCGTAAGCCAGGGGGATATCCACCGTGGCCACCGTGGTCTTGAGGCCGCGCACTTCCACTGAGCGCTGCACCATTTCGTCGTAGCCGATGTTGGGCACCACATGCTCGTAGGTGCAGACGCCGGTGGGCAGGATGGGGGGAATGTCGGTGTCGGCCAGGGTCGGGAAGCCCCAGTTGACGCAGCCGGCCGCGTTGGCCGCCCACTCGGCGTTAACTTCGCCCAGGGCGTTGACAAAGGCGAAAATACGGTCTTTATTATACAGGAGCATCTTCTGGTAGTCGCCGGGCTTGACCCCGCCGAAGGCCATGGCGGCCCGGTTGGCAAAGCCGAGGGCGAAGACGGCCGCCGAAATATCGGGGCCAAAGGGCACCAGGCGGGTGTTCCAGCCGATTTCCACCCCGGCCTCAATCAGCTGCTCGGAGAAGGTGGTGCCGCTCTGGTTGGCGCACATAAAGGTGTAGATGGAGCGCTTCTGGTATTCCAGAGCGATCATCTTGGCGATCTCCGGGTTGGGAGCGGCGCCGACGATGGCCACAAAGCCGGGGGCCGAGCCGTCCACGAACTGAACGCCGCGCTTGCGGAAGACGGTGTCCTCGGCCGCGCCGAGCCAGATCTTGCCCTTTTCCAGATCCACATCCTCGCTGACCAGATAGAAATCCGGGTCTTCGACGTAACGAATGGCCTCAATGATTTCCTCAGCCAGGATGGCGGCCATGCCGGCATCGAGCAGGGGCCCGAGGTAGGGCAGGTGATTCTGGATTTTGACGTGCGGGGGCAAGAGGCTCCGGCAGACTTCCAGGGGTCTTTTGGCGTCGGCCAGGGTCTTGACCGGAATACCCAAAAGGGAATAAATCAGGGGCAGGTAGTAGGCGGTGTTGGGGAATTCCAGCTTCTGCTCCGGGCCGTATTTTTGCAAAGCGCGCTTATAGGCGCCTTCCGATTTCTGAACTATATTGTAGGCGCCCTGAATGGCGGCGAAGGCTACGAGTTTCGACATCTTGATAACTTCCTTTCGGCTGCGAGCGTGGGCGGTTCGTCCATCACGCCGCAATTTTTAAGCGCCCGGGGAGCCGGCGGCTCCCCGGGCAATGGTAACCAATTAAGCAGCCTCAATCTTCTGACGGTCGGCCATATCCATCAGCACGCGCTCCCGGGCCTGATCAATGCCCAGGGCTTTGCGCTTGGCATCGATGTGGGCCAGGATCTTCCGGGCTCCGGAGACCGGATCGGGATCGTAATCCCAACGGCCGCCGTAGAGCTCTTCCATATCCTCTTCCAGGTGCTTGACCACGACCGGGGAGCCGTAGATGGCCAGCGGAATGCCGAGCATGACGTAAACGCCGGAGGTGACGAAATACTGGCCAATGCCCACGGCTTTTTCACTCATCCAGCCGGGAGCCGCGCCAGCCGCCGGGAGGTCGGCCAGCTCTTTGCCCAGACCGCCGGCCTTGACCACTTCGGTGGCCGCAGTCAGAATGCGGGAGTTATCCAGACAGGAACCCATGTGGAGAACCGGCGGAATGCCCACGGTCTCGCAGACCTCGGCCAGACCCGGGCCGGCGTAAACGGCGGCGGCTTCCGGAGTCAGGAGGCCGGCCTTGCCGCAGGCCATGGCCGAGCAGCCGGTGGTCAGGACGATGACGTCATTGCGAATCAGCTCCTTGATCAGAGCCAGATGGACTTCATCATGCTCGGCCCGGGCGTTGTTGCAGCCGACCACGCCGCAGATGCCGCGGATACGGCCGTTGATGATGTTGTCGTTCAGGGGCACGAAAGAGCCGCGGAAGGTGCCGCCCAGGTGATACTTGATGGCCTCGGTGGAGAAGCCCACCACCATCCGGTTGGTCTCGGAGGGGATGCAGACCTTGGACTGATCGCGGTTCTTGAAGTTGTCGGCCGCTTCCTTGACGATCTTCTTGGCCACATCCAGGGCGTGGTGCTCCTCGAACTCAATGTGAACGGTGTTCTTGCCGGAGAAGCACTTGGCAATGGGCATGGTGGTGATGAACTTGGTGTGGTAGCACTCGGAGATGTTGGCCAGGTTTTCCATGACGCACTGAACGTCAACCACCATGGCCTCCACCGCGCCGGTGACCACGGCCAGTTCCTGCTGCAGATAATCGCCGGCGATGGGCATGCCGTGACGCACCAGGATCTCGTTGGCCGTGCAGCACATGCCGGCCACCAGATAGCCCTCGGCGCCCACGCCCTTGGCGTATTCAATCATATCCGGGGTATGAACGGCGGCCACGATCATTTCCGACAGGAGCGGGTCATGGCCGTGGACGATGATATTGACTTTGTTGTGGGACAAAACGCCCAGGTTGATGGTGCCGGTGTTGGGATAGGGGGTGCCGAACATGATGTCCTGAATATCAGTGGCCATCATGGAGCCGGCCCAGCCATTGCCCAGGGAGCAGCGGGCACCCTGCTTCAGGAGGTTGCGGTAATCCTGATCCACGCCCATGTGGGTGCGGTGCATAATTTCCACGACTTCGCGGTCAATGCCCCGGGGCTTGACGCCGGTCTTGGTCCAGCGGTCATAGGTGGCCTGGGGAGCGCGCTTGAGATAAATCAGCTCGCCCTGCTGCTGGCCCCACTGGCCCAGAGCCAGATCCGCCACTTCGCGGGCGATTTCCCACTTGTCGCGGGGGGTCTCGTCATCGCCCTGCTTGACCGTGGTGGCCACGCCAAAAAAGCCGGCCACTTCGCGCAGTTTGATTTCATCTTTGATGGTGTAGTCTTTGGCCTCGCCATAGGCCATGGCCCGGAAGGTTTCCACCACGCCCCGGCCATGGTCGGAGTGGGAGGCGCAGCCGGCCGCTATCTGGCGGATCAGGTTGCGGGCCACGACGGTTTCCGGGGTGGCCCCACAGAGACCTTTGCGGTTGTCGGGCTCGGTGCCCTCTTTGATGGCCTTGGTCAGGGGCAGGCGGCAGGGGCCCTGGGAACAGACCTTGCAACAGATGCCCTCGGTGCCGATATTGCACTGCTTCATTTTTACGGCCCGGTCGAAGATGGTTTCCTCACCCCGATCCTGGGCCACATGCAGCATTTTAATAGTTGCTTTATCGCAGCTAACGTCCTCGGGGACGGCTCTCTTATCGTCAGACATGGATACTCCTTTCAACGAGTAACATTCCGCCTTTCATAGGCGGCGATTGCCTTTCATAGGCCTTGCGGGGAGGGCTTGCGGAGCCCGCCTTAAAGCCACCCGCTCAGTACTTAGGAATGCGCATATGAACTCTTTCGAGCTCGTGAATAATCTGGTCGGCCACCGGGGTTTGAGGCGCGGCGGGTTCAGCGGCCTTGGTTGCTTTTTTATCTTTTTCACTCATGGCTGTTATACTCCTTGAGGGGTGGTTTGGTGAAGCCGGGCCCGCCGACAGACGAACCCGGCCGGGGAAAAAAATCAGAACTTGGTTATGGGCACTTCGGGCAGACCGCCGCTCACGGCCCCGCCGTCGGTCACCTTGTCGATATATTCGCGGACAATCTTGACCGAAGCCGGGTGGCGCATGGAAATCACGCTGATGCCGGCGTGCAGCACGGCCACAGCCTCGGTCACTTCCATCAGGACGCCGCGGCACTGGGCATCGCCCAGTTGCGGATTTTCCGCAGTGGGCAGAGAGGCCTCTTTGGTTTTCCAGACATCTTCGCCGAAGAAGCTGATCATGGGCTGCTGGAGGTTGTCATCCTGCTGAACCAGAGCGGCCATCTGGATGCGCTCCATAACCGAGTAGCCGTATTCCATGCCATAGCCCAGGCCGCCGGTGGTGGGGTCGACAATGATCTTGTCCAGCGGGAGGCCGAGGCCGGTCAGGAGGATGTTGAGCTGTTTGGCCAGGTTGACGTCGATGGGCGAACGGGCGATGACCGTGTGGCCGTAAGCCAGGGCCTGGGCCCCGATCTGCTTGTAGTTTTTATCAGTGACCGGGCCGAGCACCAGATTCTTGCCGGCGAATTTCTCGGCGATGGCCGCCAGGGTCTCCACGTCCTTGTCTTTGTTGTCCACGCCAAAGACGATCACGGGCACATCCACCGCGTCCAGAACTTTCTGGACATTGGCGATGGCCTCGGCCGCTCCGGTATTCTGGGCGTTGGGGTCGGAGCTCTTGAGATGCAGCACCACGATGTCGGCGCCATACTCGACACACTTTTTGGCCCAGGCGGCCGGGTCACCGGTGACCCCTTGGAAAGCTTCCACCAGCGCGGCCGGCCATTCGTCCTTGGGGTCGTAATCCCAGACATCCAGGGCTATTTTGGGCTTGTTGGGGAATTCGCCTTCAAAGGTGTGGAAATTGTAGGCGGTCTGCCCGCCCAGCAGCACTTTTTTAGCGCCAACGGGAACTTGGTTGATTTTGCCGCTGTATTTAACGGTCGGAATTTGAAAGGCCAATGTTCTACCTCCTCGGGGTTCTGTGCAGTTGGATTAAGCCATAAACCGGTTACGGCTCTTTTATTGCAATCAACTCTTATTATTTTCAGCCGGAATTGGGGAAAAAAAACCTTATCGCTGATAAAAAAAGCGATAAGGCGAATGCTTTGGCTAGTCTAAGTGGCTCATCTATGACTCTGGAAGACCGCTTTAGCCTTACCAACATTCATCGCCGGCAACTCTCTCAATAGTTTTTAGACGAATTTAACATATTTCCATTTTTTGTCAAGCCCTATTCCCGACCGATCCGGCCGGGAACGCAAATTTTACTTGAAAACCACCGAGCGGGGCTTTATAAAGGATAAATGAGCACCCTCTCTCTGACCACCATTATTGAAGGCCTCCTCTTTGTGGCCGATGAGCCCCTGTCGCTGGCCAAGCTGGCCCAGGCCTTTGACGAGGAGGTTTCCCCCGAGCGTCTGGCCCGGGCCGTGGATGAATTAATCAACGAATACGAGGAGCTGGGCCGGGCCTTTGTCCTCCGGCCCGTGGCCGGCGGCTTTCAGTTCCGCACCCGGCCGGAACTGTCGCCCTATGCCCTGCGCCTGAAAAACAAATCCCCGGCCCGCCTCTCCCAGGCGGCCCTGGAGACCCTGGCCATTATCGCCTGGTATCAGCCGGTGCTGAAGGCCAGAGTGGAAAAAATCCGGGGCGTGGACGCCGGGGGGCAGATCAAAAAACTCCTGGAAAAAGACCTGATCCGGGTGGCCGGCCGCAAGGATCTGCCCGGCCGCCCCCTGCTCTACGGCACCACCCGCAAATTTCTGGAAACTTTCGACCTGCCCAGCCTGGAGGCCCTGCCCTCCATGGAGGAGATGAAGACCCTCGGGCTGGAAAATGACAGCCGCCTTTTCTGAATTATGATATACTTGCAGAATATTTTTAATTGAAGGAGTTAACTATGCTCAGCTCCGGGATCGGCCGTTCGCTAGCCGTCATCGCCTGCCTATTGTTCCTGCTGGCCGGTTGCCAGGATCAGGCTGATGATAATCGCACCGCTACGCCTAAAGCCCCGCCGGCCCCGCAAGCGGCCCTGAAGCCCGGGCCGGGCCAGGAGGCCCTGATCCCGGAGGGCCAGGCCCTGGAACTCCTGCGCTTCGGGCCCTCGGGCCAGGTCAGGAAACTGAATCAGGTGGTGGCCATGTTCAACCAGCCCATGGCGGCTCTGGGAGACTACCGGAATGTGCCGGCCGGCGTCCTGACCATTGAGCCGCCCCTCGAAGGCGAGACCATCTGGCTTAACCAATACTCTCTGGCCTTCATCCCCAAAGCGCCCCTGACCGGCAGCCTGGCGGCCAAAATCCGGCTTAACCCGGCCGGCCTGACCGCTCTGTCCGGGGCCCGGCTGGCCGCCGCCGGCGCGGAAATTGAGATAAGTCTGCCTGACCTGGAGGTCGCCAGCGCCTACCAGACCAACACCGACCCCAAAGACGAAGACCAGGCCCTCCGGCCCCGCTGGCAGGTCTATTTTAATCAGCCCCCGGATCTGGCCGACCTGGCGGCCAAATCCGCCTTTGTCTTTGAGACCGGCGGCTCGTTTAAGAGCGTCCCGGCTCTGGTGGAGTTAAAAGAGGAATACGACAGCCAGGCCTACTTTTTCACCGCCCGGGAGAGATTGCCCCGCAACACCGATTACCGGCTGGTGATCGCCGGGGGGCTCAAATCTCTGGCCGGCCCCCGGCCGGCGCCGGAGCTGACGCCGGGCCAGGGCCGCACCTACGGCCCCCTGACGGTCAGTTTCGGCCACTCGGGCGATGAGCCGCTGGCGCCGGCCTATGGCCTCTCCCTCAACTTTTCCAACCCGGTGGATCTGGCCAAAATCGTGCCCCTTTTAAAGATAGACAACGGCTTTGATCTGGAGCCCCTCAAAAAGCGCTACGCGGAATCAGGGGTCGCTGAAGAATACGAAGCCCCGGCCAACCTCAGAGATTACCTGTATATCTATGGCTTCAAAGCCAACTCCGAGTATAACCTGACTCTGGACGGCCGCGCCCGGGATATCTATGGCCAGCCTTTGGGCCAGAGCTGGTCGGCCAGCTTCAAAACCGGCCCGTATGAGACCAGCCTGGAGCTGGGCGATGATTACGGCCTGGTGGAAACCGCCTCCGAGCCGGTCTTGCGCCTCCTGGCCAGCAATATTAAAGAGGCCAAAGTTGAGGGCTACGCCCTGACCGCCGAACAGGCCGTCAAGTTTTTAGCCGCCGCCGATTTTTCCCCGGGCCAGTCCTGGAAAATCCGGGAAGCGGAGACCGCCCTCCGGGGGATTAAGCCGACCCGGGTGGTCACCCTGCCGGTGCCCGAGGGGGCCGTCAACGGCCAGGTGGCCCTGCCCCTCGATCTTAAGGAAATGTTTGGCGATGAATTTCAGGGCCGCTTTCTCTATCTGCGCTCCACCTGGGCCAGACCCGGCCAGGCGGATCAAACCCGGGGCCACACCTATACCATGGTTCAGGTCTCCGACCTGGGGCTGGCCATCAAAGCTGGTTCGGCCTCCTCCCTGATTTGGACGACCAATCTGGCCCGGGGCCAATCCTGGGCCGGGGTGGAGCTGGAGCTGCTCGACCCCGCCGGCCGCCGGCTCTGGAGCGGCCGGAGCGATGCTCAGGGCCTGGCCACCCTGCCCGGCGCCGCCGAAATACTGAAAGAACTGGCCGACCAGGATCCCAGCCTTTTCGTAGTGGCCCGGGCCGCCGGCCAGATGGTTCTGTGGAACGTCAACTGGGACGATGGGCTGGAAAACTGGCGCTGGAATCTGGACTACGGCAGCGCCCTGAGCCGCGAAGAAACCAACACCAACTGGCTCTTAAGCGCCCTGCCCCTTTACAAGCCGGGGGAGACGGCCAAATTCAAAATTATCGCCCGGCAGGGCCAGGATGACCAGCTGAAAGATCTGACCGACCAAAAATTGCGGGTGGAAGTCCGCGATGGCCAGGATCAACTGGTGGACAGCGCCCTTCTGGAGGTCAGCCCCTTTGGCACGGTCAGTCACCAGGTGGCCATCCCGGCTGACGCCTCCCTGGGCTACTGGTCTGTCCGGGCCGGGCGGGACGGAAGTGACAGCCTGGCCCAGGCCGGCTCCTTCCGGGTGCTGACTTACCGGGCCCCGGCTTTTGAAATAAAAGTCGAGGGCCAGCCGGACAACGCGGTGCTCGGCGACCCGGTCGAGCTCAAAGCCAGGGCCGACTACCACTTTGGAGCTCCGGTGTCCGGTCAGCCGGCCAAATACACGGTTACCACCCAGCCGGCTTACTTCAGTCTGCCCGGCGACTGGGCCGCTTACAGCGTCCTCAACCAGTTCTCTCCGGTCAGCGAAGACGACCCTTCCGATGGCGATGATTACAGCGAACCCACCGTGACCGTGGCCGAGGATGAAACCAGACTGGATCAGGACGGCCGCCTGACCCTGCCCCTCTCTCTGGCCCCGGCCCTCAATCAGCGGCCGGCCCCGCGCACCTACGAGGCCTATTTCACGGTCACGGATGTTGACCAGCGCCAGGTCTCCACCCACACCAGCTTTCTAGTGCATCCGGCCTCTCTCTACGCCGGCCTCTACCGGGACAATTACGTGACTGAGGCCGGGCGGCCCTATAAAATCAAAGCCCTCGCCGCCGACCCCCAGGGGCGCCTCCGGCCCGGCCGGGCCCTCAAGGCCACCCTTTACCGCCGGGTCTGGCAGAATGTGCGGCGGAAAACAGCCGGCGCGGCCTATGAATACATCTCCCGGATGGTGGATGAAAAAATCGCCGGCCAGGAGCTGACCTCCGGCCCGCTGCCGGTGGATATTGAATTCACCCCGGAAAAGCCGGGCTATTACTGGGTTCTGGCCGAAATCAAAGATGACCAGGGCCGGATTAACCAGGCCGCCAGCGACTTTTACGTCAGCGGCGGGGGCGCGGTGGGCTGGCACCTGGATGATGACGACCACCTGACCCTGGCGCCGGACAAGGGGGAGTATAAGCCCGGCGAAACGGCCCGCATCCTGGTTCAGAGCCCCTTTGACCAGGGCGAAGGCCTCCTGACCGTGGAGCGGGCCGGGGTGCGCCAGAGCCGGGTTTTCAAAATTGAGAGCCAGACCCCGGTGCTGGAAGTCGCCCTGACCGAGGACGAAGCCCCCAATGTCTTTGTCTCGGTGCTGCTGTCCCGGGGCCGCATCGCCGACAAGCTGGATGAGACCGGCCAGGATTTCGGCAAGCCGGCCATCCGCCTCGGCTATACCGAGCTAAAAGTCCCCTCGAAAAAGAACCTGTTAAATGTCTCGGTCACCCCCAGCCTGGCTGAAGTCGGCCCCGGCGGCGAGGTGGAAGTGACCGTGGCCGTGACGGGCAGCCAGGGCCAGCCGGTCAGGGAGGCCGAAGTGGCCCTGGTGGCCGCTGACGCGGCCGTCATCCAGCTGGGCGGGGATGGGGCTTACCACCCCGAGAGCCTCTACCATCAGGCTCAGCCTCTGTTAGTCCAGACCGCCGACAATCTTTTCAGTCTCATCGGCCGTCAGAGCCTGGGCCGGAAAGGCGGCCATCCGGGCGGGGGCGGCGGCGAGCTGGCCGCCTCGGATCTGGATCTAGTGCGCCGGTTTTTCACCGCTCTGGCCTTTTACGACCCCCAGGTCAATCTGGACGATCAGGGCCGGGCCAAAGTAAAAATAAAGATGCCCGAAAACCTGACCACTTTTAAAATCTACGCGGTGGCCACCGGCCATGGCCGCCTGACCGGCACCGGTCAGAACGCTGTGCTGGTGACCCGCGATCTCCTGGCCCGCTCCGCCCTGCCCGGCTACGCCGGGGTGGGGGATGAATTCGGGGCGGCTATGGTGGTCAGCAACCGGGGTAAAAATCAGGGCCAGGCCACCGTGACCCTGGCGGGCCAAAACTTCACCCTGCTTGAGCCAGAGACCAGCAAGACCGTGCCTCTCGGGCCCGGGGAGAGCCGGGAAGTCATTTTCCGGGTCAGGGCCGGGACAGAACCGGAAGCTAAATTTCTTTTCACCGTGGCCCTGGGCCAGGATCGGGATCAGGTGGAGTTTGCCATTCCCGTCTCCCCGCCCAACCGGCTGACCACCCAGGCCTCCTATGAACAGATCGACAGCGGCCAATGGCAAACTGACCTGGCCCTGCCCCCGGGGGCCGACCTGAGCCGGGGCGGCCTGGAGCTGGAGCTTTCCCCAAGCCTGGTGGGCGTTTTCTCCGAGCCGTTTGACTGGCTCCTGGCCTACCCCCACGGCTGCGTGGAGCAATCCACCTCCCGGGGCTACGGCAACCTGCTCTGGCTGACCCTTAAAGACCGCCTCAAAAGCGATGAAAAGCGGGCGGCCCGGGCCCGCCTCCAGGTGGAGACTTTACTGACCAAGCTGAATAGCTGGGAATACAGCGGCGGCTATAATATGTGGCCGGAAACCTACGACTACTCCCATCGCTCGGTTTACCTGTCGGCCTATGTGCTGGATTTTCTCCTGTCGGCTCAGGAGGCCGGGTTTAAACTGCCCGACCCAACGCTGATCAACCGGATCTCCGAGTTTCTCAAGAGCGCTCTGAGCGACAGCTACCAATACTGGCCCGCCTGGTATTCCCCAAAAGCCATCGGGGAAACCAAAAGCTATGCCCTGGCCATACTCAGCCGGGCCGGGCAGAATGTGGCCGCCTATACCGAGCTCCAGTATGGCCGGCGTCGGGATTTGAATCTGTTTGAGCTGGTCAACCTGATCCGGGCCATCCACTTCCAGGCGGAGGGCCGGGGCCAGGATATCCGGCTGAAAACGCTCCTGCCCCTCCTGGACAAATACCTCCAAATCACAGCCGGCGAAGCCCAACTGGTGGAGCCGGAGACTGGCGCGCCGGAAATCTGGTCCAGCTCCGTCCGCACCTCGGCCCTGACCCTGCAAGCCCTGAGCGAGGCCGCGCCCAGTCACGATCTGTTGCCGGCTCTGGTTCGCTGGCTCGTCTCAGCCAGCCGGGCCGGTCATTTCGGCACCACCCAGAACAACGCCACCGCCCTGGCGGCCCTGGCTCAATACATCAAAGTGGCCGAGCCGGAAGCCCCGGCCCTGACCATTGCCGCCCTTTTGGGTCAAACCACCCTGGCCCGGGCTGATTTCAAGTCCTTCACCGACCCGGCCGTGACCGGCTCAGCGCCCCTGACGGCCGTGCCGGCCACCCCGGCCGTGGTTTACAGTTTAAAAGGCCGAGGCCAGGCCTGGGCCGCCCTGAAAATCAAAAGCGCCCCGGTTGAGCCGGATCTCACCCCGGCCACTTCGGGCGGCTTTATGCTGTCGCGCGCCTTCACCGTGGTCTCGCCCAAGGGCGAGACTCCCGGGGTTGACCATTTCCGGCGGGGAGAGGTGGTGCGGGTCTCGGTCACCATGATGGTTCCGGCCCCGCGCCACAATCTGGTGCTGACCGACCGGGTGCCGGCTGGTTTTGAGCCGATCAACTTCAACCTGGCCGATGCCGACCTGACTCTTCTGGGGCTGGTCAATAGCGAAGACGATGACCATGGCCGCCGTTACTGGTATAACCACCAGGAAATCTGGCCGGATCGGGTGGCCGTTTACGCCGACCATCTGGACGCCGGCGTTTACACCTACTCCTATCTGGCCCGGGCGGTCACAGGGGGGACTTATCTGACCCCCGGCCCCCAGGCTGAGGAAATGTATGCTCCGGAAAATTACGGCCGGGGCGCCGGCCAGCGGCTGGTGGTGGAATAAACCGGCCCCGGAGAACCTTCACGATTCAATCGTGACCACGGTCACTCCATCGCCCCCGGCCTGCTGGGCGGCCCGCTCAAAGTGTTTGACCTGGGGGTGGCGGCCCAGATAATGGCGGATGCCCTGGCGCAGGCGGCCGGTGCCGAAACCGTGGACGATATATAATTTCTGGCGATGATCCAGTATGGCCCGATCCAGCTCTCTAGCCACCTCGCCTAAGGCCTCTTCCACCGTCCGGCCCAACAGGTTCAACTCCAGGCCGGCCGCCTCCCGCTGGGCCGGGGTGACGGTGACGCTGACCACCGGCCGCTGTTTCGGCCGTTCAGGGTTGGCCGGCGGAAAAATGTCGGCCAGGGCCACCTGGACATTGAGGCCGCCCGTCTCCACCCAGACTTCGCCGCGCTCTGGCTTGACCGAGCGCACCACAGCCAGGCGGCCGAGCTTACCCACCATGACCTGGTCACCGGGCCGGACTTCCTGAAGCGGCCGGCCGGCCGGGGCCGCCGGACTTGGCCGGGCCGCCCGCAGCCTTTTATCCAGCCCGGCCTTTTTTTCGCTGAATTCCATCAATTTCCGGCCGTCAGCCTGAGCCAGAGAAGCCCGCATGGCCTGCTTCAGCTCCTCAAATTCCCGCTTGGTCTCGGCCAGGGCCTCGCTGATGGCCCGGCTCTGGGCCTGGGCTTTTTTATCCCCCTCAGCCGCCTCCCGGCGGGTCTGCTCCCTCAGCTCGGCCTCAGCCCGGGCCAGAGACAGGGTTTCCTCCTCCAGAGCGGCCCGGGCCAGAGCCAGGCGGCCCCGCTCCTGATCCAGCCGGGCCAGCAGCTCCATGGCCCGGCGCTGGCCGTCGTCGAGAAAGCTTTCGGCCCGGCTGACCAGCTCTTCGGGCAGACCCAGGCGGCGGGCCATTTTCAACCCCCCGGAAAAGCCGGGGCTGCCGTAGCTCAAACCATAGAGGGGCTGCCCGGAATCCGAGGAATTGACCGCCGCGCTGACCACCCCCCCGGTCAGGGCCGCCCAGGTCTTGATCAACTGATAGTGAGTGGCGGCCATGACCAGGGCCCCGCTGGAGCGCAACTCCTCCAGCACGGCCAGGCCCAGGGCCGCCCCCTCGGCGGGGTCGGTGCCCGAGCCGATTTCATCGAGCAGCACCAGCACCCCCGGCCGGGCCGCCGCCAGCACCTGCCCCAGGGAGCGGACATGGCCGGAGAAGGTGGAGAGGTCGGCCGACAAGTCCTGCTCGTCGCCCATCACCGCCATAATCTGGTCGGGGAAGTCAATGACGCTGTCAGGGCCGGCCGGCAGGTGCAGGCCGGCTTTGGCCAGCAGTAAATTGAGCCCCAGGGTCTTCATGGCCACGGTTTTGCCGCCGGTGTTCAGCCCGGAGATGATCAGAAGGGGCTGCTCCGGTTCCAGCCTCAGCTCCAGGGCGGTCATGGCCCCGCCCTCATTTTTCAGGCGGCGCATCAGGAGCGGGTGGCGGGCTTGGCGCAGATGGAAACCGCGGCCGGGCCGGTAGGCCGGAGCCTGGGCCGCCCAGACGCGGGCCAGCCGGGCCTGGGCCAGAATCAAATCCAGCCGGGTCAGAATGGCCCCGGAGAGGGCCAGATCCGGGGCCGCCGCCCGGCAGTCCTCGGACAGCCGCCGCAAAATGCGCTCAATCTCCGTCTTTTCCTTGCGTTTCAGCAGGCCCAGCCGGTTGTTGTCCTCCACCACTTCCAGCGGCTCCAGAAAAGCCGTGGCCCCGGTTTTAGACCAGTCGTGCACCAGACCGCGCTTCCCGCCGGCCGCCCCGGCCCTCACCGGCACCACAAAACGTTCCGAGCGGGTGGTGATCAGGTCATCCTGCAACAGGTGGCGGAAGGAGTCGTCATGGATCAGGCTGGTCAGGCGGCTGGTGATGCCCTGGCGGGTGGCGGCCTGCTCCAGCCGCAACCGGGCCAGCTCCGGCGAGGCCGTGTCCAGAATTTCACCGTCCGGGCCGATGGTGCGCTCCAGGGCTTCAATCAGTTCGGGCCGGGAGGTCAGGCCGGCGGCCAGATCAGCCAGCCCCGGCCCTATTTCCGGGCCGGCGAAGAAAGACCGGGCCGCCCGGGCCGTGCGGGCCTCAAAGCCCACGGCCCGCAACTCCTCCACCCCGAGCCTAGCCCCCTCGACTTTTAAGGGCTCCAGAATTTCAGTCAGGTCAATGTGTTCGGATAAATCCAGATGATCGCCCAGATTGAGGACTTCGCGGCCTTCAGCGATTAAAGACCACGACCTTAAAATTTCCTCGGGGGCCAGGTCGGGGGTCAGGGCCAGGGCCGCCAGGCGGCCGGCCTCGGAGTGGGTTTCCTCGGACAGCCAGGCCAAGGCCGCCTCATATTCAAGCAGGTAGAGAGTATTATCATCAATGGTCATACCTTGGAAGATTACCACAAGGGGCCGGCCGGGGCAACAGGCAGTGCTATCCAGGGGATGGATAGATGATTGCCTGTTGCCCTGCCAGTCTCCTTGTGGTATTCTTTTTAAGCCGGACGGCTGATGAACGATTTTAGCAGGATACATCCCCAGATGAAAGGATGACGATCATGTGCGGCAACGCCCGTTAAAGTGGCTTAATTTAATAAGCGGTTAAAATATTTATGCATTATTTTATTATTGGGGTCAGCCACCACCAGGCCCCGGTGGCTGTCCGGGAAAAGCTGGCCGAGCGGGCCGGGCTGGAGCATCGTCTCTACGAGCTTCAGGTCACCAGCGGCGAATTAAATGAATCCCTGGTGATTGCCACCTGCAACCGGCTGGAAGTCCTGGCGGTGGCCGATGACCCGGCCGCCGGCCGCCAGGCGGTTTTGCATTCTCTGGCCGAGGTTTCCGGGTGGCCGATCCCGGCTCTTCAGCCCTACCTCCACGAATTTTCCGGCCTGGCGGCCGCCCGCCATCTGTTTCGGGTGGCCGCCAGCCTCGACTCCCTGGTGCTGGGCGAGCCCCAGATTCTGGGCCAGGTCAAAGAGGCCTTCCGCGAGGCCCTAAATCAGCACCGCTCCGGCCCGCTCATCAACCGCCTGATGCACAAAACTTTTCGGGCGGCCAAACGGGTGCGCAGCGAAACCAGCCTGGGCAGCGGCCCGGTCTCCATGGCCGGGGCGGCCGTGGCTCTGGCCCGGGCCCTGGGCGGGGGTGATTTGAGCGACACCTCAGCCCTGATTCTGGGGGCCGGCCCCATGGCCGCCCTGTCAGCGGCCCACCTGCAAAAGCGCTCGCCGGCCGCCCTGACCATCCTGAACCGCACTCAGGGCAAGGCCGAAATCCTGGCCGCCAAAAATGGGGTTGCCTGTCGGCCCTGGGCCGAGCTGGACGCGGCCCTTCGGGAGGCCGACCTGGTCATCGCCGCCACCGCCGCTCCCAGCCCCATTCTGACTCTGGATCGGCTGCAAAAAATAATGGATCGGCGGCCGAACCGGCCTCTGACCATCATCGACCTGGGCTTGCCCCGCAACGCCGGCCACAGCCTGAAGCGCCTGACCAACATCATCCTGCGCAATATTGATGACCTCAACGAAGTGGTCTGGGAGAGCCGGGCCACCCGGCAGGAGGCCGCCGACCGGGCCGAGGCCATTATTGAGGAGGAACTGGCCCGGTTTGGCCAGTGGCTGACCGAATCCCTGACCAGTCGGCCCACTGTGGCCGCCCTGACCCGCAAAGCCGAGAATATCCGCCAGTCGGAGCTGTCCCGCACTCTGCGCCGGAACAACTTCAGCCCGGAACAGACCGCCTCGCTGGAAGCCATGACCTCCGCCCTGGTGCGCCGCCTCCTGCACGACCCCCTGGCCTTCATCAAATCAGCCCCGGAGGGCGGGGCCGGCTACCTCAATTCCATCCGCCGGGCTTTCAACCTGGAGACAGATGAAGGCCGCCCCGACTAATGATGCCCGACCGCCTGCGGCTCATCTTTGACCCGCCGGTGACGGCCCCGGAGACGCCCGGCTCCTGGCGGAGCGCCACCACTGAGCCCTACCTGACCGGGCCGCTGCCGGCCCATCTGGCCAACCTGACCGCCACCGGGCTGGTGGCCCGCCTGACCGCACTGACGGACAGCGAGGCCGCCGACCTGGTGGCCTTTGGCGCTCTCTGGCTGGATGACCGCCCCTGCCTTCAGCCCGGCTTGGGCCTGGCCGGGTTTCAGCGCTTTCGTTTCAACCCCCCGGCTTACGGCCCGGTGAAATTTTACGAGGCCGAGGCCGGGCGCATTGTCTACGAAGACGATGACCTCCTGGTCTATAACAAGGAATCCGGCCGGCCTTCTCAGGCTGTGCCCCACGATGCCCATAACAATGTTTTATCGGCGGTGGGCCGGATGCTGACCGCCAGGGGAGGCCAGCCGCCCCGGCTGTGGCTCTGCCACCGCCTGGACGCCGATACCTCCGGCCTTCTGCTAATGGCCAGAACCAGAGAGGCGGCCGGGCTTCTGGGCCGGGCCTTCCAGCAGGGGCAGGTGGCCAAGGAATATCTGGCCCTGGGGTTGGGGCCGGCCCCGGATCAGGCCCCATTTCAGGTTGAGGCCCACATCGCCAAGGAGGGCCGCCGCTATGTAGCCCGGGCCGGGGGGCCGGGCCGCGTGGCCCGCACTGATTTCCAGGTGCTGGATCGGGCCGGCCACCCCGCCGGCCAGGGTCTGGAACAGGTGCTCTTCCGGGCCGCGCCCCGCACCGGGCGCACCCACCAGGTGCGGCTGCACCTGGCCTGGGCCGGCTGGCCCCTGGCCGGCGACCGCTTCTACGGCCGTCCGGAGATAGAAGCGGTCTGGCCCTCTCCGCGTCTGATGCTGGCCTCGGCCGGGCTCAGTTTTACTCATCCCCGCACCGGCCGGCCGCTGGTTATCCGGCTAGCTGGCGACCAGCCACAATAACGGCCACGGCCCGCCCGGCGAAAGACCGGCCCCAAAAGGGCGAATTGCGGCTCAGCGACCGGGAGTCCTCCGGGCGCAGCGTCCACTTGACCTCCGGATCAACAATAGTCACATCGGCCGGGCGGCCCGGGGCCAGATCCCCGGCCGGCAGGTTAAGGATACGGGCCGGATTCAGGCTCATCAGCTCCACCAGGCGGGCCGGGCTGATCAGGCCCGCGTGCACCAGCTCCAGAGCCAGGGGCAAAGATGTTTCCAGGCCGATGATGCCAAAGGCCGCGTCAATGAATTCCACTTCTTTTTCCAGCACTGAATGGGGGGCGTGATCCGTGGCCAGGGCCGAGATAGTCCCGTCGGCCAGGGCTTCGCGCACAGCCTGGCGATCCTCGGCCGTGCGCAGGGGGGGATTCATCTTGGCGTTGGGGTCGTAGTCGCCCACATCCTCCTGAGTCAGGAAGAGGTAGTGGGGCGCCGTCTCCCCGGTGACCGGGAGGCCCCGGGCCCGGGCCGCCCGCAGAGCTTCCACCGCCCCCCGGGTGGAGAGGTGGCAGAAGTGCAGGGGCCGGCCGGTGAGCTCCACCAGGTTGATATCCCTGGTTACCGCGTTGATTTCGGCCTGGGCCGGAATGCCGGGCAGCCCCAGACGGGTGGAGATCGGCCCCTCGTTAATCGCCCCGCCCTGAGAGAGATCGTGATCCTCGGCGTGGCAGAGAGGCCTAAGGCCGGCCACGGCCGCGTAATCCAGCACCCGGCGCATCACTTTGGGGTTCCTGACCCAGGCGCCGTCATCAGTCACGGCCACGGCCCCGGCCGCCCGGAGATGCTCATACTCGGTCAGTTCCTGGCCCTGGCGGCCCAGAGTCATGGCCGCCGCCGGCCAGACCCGGGCCTGCCCGGCGGCCTGAGCCCGGGCCAAAAGGGCTGAGACCTGCTCAGCGTTGTCCATAGCCGGGCTGGTGTTGGGCATGGCCACCACGGCGGTAAAGCCGCCGGCCACGGCGGCGGCCAGGCCGCTGGCCACGGTTTCTTTATATTCGTGGCCAGGCTCCCGCAGGTGGACATGGAGGTCGATCAGGCCGGGCAACACCCAGCGCCCGGCCGCCTCAATGGTCGAGCCAGCTGTCCCGGTCAGGCGGCCGGGCTCTTCCACCGCTTTAATCAGGCCGTCTTCCAGCCAGACATCGTGGGGCCCGTCCAGATTCCGGCCCGGGTCAATGACCCGGCCGTTTTTGATAAGAATGGAAGTCATGGGTTGCCGGTGCTAACCTCCTTAGTTTCATTATTTAAAGAGGAAGGTTACCACAAGGGGAGAACCAGGGCAACCGTCAACCACCCCAGAGACTACCCGCCCCCGAAGTAAAAGGCCCAACCATATTGACAAACGCCACCGGCGGGCGTATCACAAAACACAGGCCGAGATCGCTTGTGACACCCCCGGCCTGGTAGGGCAGAGGCTCTCCAATCGCTTTAGGAACAGTGTAAAAATAACCTGAATACAATAATTAGATATGCTAATATAGTTGTATCCTGAATTCCGCAAAAAATTAGCCCATACTTTTATCCGCATTTAAAAGCGCAATAATAATTTCAAAAAATTGTTTAATTCCAGTAATATAAATTATTGGAATTAGATTTTGACATTCTTTTTTGTATGGGCTATAATCAGCCCATACAAAGAGGTGTTAGCGATGAATTTTGTAAAAAAGAAACTTGTTACGATTCCTGACGACAAAGGTGTGGTTATCAAAATCGCAGGTGCAAAAGGTGAGCGTTATGTTTATAAGCAGATTGCCTATTTTCGAAATGAAGCGGGGAAGCCTCGTAACCGCACCAAAATAATTGGTAAAATTGACCCTGATACAGGCAAAATGTTTCCCAACAGTAATTATTTTCAATTATTCAATCTCTTACCAACGCTGCCTGATGTTAAAATTTGGGATTATGGTTACACATATCTCGTGTTGAAAGTGTGTCGTGATATGGGTTTACATGACTGTCTTTCGTATGTGTTCGGTAAACAAACAAGTGCGGATATTTGTGTGATGGCAGCATATATAATTCGTGAGGGAAACGCAATGGACGGAATTGATGACTGGCAACAGCGTAATTTTTTCCCTGACATAGATCGGCAACTAACATCACAATACACGAGCCGTGTTTTTGCTTCGCTGACATTACAGCAAAGAATGAATTTTTTTAAAAATTGGGTAAAAAAGTCATTAACCAGTGGTAATGTATGTTACGATGTAACATCGATTTCGCCCTATTCACAGTCGATGATTTCTGTTGAACGTGGATATAACCGTGACGGTGATGACCTTGCGCAATTCAATTTGGGAATGTTCTGCGATGAAACCCTAAAAACTCCCCTCTATTACAATCGTTACAGCGGTTCGTTGACTGATCGAACCAATCTTGCCAGCGTGCTCAACAATGCGAAAAATGTTGGTATTGAGAAAGTCAAAATGGTGTTGGATGGCGGATTTTGGTCCGAAGAATGCCTAAAAAATTTGAACGAATTATGTGAAGCGTTTACAGTCGGTATGCCGATTACGCTGAAGGAATCGGAAAAAATGAACGCTGAACATGGTGCGGAGATTATGAAATATGCCGACGAATTGCCTGACCACCATACGTATTGTGTTTCGACCGAGAAGGATATTTGTGGGGTTTCCGGGAAAGTATTGTTGTTCTTTAACTCGCAGAATCACATAAATCAATGCAATGATCTATCTGAACTAATCGACCGATTAAAGGGCGAGTTATCTGCGTTAAAACATTATCCGAAAGGAAAATTATCCCGATTTTCACCGTATTTTATAATTACGAAACACGAACAAGATTCAGGATTTGATTTCGTCGTTGACCCAGAGAAAATTGAAAAACTGCGGAGCAAAAAGGGGTATTTTATGTTGTTCTCAACGGATATGAGGGCTTCGCCAGCGGAAATTTTGGATTATTACCGAGCAAAGGACGCAGACGAGAAAGTGTTTGCTCAAATTAAAGTCGATATGGATGGCAACCGAATACGCACTCATTCCGAGGCAACGACCAATGGGAAGACATTTGTGACTTTTATTGCCTGCATTATACGTGCGTATATGTTGCGTAAAATGTCTGAATATTTGGCAAACAACTCAACATCTTTAAAAAAGGCGTTAAATCAACTGTCAAATATTGTAATAATTGCAAATAATGACGGGGAATACCGTTTCGCCCAGGCTCTGACAAAGAAACAAAAAGCTATCCTTGCAGCATTTAATGCTGTCGATGGCATCGTAGCTTCATTGCCTTGAATCATCTTGTATGGGCTAATTTTTTGCGAAATTCAGGATTCAAAGCAACGGCACCTAAGAAATTGATAGAGGAGGTTCTTTCTCGAATTATCCCTATTCTTGAAGAAGATTAAGGTTCTTCCGGGAAATGAATATGTGCTTGGAATAACCGCTTTAAGCGGCTCACGCCTTTCCAAGCCTCCGGCTCTGCCGGAGGTCATTACTGGTCAGTCATCAATAAAGCCTTCCCCTTCCAGAGTGGGCATGGCCCAGTCAGATTCAACATAGGACGGGGGACGCAGGCAGTAATCAAGGCCGGTGAGAATGTGGCCGTCATACTTGAAATTAATCAAGTTTTCGAGATTGAGGGTCAGGTCTGAGGCTTTAAAGGGCGGCTGATAACCCTCGGCGTAATACCGGGTGGAGAGGCTGGGCATACGCGACTCGTGATGGTAATGCCAGCGCCAGCCGTCCTCGGCCAGGGGGCGTGGGGTGACGCTGATCAAAAGGCGAACCTCGGTCAGATTGACCGGCCGGGCCTCGTCGGGCATCTCTTCATCGGGGAAATACCAGGCTATGGACAGGTTGTCGGCGATGCGGGAGGTATCGCCGATCAGGGGGCCGGTCAGGTGCAGTTCATCGCTTTTATTGCGGCCAATCTTGAGGAAGGGCGGGTCTTCATCGGCCTCGGAAGACTTGAGCGGGGCTATTTCCCGCCTTCCGGCGGTCAAAGTCAGCTCTCTGGGCGCGGAAATGATAAAGGCGATTCTGATGGGCACGTTGTCCTCCGGTTAACTTTTTGTTATAATAGCCGCTATTATAACTCACAAGGCCGGTTTATGCCACCATTTTACAGCTATTGTCACCTTGAAGACCCGGCTGGCGCCTGCCCGGCCGGTTTCGAATTTGAGTGGGAGCAGGTGGCCCGCGATCTGCCCCTGACCGTCTGCCCCCACTGCGGGGCCAAAGTGGAGCGGGGCCTGACCGCCGCGACCATTCGCCCCCGTAAATTCAACTGCGAGTTAAAGGATCTGGGCTTCACCAAGCTGGTGCGGGTGGATGACGGCCTGTTTGAAAACGTGACCCGCCGGCCGGGCGAGGAAAAATATATTGACCGCCGCCGGCCGGAAACTTTTCCCGACCTCAGCAAAACGGTCAAAGACTAATGGCTGACCTTAGACCAAGCGAAGCCGGCAGCGGGCTGACCGCCGGCCACTCCCCCAGCCGGCGGCCGGTGGTGGCCGTCATTGACGGCCAAGGCGGCGGCTTTGGGGTGGCCATTATCAAGGAACTGCGGGCCAGCTTTGGCGACGCCCTGGAAATCTGGGCTGTGGGAACCAACTCCACGGCCACCACCGCCATGATGAAAGCCCGGGCCAACCGGGGGGCCACCGGCGAAAACGCGGCCCGGGTCTCGCTGCCCCGGGCCGATGCGGTGATGGGCCCCATTGCCGTGACCTGGCCCAACGCCATGATGGGCGAGATCACCCCCGCTCTGGCTGCGGCCGTCACTGGTTGCCAGGCCCCCAAGGTGCTGATACCTCTGTCGCAGGAGGGCATCACCCTGGCCGGTTTCACCAGCGAGCCCCTGCCCCACCTGGTGGCCGACGCCATCCGTCATTTGGCCCTGATCGCTTATAATACGGAGTAAACTGATGTGTGAAGCCAATGTCTATCTGGCCGACGGCCGGAAGGAAACCCTGATTTTAGAGGCCGTGGATCGGATTATCCCCGAGGGGCCGGATTCCTGGCAACTGACCAGCATTTTCGGCGAGCAGAAGACCATTGCCGGGCGTATCCGGGCCATGCAACTGGTGGATCACCGCATTATTTTTGAAAGCGTGGAGCGGCCTTGAGCTCTCCGGCCGGCGCCGGGCGATCTAAACCCCCAGCAGGCCTGGTCAAAAAAATCCTGGCTGTCTTTGATGAGTGCTACCCCTCGGCCAGTTGCCGCCTTGATTTCCAGACGCCTTTCCAACTGCTGGCCGCCACCATTCTCTCGGCCCAGTGCACAGACGAGCGGGTCAACCTGACCGCCCCGGAACTTTTTCGCCGCTACCCGGACGCAGCCGCCCTGGCCGGGGCTGACCTGGGGGAGCTGGAGGCGGTTGTCCGGCCCTGCGGCTTTTACCATAACAAGGCTAAAAACCTGATCGCCGCCAGCCGGCAGATCCTGGCTGAACACGGCGGCCAGGTGCCGGCCACCCTGGAGGAGCTGGTGAAACTGCCCGGCGTGGGCCGCAAGACGGCCAATGTGGTGCTGGGCAACGCCTTTGGCCTGCCGGGCCTGACCGTGGATACCCACCTGGGCCGCTTCAGCCGCCGTCTGGGCCTGAGCGCCAGCCAGGATCCGGACAAAGTGGAAGCTGACCTGGCCGCGCTTATTCCCCGCTCCCGCTGGACTCTCTTTTCCCATCAGGCCATTGCCCATGGCCGGGCCTGGTGCCGGGCCCGGCGGCCCCGGTGCGGCCCTTGCCCGCTGGCCGGGGTCTGCCCCCAAATTGGGTTATGAAAGTAGTTTTTTAGGCCATGTTGTGGTATAATCCCAAGTTTAAGGGTTGAAAAAGCCCATCACTTTTGACCGGAGAGGAGGCCCAGAATATTATGCTGGCGCTTAAAATCAAAAAAGAAGACCTGGCCCGAGGCTTGGGGCAAGCCAGCGCCATAGCCGAAAAACGCAGCACCATGCCCATCCTTTCCAATATTCTGCTGGAGACCGGGGAGAATGAGCTGAAACTCACGGCCACCGACCTGGAAATCAGCTTTCAGGGCTCCTACCCGGCCGAGGTGGCCGAGCCCGGGCGGCTGACCGTGCCGGCCCGGAAACTCAATGAGCTGGTTCGCCTCCTGAATGACGACGAGGTCAGCCTGAGCGAAACGCCCAATTTCAGCCTGGGCCTGTCGGCCGGCCAGTTTGAAACTCAAATGTATGGCCTGTCGCCGGCCGACTTCCCCGATATGCCGGTGGTGGACGAAATAAAATATATCGATATAGAAGGCCCGGCCCTGGCCGGGGTTATTGACAAGACCATTTTTTCGGTGGCTCAGGAGGAGGCCCGCTATAACCTCTCCGGCATCTATGTCGAAAAAGTGGAAACCGAGGGGGCCCCTTTTCTGCGCCTGGTCTCCACCGACGGGCACCGCCTCAATATGGCCGGCCTGACTACCCCGGATATGGCCGGCCTGGAGCTGACCAAGGGGGTCCTGGTCTCCAAAAAGGGCCTGGCCGAGTTAAAGCGCCTGGCCGAAAACTCGGAAACACTCCAACTGGGCGTCCCCGAAACACCGGCCAATTCCCTGGTGGCCCGCACCCCGGTCTCCATCCTGGTTATCCGCCTTCTGGAAGGCCGCTTCCCGGATTACAACCTGGTGCTGCCCAAAGGCAACGACAAACACCTCCTGGTGGATCGCAAGGCCCTGCTGGATGTTTTAAAGCGCATCTCCACCATGATCTCTGACGACTACAAGGCGGTCAAATTCAGCCTCAGCCAGAGCCAACTGACCATTACCTCCATGACCCCGGAACTGGGCAAAGCCGAGGAAAAACTAGCTGTTGAATACGACGGCCCGGATCTGGCGGCCGGCTTTAACCCCCGCTTTTTTATCGAGGCCCTGACCCCGCTGGCCGGGAGCCGGGTCAAAATCAGTTTCTTTGACTCGGAGAAACCGGCTCTCCTGACCAGCGCTGAAGACCCCGGCTATACCGGAGTCATCATGTCCATGAAAATTTGAGGTCAGAATGTCCATTGAGAATGTCAAAGCCGATGATTACGGCTCCGACCATATTCAGATTCTGGAAGGCCTGGAGGCCGTGCGCAAACGGCCTTCCATGTATATCGGCAGCGTCTCCTCCCAGGGCCTGCACCACCTGGTTTACGAGGTGGTGGACAACGCCATTGACGAGGCCATGGCCGGCTACTGCGACCGGATCGAGGTGATCATCACTCCGGCCGGCACGGTCAGGGTCAAGGACAACGGCCGGGGCATCCCCGTGGATATCCACCCCACGGAAAAGGTGCCCGGTGTGCAGGTGGTCATGACCAAACTCCACGCCGGCGGCAAGTTCGACAAAAAAACTTATCAGGTCTCCGGCGGCCTCCACGGGGTGGGGGTCTCGGTGGTCAACGCCCTGTCGGAATTTCTGGAAGTGGAAGTCAAGCGCGATGGCCAGCGGTATTATCAGCGCTATGAGCGGGGCCTGCCGGTCACCGGGCTGGAAATACGGGACAAAGTCAAAAAGACCGGCACCGCAGTTCATTTCAAGCCGGATACCACTATTTTCGAGACCACGGAGTTTGATTTCAACATTCT
>JAISJK010000001.1 GCA_031261565.1 Candidatus Adiutrix sp. | reverse complement strand
CAAAGTCGGTCTCGCAATTCAGCTCCACCAGGGCACCTTTTTGGTGGTCATCACTGACTCCGGCCACAATCAGGCCCTCTTTGGTCGCCCGGCCGGCCCGTTTGCGGGCTGTCATCAGGCCCTTCTGGCGCAGCCAGTCCACGGCCTTTTCCAGGTCGCCCTCGCACTCGGCCAGGGCTTTTTTACAGTCCATCATGCCCGAGTTGGTTTTATCACGCAGTTCCTTGACCAGTTTTGCACTGATTTCCATTATATGCTCCAAATCAAGTTATTTTGGCAATCTAGCTCAGTCTTCGTCATCGGCCGGATCCGGGTCGGTCGGCGGGGCGGGGCTTTCCTGAATCTCGGCGAACCCGGCCTCGGCGGCCGCGTCATTGTAGGGCGCGTCATTGTAGGCCTCGGCCTCGGGCTCGTCTTTGTCCGGCGCGCCGGCTGAACCGTGGGCCATCTCTTCCCAGCGGGCCCGGCCTTCGAGACAGGCGTCGGCCATTTTAGCGGCCATGAGCTTGATGGCCCGGATGGCGTCATCATTGCCGGGGATGATATAATCGACCTCGTCCGGGTCGCAGTTGGTATCCACCACGGCCACCACGGGGATGCCCAGGCGGCGGGCTTCGGCCGTGGCGATGTTTTCCCGGTGGGGGTCGATGACAAACAGGGCGCCGGGCAGACGATCCATTTCCTTGATGCCGCCCAGGTTGGCCTTGAGTTTGACCATCTGGTTTTCAAAGCCGATGATCTCTTTTTTATGGTAGAGATTGATGGTGCCGTCACCCTTCATCTGCTCCAGTTTTTTGAGGCGGTCAATACTCTTTTTAATGGTGACGAAGTTGGTCAGGGTGCCGCCCAGCCAGCGGGAATTGATAAAAAACATGCCGGCCCGGTGGGCCTCGTCCATGATGGCCTCGGCGGCCTGCTTTTTGGTGCCCACAAAGAGTACGCTGCGGCCGGCGGCCACGGTGTCGGCCAGAAAGGCGTAGGCCGTTTTAAAGAGCTGGACGGTCTTCTGGAGGTCAATGATGTAGATGCCGTTTCTGGCCCCGAAGATATAGGGTTTCATCTTGGGGTTCCAGCGGCGGGTCTGGTGCCCGAAGTGGACGCCGGCTTCCAGAAGCTGTTTCATGCTGATTTGAGACATTAATTTCTCCTTTTAGGTTATTCCTCCGCCGGCCGCCTGAGACCCAGCCCCACCGGTCACCCGGCACCAGGGGCAGGAATCGCGGACTTTATCGGCGTGTGGGCTTAACGGGATCAGCCCCGTTATCTGAAATGCCTATTAATAACACAACCGCCCGGGGCTGGCAAGCAAAAATCAGGCTGGCAAGCTGGCCGGCCCGGCCCGGGCCAGGCGCGATGTTTTAACTTGCGGTTTTTGTTGCCATGCTTTAAAATATATATAATATGTGCCGGATTTTTAGCCCGCCACCACCACTTACGAAGGATGCGCCATGTCTGAAATGGAACTGGACCCGGGATTACTCCAAGATTTCATCACTGAAGCCACGGAGCTCCTGGAAGCATACACCGCCAGCCTGTCGGCCTTTGAGTCCGACCCCAAAGACATTGAAACCATCAATCCGGTCTTTCGGGCCGCCCATACGCTCAAGGGTTCCAGCGCCTTTTTCGGACTTAACCACATCAAGGATTTTGCCCATAAACTGGAAAACCTGCTCGACGACATCCGCCACCAGACCCGCCAGGCCGACAGCAAGGCCATCGAGTATCTCTTCCTGGCCGGCAACCATTTAAAGGCCATGTTTGAACGTCTGGCCGCCGGCGATCTGCGGCCGGATCTGACTGCGGACGAGGCCACTTTCCAGGCCGAGCTGGTGGAGTGGATGGAGGCCACCGGCGGCGGCGGCCATGGCGGCGGCCACGGCGGGGCCGACTTCGAGGGTGCCTGCCGCCGGCTGAAAACCCTTTTGGCCGAGGCCATGGAAAACCCCAAAGACCCCAGCCAGCTTATCGAAGAGATCATGGAGATCATCAACCCTCTGCCCCTTGAGCTGGAGACAACGGCGGCCCCGGCCGCCGACCTGCCTGACCCGGTGGCCGTGGCCTTTCATGGGGTGGATCTGAGCGGCCCGGCCCTGTCGGCCCTGGCCAATATCAAAGGCCAGACTTTCACGCCCAAGACTTATGACTCTGACCTGAAGACTCTCCAGGCTCTGGTGGCCGAGAACGGCTGGAGCGAGATCAAGCCCCTCCTGGATGAGGCCGCCGAGGATTTTACAGCCATTTTTGAGAGCGGGCTGGATTTCGACCAGGTGCTGGTGGGCATTTTGCGCACTAAATACCTGGCCTTTTTAAACGCTCTGGAGCTGACCCGGCCCGAGCCGGAGGAGGCCCCGCCCGCCGCCGCAGCCCCCGAAGGCCAGCCCGCCGAAGGCCAGCAGCCTGGAGCGCCCAAGGCCGATGGCGCTCCCAAAGGCGGCGGCGACTCCAAGACCATGCGCATCTCCGAGGAGAAGGTCGACGGCTTTATGAGCTATGTCGGCGAGCTGATCGTCACCGCTGAAACCTTTAACTACCTCCAGAAAATGATTGAACAGGACAAAGTCAACCCCAACACGGTCAGGGCCTTTAAAAACGCCAACCAGGCCTTCCGGGAGCTGTCGGACGAGCTGCAGGAAAGTTTAATGGAAATCCGCCGGGTGCCCATCAAGGGCATTCTGCAAAAGGTCAACATGATGGCCCGGGAACTGTCGCACCAGTTGGGCAAGAAAGTCAAAGTGCAGCTTGAGGGCCAGGAGGTGCAGCTGGACAAGAGCATTGCCGAGAGTCTGGAGGCCCCCCTGGTTCACGTGGTGCGCAACTCGCTGGATCACGGCCTGGAGACCCCGGAGGATCGGGCCAGTCTAGGCAAAGACGAGGAAGGTCTGCTGCGGGTCACGGCCTCGGCCGACAAGGAATATTTTTACCTGGTGGTGGAAGACGACGGCCAGGGCATTGACCCGGCCAAAATGCGGGCCGTGGCCGTGGACAAGGGCCTGATGAGCGAGAGCCAGGCCACGGCCCTGAATGACAAAGAAGCCATCGGGCTCATTTTCGGAGCCGGTTTTTCCACGGCCAAGACCATCACCGATGTCTCCGGCCGGGGGGTGGGCATGGATGTGGTGCGCACCAACATCAACGCCTTAAACGGCTCCATCAATGTGGATTCCACGGTGGGCCGGGGCACGGTCATCACCCTGAAAATCCCCCTGTCGGTCACCCTCCAGGTCATCAAGGCCCTGCATGTACGGGTGGGCCAGGCCAATTTCATCATCTCCCTCGACCAGATTCTCGAATCTCTGCGGCCCATGCCCGAAGAGCTCTCCACTGTGGAGGGCCGGGGCCTGGTCTTAAACCGGCGGGGCCAGATCACTCCCCTGATCAAGCTCTACGAAATTTTCGGCCTGGAGCCCAGCTATACCGATCCGGTGGACGGCCTGGTGGTCATGGTGGAAACCGCTTCCGGCCGCTACGCCCTTCTGGTGGATGCGGTCATGGGCCAGCAGCAGGTGGTGGTCAAGGAACTGGGGGCCCAGTTTAAGCGCCTGACTTTCCTGTCCGGCAGCGCCCTTCTGGGCGATGGCGGGCTGGGCCTGGTGCTCGACGCCGCCGGGGTGGTCAACCTGGCTTTCGGCCTCGGCGGCTAAAGACTTTTTTTCAAGGAGTAACGACTATGTCCGAAGAGATAAACCGCGTCTTTTTACTGCCGGGCGAATATATGGTCTCCAAGCAGCCCCACCTCATCTCGACCCTGCTGGGCTCCTGCGTTTCTGTCTGTCTCTACCACCCGCAGCTTCATTTTGGCGGCATGAATCACTACATGCTGACCAATAGCCCGGCCGGGCAGCGCAGCGGCAAATACGGCGACTACGCCATCAGCGTGCTCCTGCAGTTCATGGAGCGGGCCTGCGGCAATCTGAGCGGGGTGGAGGCCATGATTTTCGGCGGGGCCAATGTGGTGGGAACCATTGGCTCGGGCGAGCAGATCGGCGAGCGCAACGTGTCCCTGGCCAGAGAGATGCTCCGGAAGCACAGCGTCAAAATTGTCCGGGAGCAGGTGGGCGGCAACTCCGGCCTGAAACTTCACTACCAGAACTGGGACAACAAGATTGAAGTCATTCCCATGAATCCCAGCAGCATGTCCGGCTCCCTCATCGCCAGGGATGAGACCGACCGCTTCAGCGCCGTGGCCAAAGCGGCGGCCAGGCCGTCGTCTATCCCCTCCACTCCCCCCACCCCGGCCAAGCCCTCTTTCGGGGCGGCCAAACCAGCCGCTCAGCCCTCCGCCTTCGGCGTGGGCGGCCACCGCATCAAAGTGCTGATTGTGGATGACTCGGCCATTGTCCGCAATCTGCTCAGCAAGGCCATGGCCGACGAGCCGGATCTGGTGGTGGTGGGCCAGGCCAAAGACGCTTTCGAGGCCCGGGAGATGCTACTGGAATTGGGGCCGGATGTCATCACTCTCGATATCATCATGCCCAAGATGGATGGGGTGACCTTTTTAAAAAAACTGATGGTCTATCATCCCCTGCCGGTCATTATCTGCTCGACTATCGCCAAGACCGGCAGCCAGGCTGAGTACCGCAGCGACCAGATCGGGGCGGTGGATGTCATTGACAAAGAGAGCCTCAACCTTTACAACGGGCTGGAGACGGTCAAAAAAATTCTCATCCCCAAAATCAGAAGCGCGGCCCGGACAGTGGTTCACAAAAAAGCCAAGGAAGATGTGGCCCACATCTGATAGTAAAACAAAAAAACTTAAACTAAAAACCCCGTCTGGTCTGGCGGGTTTTTTAGTTTAAGTTAACTGTCTATCTTAGCCGTCTGGCTTAACTGTCTAGATCGCGATCCTGCGCCGCTTTTTTGCTCGTCGCTAAAGCTCTGTCGGCGGCGGTTTTTTTGGCCGGAGCCGCTTTGGGGGTGGTTGTTTTTCTGGCCGGGGCCGCTTTAGCAGTGGCCTTGGCGGCGCTGGTTTTCCGGGTGGTTTTTTTAGCCGGAGCCGCTTTGGCCGCAGCGGTTTTTTTGGTGGTGGTCTTTTTAACCGGGGTCGCTTTAGCGGCGGCGGTTTTTCTGGTGGTGGTCTTTTTAGGTGCGGCTGCGGATTTGGCGGTGGTCTTTTTCGGCTTGGTTTCAGCGGCCGAGGGGATCACGATATCGCGATGAGATTTGACTGATTCAAACAGAAGTTCCTCAATGGCTTTTCTGACCTGCTGGCCTTTTTTGTTTGCCCAGACTTTCAGTCCTTTGTGATATTCCGCCGGGAGAGTCAGAGTAATTTTAACCGTCGCTGACTTAACCATACAATATAACCTCGCCGTTTTAATCAAACGGCCGAAACAGCCGCACTTATTTCCATAGCATAGTTCTATTTATATTGTCAAGAATTAGAATTGGCCGCAGACGGGAAAATTATGGCCCTTGTTTAATAATCCGCCCGGCTGTATAATAGCCTCATGTTGAAATAGCTATTAATCAGGAAACACACCATGGGTATGGCCAAGTTGCAGCGCCGGGCTAAATTTTTTTGCATTGTTTTATGTGCGGTTGTTTTTGGGGCCGTGACTATCCTGACGGTGAAAAATTCGTCAGAGATGCAGACGATTCTGGAAGACAGCGTCAAGGCCCA
The DNA here is from genome assembly GCA_031261565.1 of Candidatus Adiutrix sp. Lineage (GTDB taxonomy): Bacteria > Desulfobacterota > Desulfarculia > Adiutricales > Adiutricaceae > Adiutrix. Next base: position 223 of record JAISJK010000001.1, on the reverse strand, counting down.
GTTAATCTCCATATCCCTGGCCGCCAGAGAGCTGATCGACCCGACCAAACTGGAATCGTATAACAGCCCGGAGGATATCAATAACGACGCCGAATCTTATCAGAGCACTCTGGAGCAACTGCAGTCGCTGCAAAGCAAAGTAGGCGCCCGCTACATCCTACATCTTAAAAAATCTGAATGACAAATATTATTTCGTCTGTGACACTGATCAGGAAGACGAGGA
>JAISJK010000112.1 GCA_031261565.1 Candidatus Adiutrix sp. | reverse complement strand
CAACTTGTAGCCTTAATTCGGGTTAGATTCAGCTTTCTTTTGGCTGTCGATCCGTAGCGCTTTGCACTTGCGTGCGCATCAGTAATATGGCATTATTGACCCAGCGTGAACGGTTACTGCCAAACTTCTGCCCCGGGCCACCTGAGTCGGAGTCGGCCGGGGCCGAGGTGGTTCAATGGCGGTCGGCCAGATCCACCGGGCGGATGGTCAGGGCCCGGCCCTGCTGGTCGAAATCAATGATCACCCCGTTGAGCCGGCCCCCTTTGGTAGCCGGCTCAAAGCGGCTGGGCCGGCCGGTGAGAAAATGGGGGAGCACGGTTTCCCGACTCATGCCGATGATGGACTGGTGCGGGCCGCACATGCCCACATCGGTCATAAAGGCCAGGCCGCCTGGCAATATCTGGGCGTCAGCGGTGGGCACATGGGTGTGGGTGCCCACCAGGGCCCCCAGCCGGCCGTCCAGATACCAGGCCAGGGCTTTTTTCTCGCTGGTGGTCTCCGCGTGGAAATCAATCAAAGTCACCACGGCCCCGGCCGCCCGCAGGGCCTCTAAAAGGCGGTCGGCGGCCCGGAAGGGGCAGTCGAGGCTGCCCGACTGGAAAATACGGCCCATGAGGTTGCCCACCCCCACTTTGACCCCGCCGGGGGTCTCCACCACAGTCCAGCCCCGGCCGGGGCAGGGCTCGGGCAGGTTGGCCGGCCTGATCAGGCGCGGGTCGCTCTCCAGCATTTTTTCCAGATCCCGGTGGCGGAAAGTGTGGTTGCCCCCGGTCAGGACGGCCAGACCGCCTTTTAACAATTCTTTGGCCTCTTCCGGGGCCAGCCCCCGGCCGCCCGAGGCGTTTTCAGCGTTGGCCAGGGTCAGGTCAATCTCCTCCCGGCCCACCAGACCGGGCAGGAGGTCGCTGACGATCCGGCGGCCCGGCCGGCCGAAGATATCGCCCAGGAAAAGTATTCTGGTCATTGGCTGTCCTTAGTGTCAAGGCGAAATAGCATGCTCATCTATCCAGTCCAGAAGCAATTTTAGTCAAGGCTCAGCCCGGCCATCCGGCCCCGGGCCAGAGAGGCCAGGATGCCGGTCAGGCAGATGGGAGTGAACAGGATGAAGCAGAGCGTGGCCGCCCGCATAAAGGCCGGGTATCGATCCGGGGTGATCAGGCCCGGCCCGATGGCCAGGCTGAAGATCAGGGTGGTCAGGGCAATGGAGAAGACCTGGCCGCAGAGGCGGGTGGCGGTGATGGTGCCCGAAGCCTGGCCGACCCGGTGGGGCGGGGCCGAGCCGATGATGGCGTTGGAATTGGGGGCGCCGAAGGTGGCGAAACCAACCCCCAGCATCATGAGCAGGGCCACAAAGAGAGGCCAGGGCATGGCCGGGCTTAAGAGGGCGGCCATCAGGCCCAGGGCCAGGCTGAGCAGGGCCATGCCGGCCGAGGCCATCAGCCCGGGGTCGAAACGGTCGGACAGGCGGCCGGCCAGGGGGGTCAGCAGGGCCTGGCAGGCCGGCTGCACCATCAACAGGAGCCCGGCCTGCTCCACCGGCAAACCCCGGGTGTATTGCAGGTAGAGGGCCAGGACAAAGCCGATGCCGGTGGAGGCCGCATAGCTGATGAAGGCGGCCAGCGAGGAAAAGGCGAACCGCCGGCTTTCAGTGAAAAGCCTGAGGTCGAGCACGGGAGTCGGGCTGGCCAGGCTGACCCGGATATAGCTGTAAATGAGGATTGAGCCCAGCAGGGTCAGGCCCGGCCCCAGGGGCCAACTGGTGATATTGACCAGGCCGCCGCAAATGGCCAGGACGCTGGTCGCCCACAGGCCGGCGCTTTTCAGATCCAGTTTTTCGCCCCGGGCCGGCCGCTGCTCCAGTTTGACCAGGGCCGTCAGGGCCAGGGGGGGCAGAAAACTGATGATATTGAACCAGAAGATGGCCCGCCAGCCCCACCAGACCACCAGATAGCCGCAGACCAGGGGCCCCAGACTGAGGCCCAGATAGACCGCGCCCGTGGTGTACCCCAGCACCCGCCCCCGCTGCTCGGGCGGGTAAACCGAGGTGGCCATGGCCGTATTGTTGGTCAGCACCACAGCCAGCCCCAGACCGGTCAGAGCCCGGCCGGCGATAACCGCTAAAGGGCCCCCGGCCAGGGCACCCCATAAGAGGCCGGCCAGACAGGCACCATAGCCGGCCAGGGAAGTGCGGCGGCGGCCCAGAATATCGGCCAGCTTGGCCCCGGGGGCGGCTATGGCGGCCATGCTCAGGAACATGGCGAGGGAAATCCAGCCCATTTGGGCGGCCGACAGGGCCAGCTCCACCTCCATGGCCGGGAGGCCGATATTTAAGCCGCTGAGGCCGATCTGGCCCAAAAGATTGGTGGAGACCGCCGACAGCAGAATCAGGCGGCGATCCCTGAGGGTGACGACCGGGCCGGTCATTTATTCGACCGTGACGCTTTTGGCCAGATTGCGGGGCTGGTCAACATCGGTGCCTTTGGCCACGGCCGCGTAGTAGGCCAGGAGCTGCACGGGCAGGGCGTAAATCAGCGGGGCCACCAGAGGCTCCACTTTGGGCATTAAAAAGTGGCCGGTCAGACCGGAGAGGCGCCCCAGCCCCTCCTGGTCGCCGATAAAGATGGTGCGGCCGCCCCGGGCGTTGACCTCGGAGAGGTTGGAGGCGGTTTTGGCGAAGAGGTCGTCAGAGGGGGCGACCACAATGACCGGCACATTCTCATCCACCAGGGCGATGGGGCCGTGCTTGATTTCCCCGGCGGCGTAGCCCTCGGCGTGGATATAGGATATTTCTTTCAGCTTGAGCGCGCCTTCCAGGGCGATGGGGAAACTTGAGCCCCGGCCCAGAAAGAGCACATCGCGGGCCGGGGCCAGGAGGTCGCGGGCCAGCCGATCCAAATCACCGGCCCGGCTCAGAATGTCGGCAGCCAGGGCCGGGGCCTCCATCAGGGCCCGCACCAGGCGGATCTCCTCCTGGCGCTCCAGGTGGCCGCGATGGCTGGCCAGCACCAGGGCCAGGGCGGCCAGGAGCGTCAGTTGGGCGGTGAAAGCCTTGGTGGAGGCCACCCCGAATTCCGGCCCGGCCACAGTGGGGAGGACTATGTCGGATTCGCGGGCGATGGTGCTCTCCTGCACATTGACAATGCTCATAATACCCTGGCCCCGCTGGCGGCAGAGGCGCAGGGCGGCCAGAGTGTCGGCCGTCTCCCCGGACTGGGAGATGAACAGGGCCACCTGGCCCGGAAGCAGAACCGGGTCGCGGTAGCGAAACTCGGAGGCCACCTCCACGGCCACCGGCAGCCGGGCCATTCTTTCGATCCAGTATTTGCCGATCAGGGCCGCGTAGTAGGAAGTGCCGCAGGCCACGATGGTCAAGTGCTGAGCCCGCTTTAACTCCGGCAGGTTGGGCAGGGCCGCCAGGCCGGTGACCGGGTCAACCATGGTGTTCAGGGTGTCGCCCATGACCTGGGGCTGCTCGTGGATTTCCTTGAGCATATAGTGGCGGTAGCCGCCCTTGCCCAGGTTCTGGGCGGCCACTGAGGAGACAGATCGGGACCGCTCCACCGGATTATTGCGGGCATCGTAGATGGTGGCCTGGTTCCGGTCAATCACCACCCAGTCGCCATCCTCCAGATAGGTCAGGTGATGGCAGAGGGGGCCAATGGCCAGGGCGTCCGAGCCCAGGGCCATTTCGCCGTCGCCGTAGCCCAGGGCCAGAGGCGAGCCGCGCCGGGCCCCGATCATCAGTTCCGGCTGGCCGGCGAAGATAAAGACCAGGGCGAAAGCGCCCTCTAAAAGGGGCAAGGTGGCCCGCACTGCCGCCACCGGATCCAGGCCGGACTGGATTTTACTGGTGACCAGGTGAACCACAGCCTCGCTGTCGGTCTGGGTTTCAAAATGGTGGCCCTCGGCCAGGAGACGGCTTTTTATTTCCTGAAAGTTTTCAATAATGCCGTTGTGAACCACAGCGGCCTCGGCTGTGGCGTGGGGGTGGGCGTTGGTCTGGCTGGGGGCGCCGTGGGTGGCCCAGCGGGTGTGGCCCAAGCCGATGGAGCCGGAGACCGGCTCATAGCGGAGCAGGTCTTCCAGGGCGCTCAATTTGCCCGGGGCCCGGCGGCGGTTAATCCGGCCGTCAGCGCCCAGGGTGGCCACGCCGGCCGAGTCATAGCCCCGGTATTCAAGGCGTTTGAGCCCCGCCACCAAGTCGGGAACCACATCGCGCCGCTGACTGATCAGGCCGATAATGCCGCACATGATTTCTACCTCAGGTCAGGGGCGGGAAAGCTTCTTCCAGGGCCAGACCGGCGCCCAGAAGATCGCGCTCGCCAAAGGGCCGGCCGATGAGCTGCCAGCCCACGGGCAACCCGCCGGGAGCCAGCCCGGCCGGGAGGGACAGGCCGGGCAGACCGGCCAGATTGACGGGCAGAGTCATCAGATCCATCTGATAGGCGGTCAGCGGGTCGTCGGTGAATTTACCGAAATCCCAGGCGGTCAGCGGGCTGACCGGCGAGCAGAGGAAATCGCATTCTTCCAGGGCCCGGAAGAAATCGTCCCGAATCAGCCGGCGCACCTTGGCCGCTTTTTTAAAATAAGCGTCATAGTAGCCGGAAGACAGGGCGAAAGTGCCCAGTAAAATGCGGCGGCGCACTTCCGGCCCCAGGGCCTCGCTGCGGGAGGCCACATAGAGGTCGCGGAGGCTCTGGGGATCGTCCGCCCGGTGGCCGTAGCGCACCCCGTCATAGCGGGCCAGATTGGTGCTGGCCTCGGCCGTGGCCAGGATATAGTAGGCGGCCACCGAGTGGGGCAGGTGGGGCAGGCTGAGGGTTTTTAACTCAACCCCGGCCTCTTCCAGCGTTTTGAGGGCCGCCTTGAGGATGGCGCTGGTTTCCTCATCCAGCCGCGACTCCCACAGCTCCCGGGGCAGGCCCAGCCGCAGGCCGCGCAGAGGGGCCGGCCGGGCCGAGAGGTAATCATCCACCGGCCGGGTGGAGACGGTGTTGTCCCGGTCATCCGGCCCGGCCATGACCTGGAGCAGGCGGGCGCAGTCGATCACCCGGCGGGCCAGGGGCCCGGGCTGATCCAGAGAGCTGGCGTAGGCGATAAGGCCGTAGCGGGAGACCCGGCCGTAAGTCGGCTTGAGGCCCACACAGCCGCACAGGGCGGCGGGCTGGCGGATGGAGCCGCCCGTGTCGGTGCCCAGGGCGCCGGGACTCTGGCAGGCGGCGATGGAAGCCGCCGCCCCGCCGCTGGAGCCGCCCGGCACTTTGGCCGGGTTCCAGGGGTTGCGGGTGGGGCCGAAGGCAGAAAATTCCGTGGTGGAGCCCATGGCGAATTCGTCGAGGTTGGTCTTGGCCAGCACCACCGCCCCGGCCTTTTTAATCCGGGTCACCACCTCGGCGTCATAGGAGGGGATGTAGCGGCGGAGCATCCGGGAGGCGGCGCTGGTGCGCACCCCTTTAGTGCAGTAGATATCCTTGAAGGTCAGGGGCAGACCCCACAATAGCTGATCAGGGTCGGGCCCGGCCCGATCCAGCAGGGCCGCGTCTTCCAGGGCCTGGTCGGCCAGCACGGTCAGACAGGCCTGTAGCGCAGGCTCGGTGGACTCCAGGCGATCGAGGCAGGCGGCGGTGAGCTCCTGAGCGCTGATTTCGCGGGACTGGAGTTTGGCGGCGGCTTCGGTCAGGGTCAGTTGATATAGTTCAGTTGTTTCAGTCATTTCAGTCATGGGCTGACGGCCTCTCACAGAATTTTGGGGACGGCGAAAAAATGGCCGAGGCGCTCGGGGGCCTGGCTCAGCAGATCCTCCGGGGCTGAGCCGGCCCGGGGACAGTCTTCCCGGGGGCCGAGGGGCTCCAGCATGGGGGAATAGAGGGGCTCCACGCCTTCGGTGTCCACCGCGCTCAACTGGTCAAAATGGCCGATGATGCCGGACATTTCCGCAGCCAGCTTATCAAGGGCGGCCTGGGCCTTGTCCGGGGCCAGGCCATAGGTGAGATCCAGGCGGGCCAGCTCGGCCGTGTGCAGGACAGTAGTCAGATCAATGGGCATTTTTAGTTACCTGTGGGTGGTTTTCTCTTCACTCGTTTAACATTTTGGTAAGGACTTCGCCGGCCAGTTTGGGGTTGGCCGCCCCCTGGCTGCGGCGCATCAGCTGCCCCACCAAAAAAGACAAAATTTTAGTCTGGCCGGCCCGGTAGTTTTGGACCTCGGCCGGGTGGGCGGCAATTATTTCCGCAGCCAGGGCGGCGATGGCCCCGGCGTCCGAGACCTGGGTCACCCCCCTGGCCCGGGCCAGGGCGGCCGGGTCGCCGCCTTTTTCCCAGAGCTCGGGAAACAGGTCATAGGCCGCCCGGCGGCTCAGGGTGTTGTCAGCCATGAGGCGGGCCAGCCCGGCCAGGGTGGCCGGAGTCAGTCTGGCCTCCAGGGGGGAGATGTTGTCCCGCTGGCAGGCGGGCAGGAGCAGCTCGGTCATCAGGGCGGCCAGTCTCCCGGGCTGGTCAAAAATCTGGCTGGCCAGGTCAAAATATTCCACGGCCTGGCGGCGGTCCAGCAGCACGGCCGCCTGTTCCCCGGTCAGCCCCTGAGCCAGGAGGCGCGAGCGAATCTGCCCGGGCAGGGGGGGCAGGGCCGCCCGGAGGGCGGCCAGCCGGGCCGGAGTGACCACGACCGGGGGCAGATCCGGCTGGGTAAAGTAGCGGTAGTCGTGGGCTTCCTCTTTGGAGCGCAGACTCCGGGTCTCCTGGCGGGCCGGGTCAAACAGGCGCGTCTCCTGAATCACCGGCTGCCCCTGATCGTAGAGACCGGTCTGGCGCTCAATCTCGTATTCAATGGCCTGGCCCACATGGCGGAAGGAGTTGAGGTTTTTTATTTCAGCGCGGGTGGTCAGGTAGGCCGCCCCGGCCGGGCGGAGGGAAATATTGACGTCACAGCGAAATTCGCCCTCCTCCAGACGGCCCTCAGTCACTTCCAGGTGCACGAGTATCTCGTGAAGTTTTTTAATGAACTCGACAGCTTGAGCTGAGGAAGCCAGGTCGGGCTCGGTCACGATTTCAATTAAGGGAGTGCCGGCCCGGTTGAGATCCACCAGGGTCTGGCCCCGCTGCTCATCGTGGAGGCATTTGCCGGCGTCATCCTCCAGGTGAATGCGGTTGAGCCGGATAAATTTTCCCCCGGTCTGATTTTCGATGGCCAGGCCGCCGCCCTGGCAGATGGGCGGGTCTAACTGGGAAGTCTGAAAGCCATTGGGCAGATCGGGGTAGAAATAGTTTTTCCGGGAAAATATAGATATTTCATTGACTTCAGCCCCAAGGGCCAGGCCGGCCCGGGCGGCCAGCTCCACGGCCCGGGCATTGAGGCGGGGCAGGGCTCCGGGCTGGCCGGAGCAGATTTCGCAGATGTGGCTGTTGGGCTCGTCCCCCCGGGCCACGGGACAGGAGCAGAAAAGCTTGGTGGCTGTTTTCAGTTGCGCGTGTATTTCCAGGCCGATGACTGGTTCCATCTCGATCATATAATCTTCCTTTGCGGCAAAATCGTCTATTGTCGTGCATTATAGTGAGGAAGAGCCGGAAAGCCAAGCGGTAAATCGATCTGCCTGTATTTGGGCTCCTGTCCATATATGAACAAATGGCGGCGGTATGTGGTTAAAGCCGGGTGGCCGGGCCTATAAAACGGTGTTTTGCCCCGGGCGGCGGTTCCGGGCCGGCCGAATATAACTGGAAATATTTCCCTGGAGGGCCGTTTAATCAGATTGGCCAGGGTCAAGAAAAATTGGCACGATTTTAGCATAAAAAAAGGGTGACCAGCATCTACTGATATTTTTGCGGAGGTGAAGGTTAAATTGAGTTCTTCCTGCCGAGGGCCTGACCCTCTCTGTCCTCCATGTTTCGGGGCTTCGCGCCTCGTCAGTAACTCCGGGAAATCTTCTCCCGGCCTGCCTCCACCAGGAGCCATTAATTTGGTTCCGGTTCTACCAGGCGGGGCTCGATTTTCAGCGTGGCGCTGAGTCGGCCCCGCTCTTCTTTTGCGATCAGGTCAGCCGGACGGGGCAGCCCCGCTCCTGAAGATAGGCCTTGAGCTGGGGCAGGCTGTATTCGTTAAAATGGACAATGGAGGCCACCAGGGCGGCCGAGGCCCGGCCGGCGGTCAGCACTTCATAGAGATGGCTCGGCCGGCCGGCGCCGCCCGAGGCAATGACCGGGATGGAGACGGCCTCGGCCACCAGGGCGGTGATGGTCAGCTCATAGCCGTCCTTGGTGCCATCGGCGTCCATGGCGTTGAGACAGATTTCCCCGGCCCCCAGGCTTTCGGCCCGCCGGGCCCAGGCCAGGGCGTCGAGGCCCGTGGGGTGCGGCCGCCCCGGATGACGATTTCATAGCCCGAGGGGATGGCCGAGGTCACCGGCACCCGGCGGGCGTCCATGCCCAGCACAATGGCCTGGGAGCCAAAGGCCGAGGCGCCCTCGGCAATGAGGCTCGGGTTGGTCACCGCAGCCGAATTGAGCGACACCTTTTCCGCGCCGGCCAGGAGCACCTCCCGCATCTGGGCCACTGAGGAGAGGCCGCCGCCCACGCTGAAGGGGATGAAGATGGTCTCGGCCACCCGCTCCACCACGTCCAAAAAAATGCTCCGGCCCTCGGCCGAGGCGGTGATGTCGTAAAAGACAATTTCGTCGGCGCCTTCCTCATAGTAGCGCCGGGCCACCTCCACCGGGTCGCCCAGGTCGATATTGCCTTTAAATTTGACGCCTTTGGTCAACTGGCCATCGCGCACATCCAGGCAGGGAATAATCCGTTTAGATAACATGGCGGGCCAGCTCCATCAGCGCCGGGACAGGCAGTAGTCGTTAAAGTTTTTCAGCAGCCGCAGGCCGGGAGGGCCGCTTTTTTCCGGGTGAAACTGCACGGCCCACAGGCCCTGGCGGCCAAAGACCGAGGCGAAATCCCGCCCGTGGGCGGTGAGCCCCAGCACAGATTGAATCTCCGGCTCCGGGTAGTAGCTGTGGACGAAATAGAATTGATCGCGCTCCGACAGGCCCTCAAACAGCGGGCTGTCCCCAATCTGGCGCACATTGTTCCAGCCCATGTGGGGAATGCGGATGGGCTGGCCGCTCTCATCGGCCAGGGCCGGGTCAAAGCGCCGGTTCCGCCCCTGAATCAGGCCCAGAGTCCGGACGCCGCCGTCTTCCTCGCTGGTCTCCAGCATGATCTGGCAGCCGAGGCAGATGCCCAGGAAGGGCCGGCTGGCGGCCGCCTCCCGGATGACCTCGTCCAGCCCGGTGCGGGTCAGAAGCTCCATGGCCTGGCCGGCCGCGCCCACGCCGGGAAATATGAAACCATCGGCCCGGCGCAGTTTGTCCGGCTCGGCTGTTATTTCCGACTGGAGGCCAAGGGCGTCAAAGGCCCGCCGGACGCTGGTCTGGTTGCCGGCCTGATAGTCGATGATGGCGATCATAAAAAATACCTTGAAGTCGGATTTAGAGTATTATAATATCCCTATAATCAAATGTCGTCAATATTTTATGGAATTTAGGCCAAAATGACCGAATTGAATGTTTCCAATGAAACCAAGGAGCTCCGGCTTCTCTTTGAAATAAGCCAGCTATTCGGGAATCTGGGTGATGTTCAGCCCAAGCTGGATGAGGCTCTGGCCCTGATGGCCCGCTTCACCGGCCTGGGGCGCGGGGCCGTGGCCCTGGTGGAGCCCAATGGGCGGAGCATCAGCCTGGCCGCAGCCGTGGGGCTGCAGCCGGAGGAGTTGCGCCTGGGCCGCTACCGGCTGGGGGAGGGCATCACCGGCCGGGTCATCGAAACCGGCCGGCCCATGGTGGCCCCCAACCTGTCGCAGGAGCCCCTCTTCCTGAACCGCACCGGCGCCCGGGATCTGGCCAAGGAGCGCATCGCCTTTTTTTGCGTGCCCATCAAAATCGGCAACAAAACCATCGGCTCCCTCTCGGCTGACCGCCTTTTCGCCGACTCGGTGACCCTCGACGAGGATTTGCGGCTCCTGACCATCCTGGCCTCGCTCATCGCCCAGGCGGCCAAAGTGCGGCAAGACCTGGCGGCCGAGCGGGAAGACATCCTGGCTGAAAACCGTCGCTTAAAAGAGGTGGTGGAGTCGGGTTTAAAAACGCCGGCCATGGTGGGCGAGTCCATGGCTTTAAAAGAGGTCTATTCCCTCATCGCCCAGGTGGCCCCCACCAACCTGGCCGTGCTGATCTGCGGGGAGAGCGGCACCGGCAAAGAGCTGGCCGCCGAGACCATCCACCTCTCCAGCCGCCGAACCGGCCAGCCCTTCATCCGGGTCAACTGCGCGGCCCTGCCCGAGTCGCTGGTGGAGAGCGAGCTCTTTGGCCATGAGCGGGGCGCCTTCACCGGGGCGGTCAACCGCCACAAGGGCCGCTTTGAGCTGGCCAATGGGGGGACCCTCTTTTTAGACGAGGTGGGCGAGCTGCCCCTGCCCATCCAGGCCAAACTTTTGCGGGTGCTGCAGGAAAAGGAATTTGAGCGGGTCGGCGGCGATGAGACCATCGGCGTCGATGTGCGGCTGGTGACGGCCACCAACCGTGATTTGGCTAAAATGGTGGCCGAGGGGCGGTTTCGCGAAGACCTGTATTACCGGCTCAATGTCTTTTCCATCACCCTGCCGCCCCTG
>JAISJK010000045.1 GCA_031261565.1 Candidatus Adiutrix sp. | reverse complement strand
TGGGATATATTTCTGCGCCCCCGCCTTTGCTTTGAACTGGAATGCCCGGACTGCGGCCATATTTTTAAGATTGACTATTATGCCGGGGCTTTTGATGAAAACAATCAAACAGCCTGCCCAAAATGCCGCAAACTTCATCTGCTGGCCGCCCGCGAAGTGTTGACTTTATTTGAAAAACAGGTTCGGGAAGAATCAGACAAAATCAATGAAGATGATGAAACGGCCAAACAGCGGTTGGGGGAAATCATTGCCCATGCGGCCCTTTTACTGGAACCGGTGGCCATGGTTTTTGTGGTAAAATTCTGGTCTTGCGCAATAGGGCATTATGTAATGAACACGGCAAATATGCTAAACTGTTTAATGGAAATATTCGGATACTGCCCTCTATTGATAGCCATCCCCCCAGCCCCGGAAGAACACGCCAATACTTATCTTACGGAACAGTGGGCGCGTCAAATGCTTATAACCCCGGTGGCCAAGGTAGCCTATGACTACCTTGAGAATCTCCCCGGGCATTCCGAGCCAAACCCGGCTATAAAATTGCCGGCCCCGTCCTGGGGCACGAAATGGCATAATCCTGATCCGTCAGATTGGTCATATACCGTAACCAGAGTTCGCGGCTACCCTCTACCGATGCACGCGCGCCATCTGATCAATCTAGAGGAATCTTTTACCAAGACCACCTATTGGTATCATGTGCCTTTAGCCACTCAGATGGCTATTCCCATTTTTAAATTTACAGATGATGAACATCGCCTGGCCCGCGCCTGGCTGGCTGACTATGGCATTTCATCAGACGAGTATGTGACTTTTTTGGGCAGAGAAGACGCCTATTATCAGCAATTAACCCAAGTTCCGTCTCATTTACTACAACCTCACCGTAACATAGATATCAAAACTTATCTCCCGGCCATGCAATGGCTGGCAGATTCGGGCATGGCTTCTCTTCGCATGGGCTCGGTTGCAGCGCAAAAACTTGAGCCAGTTAGCCACTCCATAATTGATTATGTCAATTTAGATCGCAGCGATTTCTTGGATATTTACTTTTTTTCAAACAGCCGTTTTACGGTAAGTTGCGGCACTGGGCCGGATGTGATTTCCCCCTTGATGAAAAAACCGATTCTTTTGGCCAACGGGGCGGGTTTGACTTTAATAGTTATATCCGGGGCTTTCAATATACAGGGTAATTTATTATCATTAAAACTCTTATGGGACGAGAAAAAAAATCGAGCTCTGACATTCCGTGAAATATTCAGCTCTGGGGCAGATACTAGCCATTATTTAAAAAATTATACTGATAGGGGCCTAAACCCATTGTCTCATACAGCGGAGGAAATTTTGGCGATGGTTCAAGAAATGCACGCTCGGGTAGTAACAAAAACCTGGGTCGTTACCGATGACGAACGCCGGTTGCAGGACAAGTTCGCTAATTTGTTGGATGAATTTTACCCCGGCTTTCCATTTAAGGCCTCCCTGTCCTATTCTTTTTACAAAGCTCACCCAGAACTGCTGGCCGATGCCTGAGTCCATTTGTTAGCCGCTTCCAGACGGTCGATCCAGTGGTGGAGAATCATTGAGTGGGCACTTTCAGACAGGCTGTAGCTGTCGGCGGGCACATAAAAATTAATATCACCTATCGACCGTATGGCATTATCTGGTTTTTTCCCGCTGACTGTGACCGTCTTGACCTTCATTTTAGCCGCTTCCTGGCAACCCCTGACGATGTTGGGGGAATTTCCAGAAGAGCTGACGGCCACCAAAAGATCGCCCGGCAGAGCGTAACGGTTTAGAGCTAAGGCGAAGGCATTTTCAAAACCGTGGTCATTGCCCAAGGCAGTTATCAGGGCGGCATCGGTGAATACCACAGCCCGTATCCCGCAGTTTTTGGTTACATCAGCAGCGAAATGACTGGCCATGGAGGCGCTGGCCCCATTGCCAATCAGATATATAGCCCGATCTCTGGGCAAGGCCACAGCCATTTCAGCCCAAAGCTCAAAGGCTCTCTCCGGTCTGATGATCTCGCCATTGCCCCTGGTCGTCACCAAACCGTCCAGAACGGCATATACATCTTGTTTATATGTAGCCCACATGTTTTTTTAAGCATTCACCTCCAGACCGTCAACCCACGCTCAATTTAAAACCAGCCGCCTCGGCATCATTTTTAAACATCTTAACTGTATCCAGGGAATACTCTGTTAAATCTTTGCCGACCAGGGCCAGTTTTTTCAGAATATCGTTAGTGGCGGTGATGATGTGGCAACCCACGGCGTCTGCCTGAAAGACATTCCACAATTCGCGGGGGCTGGCCCAGATCAACTCAAGTTGCGGCTGGGGGCGCAATATTTCCACGGCGGCGGCCATCAGGGGCATGGGGTCGCGGCCCGTGTCAGCCACCCGGCCGGCGAAGATTGAGACATAGGCCGAAGGGCCGCCGGCCAGAGCGTCGACCACATCGCGAACCTGGGACAGAGTGGTCAGGGCCGTGACATTTTGTTTGACGCCGCTGGCCGCCAGGCGCGTAACCAGAGGCGCAGAGGTAATTCCCCGGCTGTTGGTAACCGGGATTTTGACATATACATTATCACCCCAGGAGCCGATGTAGCGGGCCTGCCGCTCCATTTCGTCAAACTCATCGGAAAAAACCTCAAAAGACAGCGGACGGTCAGGAATGGCGGCGATGATCTCTCGGGCAAAGGCTTCGTAGTCTCTGATTCCGGCCTTGCGCATCAGGGTTGGGTTGGTGGTGAAGCCTTTTATTAGAGGGTTGGCGTACATCTCCAGCATTCCGGTCTTGTCGGCGCCATCAGCGAACAATTTTATCTTCAAATCATTAATCGTATTCATTTTATCAATCTCCATGTAGTCTAGGATGTGAGCCGCAGCCGGCCCCAACTCCTGGCATGTGTAATCAGCCGCTGGTATGGGCCTGGCCTCATCATAGCCCCGGTCTAAAAAAACAGTGCGGCAACCTGCGGCCTGGCCGGCGGCCACATCTCCAGCCCGGTCACCGATCATCCAGCTTTGGGCCAAGTCTATTGACCATTTTTCAGCCGCCGCCAGCAGCATACCTGGTTTTGGCTTTCGGCAGGGGCAATGGTCATTATTGTCATGCAGACAAACCCAAAGGTCATCCAGCGGCAAAAGATCGCGAACTTTCCGGTTCATAGCCTCGACATTAGCCAAGCTTCGAGTTCCTCTGGCCACATCGGGCTGGTTGGTGACGCAGACCAGAACGAAGCCGCAGACCTTTAAAGCTCCCAGGGCCTCGGCCGCCTCGGGTATGATTATCAGGCTTTCGGCGTCAGCCGGGGGAAAGGGTTTACCGTCCCTAACTTCCGTCATATTCAAAACGCCATCGCGATCCAGAAAAACCGCCGGGCGGAGCTTCATTTGCCCGCGCTCTCCCATTTGGTGGCGTTGGTCTTCAGTTTGGGGTGAGAAACCAACAGGTGCCAAATTATACCATGAAAGGCCTCGGTGTGAGGCGTGACATGGGCCGGATTTACGGTGGGGATGATGACGCAGACATCAGCCTGCTTGGCGGTATAGCCGCCATCGCGCCCCACGATGCCGAAAATTTTGCTCCCGACCGACTTGGCCAGATCAATGGCCTTGACTAAATTGGGGCTGACATTGCGCTCCAAATCGCCGCCGCCCACCGACAGAATCAAAAGGCCATCTTCAGGGCGCAGACGGCTACCCTTGAGCCACTCGGCAAAGACTGTGTCCCAGCCCTCATCGTTGGTGCGGGCGGTGAGTTCTGAGACGTTATCAGTGGGGCAATAAACCTCAAAGCCACAGAGCTTGCGAAAATCATTGACGGCGTGGGAGGCCGAGGCGGCAGATCCGCCAACGCCTAGAATGAAAAGGCGACCGCCATTGGCCCGGACATCAGCCAAAGCCGCAACTGTTTTCTCAATAACTGGAGCTTGAATCTCGTGAGTTACTTTTATGACTTCCTGTAAAAAATCGGCTGAAAACGACATGCTATTCCTTCTTTTTCAAGGTTAGGCCTATGATTAGATTAAGATTGACCACCGGCACAAAAAGCGGATAATACCGTTGATGGACTATACTGAAGAATGGGGCCAGTTCCTCAAATATTTCAACTGGCCTGTTGATATGCTCGCACGCTATGAACCAGTCATAAGATTGGTTATATTTCCTCTCAAAGTGGGGTCGGGCCGAAAGGTTGCGGGCCAAATATGTAGCCCAGCCGCCTTCACAGGGAATAACCACGGAGAAGAGCCCGTCCTTCTTCAGCACTCTCCATATCTCACGC
>JAISJK010000019.1 GCA_031261565.1 Candidatus Adiutrix sp. | reverse complement strand
AATGCGCCCCTCACTGCTGGCCTCGCTGAGCATGGCCCAGGGCGCGGTGATGTACCAGGCCTGGATGGACGCCCTGTATCAGACCGCCTCGCTGGAAATCCCGGCCGAACTGGTGGATTAGCGCCATGTTCGAACGTATTTCCGATAAATTCAGCGAGGCCCTGCAAAAGCTGCGCGGCAAGGGCCGTATTTCCGAAAGCGACCTGGCGGCCTCCCTGCGGGAAGTGCGCCTGGCCCTTTTGGAGGCCGACGTCAACCACCGCGTGGTCAAGGATTTCCTGAAAAAGGTTGAAGAACGCGCCCTGGGCCAGGAAGTGGCGGCCTCCCTGACCCCCGGCCAGCAGGTGGTCAAAATCGTCTATGATGAGCTGGCGGCCCTGATGGGCGGCCAGTCCCAGGGCCTGGAGCTGACGGGCCTCCCCCCGGCCATTATGCTGGTGGGCCTGCAGGGCTCCGGTAAAACCACCACGGCCGGCAAACTGGCTTTTTATCTGAAAAAGCAGGGCCGCCGGCCCTATCTGGTGCCGGCGGACGTCAACCGCCCGGCGGCCATCACCCAGTTGACCCGGCTGGCCGCCGAGGTCGATGTCCCGGTTTTCCCCTCCACCACGGCGATGGAGCCGGTGGATATTGCCCAGCGCGCGCTGGGCACGGCCCAGGATCTCGGCTGCGACGTGGCCCTGATCGACACCGCCGGCCGCCTGACCATTGATGAAGAGCTCATGGCCGAGCTCGGCCGGATCAAAGCGGCCACGGCCGCCAAAGAGATTATCCTGGTGGCTGACGCCATGACCGGCCAAGAGGCGGTCAATATTGCCGGGGCCTTCAACGAGCGGCTGAACCTGAGCGGCGTCATTCTCTCCAAAATGGAAGGTGATGCCCGGGGCGGGGCGGCCATGAGCATCAAGGCCGTGGTGGATCGGCCTCTGAAATTCGTGGGCGTGGGCGAAAAACTTGAGGCTCTGGAGGTCTTTCACCCGGATCGGGTGGCCTCGACCATCCTCGGCATGGGCGATCTGGCCGGCCTCTTTGAAAAAGCCCAGGAAGTGGCCGATGAAAAAGAGGCCAGAGCTCTGGCCCACAAGATTCAAAAGGGTGAATTCACTCTGGATGATTTTCAGAAACAGATTAAGCAGATCAAGAGCATGGGCTCCATTGAGTCGCTGATGGGCATGATTCCCGGCCTGGGCAAGCTCAAAAAAATCAAGGAGGCCCGCCCGGACGAGGGCGAGCTGAAAAAGATTGAGGCCATCATCAGTTCCATGACCCGGGAGGAGCGCCATAACCACCTCCTCCTTGACGCCAGCCGCCGCCGCCGCATCGCGGCCGGCAGCGGCACCACCGTGGCCGATGTCAACCAGCTTTTAAAAAATTTCACCGAAACCCGCAAGATGATGCAGCGTTTCACCAAAGGCGGGCTGTCCGGCCTAAAAAACCTTATCCGTTAAGGGTTTATTCACACAAAGGAGCTTGAGTTGTTATGGCCTTAAAAATTAGATTAGCCCGCCTGGGCGCCAAAAAGAAACCTTTTTACCGCATTGTGGTGGCTGACAGCCAGGCCAAGCGCGATGGCCGTTTTCTGGATGTGGTGGGCATCTACGACCCCAACCCCAACCCGGCCAGAGTGGAAATCAAAAAAGACCTCCTGGAAAAGTGGGCCGGCCAGGGGGCCAAACCCACCGACACCGTCCGCAATCTGCTGAAAAAGCTCCCGGCTTGAAAGAGCTGGTGGCCTATATGACCCGGTCGCTGGCCGGGCGGCCGGAAGAGGTGGTCATCACCGAAGCTCCGGCGGATAACGGCACGATGTATGACCTGCTGGTGGCCGATGAGGATATCCAGCACCTCATCGGCAAGCAGGGCCGCACCGTCCGGGCCATGCGCTCGCTTTTGGCGGCGGCCGCCACCAAGCAGGGGCGGCGCTGTTATTTAAAAATCAGCTCGCCGTCCACGCCTCAGCCCGCCCGGCCCGAGCCCAGCCTGAGCGATGATGATGACGACGACTACCACCCCCACGGCCAGCCCCGCTGATTATGTCGTCCTGGGCCGCCTGGCCCGGCCCCACGGGGTTCACGGGGCCGTGGTCATCACCCCCTATACCGAAAACTCAGCCCTCATCCTCAAGGGTGCCCACCTGGAGCTGTTGTCCCCGGATGGCCGGGAACGCCGACCCATCAGTAGCCTGAAGGGCCGGGAAGCGGGGCGCGGCCTCATCGTCAAAATAAAAAACATCACCACCCGGGAAGCGGCCCAGGGCCTGAAAGGCTGGAGCCTGATTATGGCCAGGCCCCATCTGCCGGCTGCCGCTGACGACGAGGTCTACTGGGCTGACCTGATTGGCTTGGCCGTATCGACCCCGGACGGGCGCGAGCTGGGCCTGGTCACCAACCTGATGGAAGCCGGGGCCGGGCTGATCCTGGTGGTCAGCGATCCGTCCGACGGCCGCGAGCGGCTGCTGCCCTTTCAGGAACAATTCATTGTCAGCCTGGATCTGCCGGGCCGGCGGCTGGCGCTGGATCCCCCGCCGGGCCTGCTCGACCTTTAGCAAAATGCCAGAAATAGTGAGCTGGGCCTGTCTTTGTCAGAGGCTGAGGTCTGGCTTAAGAGCCGGAATATTGACGAGGCTCGGCGTGAGCAAATCCTGACGATCGTCAACTATCAAAGTCATTGAACAAACGCCCGCTTCCGGCTATAATAATATCCAATATTAAATCAGCCAGGAACTTGCCCATGTATATACAGCGCCATATCCAGGATGTGGTCAAAAAAGCCGAAAAGATGTTCGGGGCTGTTTTAGTCACCGGCGCCCGCCAGACCGGCAAAACCACTCTCCTGAAAAAAATCAAGCCCGCCCTGCCCTATCTCACCCTGGATGACCCCCGGCTGTTGGCCTCGGCTATCGCGGAGCCGGGGACTTTTTTTAAGATCACGCCTCCGCCGGTGGTGTTGGATGAAATTCAATACGCCCCGGGCCTCTTTCCCCATATCAAAATGTGGCTTGACGCCCAAAACCAAAAGGGTCAATTTTATCTCAGCGGCTCACAGCAATTCCGCCTGATGAAAAACGTCAGCGAATCTCTGGCCGGCCGCCTGGGAATTCTTAATTTGGCGGGGCTGTCGCTCCGGGAACTCAAAGGCGTTGATTTCAAGCAGCCCTTTCTCCCGGACGAGGCCTATCTGAGCCAGCGGGCCAGACATCTGGCCCCTAGCGATTATCACGATGTCTGGCGCATCATCCACCGGGGCTCCATGCCGGCTCTGGCGGCTGATGACGGGCTTGACTGGCAGTTATTCTATGCGGCCTATACCAAAACCTACCTGGAGCGCGATGTGCGCGACCTGGCCCAGGTGGGGGATGAGCTTAAATTTTTAAAATTTATGACCGCCCTGGCCGCGCTCACCGGCCGCCTTTTAAACCAGGCCGCTCTGGCCCGCGACATCGGGGTCAGCCAGCCGACCATTGACCGCTGGCTGTCTATCCTGCTGGCCGGCAACCTGGTGCATCTTTTGGCCCCCTATCACACCAATGTGACCAAGCGGGCGGTCAAAACCCCCAAGGTTTACTTTCTGGACACGGGCCTGGCGGCCTATCTCACCCGCTGGAATACCCCGGAGACGCTGCGGGACGGGGCTATGGCCGGGGCCTTTTTTGAAACTTTCGTCGTGGCCGAGATCATCAAAAGCTACACCAACGCCGGCCTCCTGGAGCCGCCTTTATATTTTTACCGCGACAAGGAGCAAAACGAGATTGACCTTTTGATCAGCCAGGATGGGGCCCTCTATCCCCTGGAAATAAAAAAACACGCCGATCCCCGCAGCGGAGATGTGAAAGGTTTTGGCTACCTGGATAAAATTCCGGGCGTCCAAAGAGGGGCCGGCGGGGTCATCTGCCTGTATGACCGCCTCCTGCCGCTCAAGAGCCGCGATATGATCATCCCCCTGGAATATATTTGACGAGCATATTTGAGGCCCCTTCGACTAGTCAATCAGTCAATCGCCATATCCCTGGCTACCATCGCGAACTGGTCGGCCACCCTGGCAAACACCTCGACCAGCACGGGGTCGAAATGACTGCCCCGGCCACCCTCAATAATCTGCCGGGCCTGGTCGGTGCTGAACCGCTTTTTATACGGCCGGGCTGAAATCAGGGCGTCATAAACATCGGCAATAGCCATCAGACGCCCCTCCAGGGGAATATCCCGGCCGCTCAGGCCGGAGGGATACCCGGTGCCGTCCCATCTTTCGTGGTGGGTGCCGGCGATTCGGCCGGCGTGGCGCAAAAAAGCGTGCTCATCGGCGTTTTTCTCTATTTTTTTGATGGCCTGCACCCCGATGGCCGCATGGGTTTTCATAATGTCAAATTCTTCCGGGGTGAGTTTGTCCGGCTTGTTCAGGATCAGGTCGCTGATGGCGATCTTGCCGACATCGTGGAGCTGGGCCGAGGGGAGCAGGTAATCCATATCCCAGCCAGCCATTTCATCCGCGTAAATTTTATCCTCAATCAGCTTGTCCAGGAGGAGCTTCATATATTTTTGCGTGCGGGAGATATGCCCCCCGGTCACGTCATCGCGGAACTCAACCAGGTCGGCCACCGTGGTCAGCACCGCGTTTTGCAGGTTAAATATCTGGGCGGTTTTCAGGTTAACCTTATCCTCCAGATGGGTGTTGAATTCTTTCAACTGCTTTCTCTGCGTTTCGATCATCAGATGATTCTCAATGCGCTTGCGCAGGAGCGGGGCGGAAAACGGCTTGGCCACATAATCAATGGCCCCCAGGCTCAGACCCTCCAGCTCGCTGCCCTCGTCTGTCCGGGAGGTGAGGAAGATGACCGGGATTTCCGCCCACCTGATCTCGCTTTTCAGGCGCTTGATCGCTTCATAGCCGTTCATCTCCGGCATTTCAATATCCAGCAATATCAGATCGGGGGTGATATTCTCCAGGAGGTCAAACATGATGTCGGCCGAGGGCACCGGGTAAACCTTGTAATGATCTTTGAGCATCTCCTTGCCGGTGGTCAGGTTGGTCATGTTGTCATCGACCAGCAGAATCATCCGGCGCTTAATATCTTCAACGGCAATGGTTTCAATATTCAGGCGCCTGAGCATCTGTAAAAGTTTATCCGTAATCTCGGCCCCGGCCCCGGCCAGGAGAGCGCCATCGCCGCGCCGGATTTTCTCCGCCAATATCTGGCCAGGCCGGGCCTGTTCTATGGAGATGTTTTTCATAAAAACTCCCTAATTACTCTGCGACAAACGCGTTATAATCTGTTTAAAGCCCATGACGCCGACCTGGGCCCGCAGCCACTCCACCAGCTCGCCCCGGGATTCGTATTCATAGCTTTCCAGCCGGGTCATGGCCTTGTCCACCTCGTCAATGTCAAAGCTCTGGCAGGCGGCCAGCAGAGCGGCCAGGGCTTCCGCGTCCGGCTCCGATTTTTGAGGTCTGGGCTTCTTTTCGGCGATATTCCCCAGCTTCGCGGACAGGCCGGTCAGCAGATTTTGGACTTTTTTGATAAAATCCTCATTTCTGGCCTCGACAAAGGCCAGGTCGCCGGCCTTGGCCGCCCGTTCCAGAGATTCGGCCACCGCCCCAATGGGCTCCGCGCCAATGCCGCAGCTGCTGCTTTTTATCCCATGGGCGACAATAGCGTAGCCGGGCAGACTTTCCGCCGTGCAGCCGCGCAACCGGTCGAGGAGGGCCGGAGTATTCAGAACATACGACTTCAAAACATCCAGATAGCTGTCCTCGTCACCGCCAAAACGGTTCAGCCCCTGCTGAAAGTCGAGCCCGTCAACGGCGAATCCGCCGGAGCCGCCCAGCCGGCCCGGATCGCTTTCTCCACGCCGACCCGGCTCGCCGCCGCCCTCAGCGCTCCCATAGAGCTCTTTCTCCAGCTCTTTATCGCGCACCCAGCGGTTGATGACCACATCCATGCGCATAATGTCGATAGGCTTGGAGAGAAAGGCCTGAAACCCGTTTTGCAGGAACATGTCTTCCACCCCCAGGATGGCGTTGGCGGTCAGGGCGATGATCGGCACGGTTTTGGCGTAATCCGTCCCGATTTCTTGGCGGATGATCCGGGTGGCCTCCAGGCCGTCCATGCCCGGCATCATGTGATCCATAAAAACAGCGTTGTATTTGACCCCGGCTTCGCGGATCAGGTCAATGGCGGCCGGGCCGCTGGAGACGCAGTCTATCTGCATCCCATAGGGCTTCATCATGCCCCTGGCCACATCCAGGTTGGTGGCCACGTCATCGACCACCAGCACCCTGGCGTAAGGGATAGAAGCCCGCAACAGCTTGGCGCTCCGGTCGCGCCTATGCTCGGTGAAATGAAAGTCGCTGAGATCGCGGGCGACTTCCGGGCCGATGGGGGCATCGTTTGACCGGCCCTGCCGGATGCGCACTGTAAAGGTGCTGCCCCGGCCATACTCGCTCGCCACGGTGATCTGTCCGTCCATCATCTCCAATAGACTTTTGCAGATGGCCAGGCCCAGGCCCGTGCCCTCTATTTTTCGGTTGCTTTTGACATCCACCTGGTTGTATTCGGAAAAGAGCTTTTCCATATCCTCCGGGCGGATGCCAATGCCGCTGTCCCTGACCGTGGAAACCAGCCACACATCATCGCCTTCCCGCTCGCAGGAAACGCTCCATTCAACCCGGCCCTCCCGGGTGTATTTGAAAGCGTTGCTCAAAAGATTGTTGAAAATTTGCTTGAGGCGCAACTCATCGCCCACCATTGCGCTCGGCAGGGCCTCATCCACCTCCAGGTGAAAAGTGATGGGCTTGGAGCCAATCCGCACCATGTTCAGGGTGACCGTGTCGTTGATCAGGCCGGGCGTGTCATACTCGACCGGGATGAGCTCAAATTTGCCCGACTCAATTTTTGATATGTCCAGAATGTCATTGATGAGGCTGAGCAGGGTCACGCCCGAGTTATACACTCGGCCCAGGTTTTCCCGGGCGAGCCCCTCCACCGTGTCGGAATCGAGCGTCAATTCCGAAAGGCCAATGATCGCGTTGAGCGGCGTGCGCATTTCATGGCTCATATTGGCCAGAAAATCCGATTTCGCCGCCGCGCTGGCCAGGGCCTCCTCCCGGGCCTGAACCAGCTCCCGCCTCATTTCCTGGCGCATGATGGCATTGGTGATCAAGAGGCCGCCGGAACGCAACAGGCTCTCGTCATCACTTGAAAAAGCGCGCTCCTGACGGCAATCGTCAAAGGAGACGAAGCCCCAAAAGCGCTCCTGAAAAAACATGGGAATAGCCAGCAGGGAAAGAATCCCCTGGGGCGACAGCCGGGCCTGCTCCTCCGGTGAAAAATCGCGGGCCTGGCTGCTGATGCTCTGCCCGGCGGAAAGCTTTTCGGCCCACCCGGGCATTTTTTCCCGGTAGGAAATCCCCGGGGCGATATTTTTCCCGGCCGGCGGCACCGCTCCCCCCGACCACTCGTAAATTTGGGAGTAATACAACTCCCCGCCTTCGACCTGGTTTTTCCAGATGCGCATTCGATCCACGCCCGCGCACCGGGCTATCATATCCATGCAATTCCAGATGTCTCTCTCAAAACTTTTCGCGTCAGTCATCGAAAGCTGCGCGGCCGCATCGTTGATGGTGTAGAGAAATTTATCCCGCGTTTCCAGAGCCGCCAGGAGCCCGCTGGTTTTTTGATAGGGCCGTTCCAGGATACCAGCGGCATGAAAAGCGGCCGCTAAACTGAGCAGCAGGCTCACCAGCCCGACCATCAACAGCCCGTTGCGCGCGCTGTGGATGGGGCTTTCACTCAGAGGCGCGACCACGCCCAGGGTCCAGCCGTCCCTGGAGCCGGTAACCGGCATATAGATGCAAAGCCGCTCCCAGCCATCCAAGGCAAACCGCCCCGCCCCTGGTTTACCTTCAATCATGCGGCTGATGGTGGCGGCGATGTTCTCATACCGGCGGTCTGTTTTGGCTTTTTCGATAACGTTGTTTTGCTCCAGAACCAAGTCCTGCCGGACATTGGCCAGGACTGTCCCCTCCGCGTCCAGAACGAAAATGTTGCCGGTCTCCCAGACCCTGAATCGGGAGAGGATATGGGTGAAAAACAGACCCGGAACAGTCGCGGCCAGAACCCGATCCCCCATCGGCGCGCAGACATAATACACCAGTTCCCCGCTGGGATTAATCCGGGTCGTGGAGACAATCATTTCTCCGGCCCAAGCTCTCCGGACATAGTCGCTGCTGATGAAACCGGCCGGGGCGGAGGCGGGGCCGTGGGAGGCCGCAATACCGTCCCGGTTAAAAACCGTCAGCGCCATAAAGTTGTTATAAGCCTCGGTCTGCTCCCGCAAAACGCTCTGGAAGTCGTCTTCGGAAGCTTTGAGCAGGTTCTGGGAGACTATGGAAGCATCGGCCTTGAGCCGATTAATGGCGGCGGTCACCAGCTCGTCGGCGATACTGGCCATGGCGGCCATGTCTTTTTCAATGGTTTCTTCCAGGTGGCCCTGGACAAAAACCAGACCCGTTCCAATACTGAAAACAATAATGGCTACGGCCGTGACGAAGATGGTGAGAATGATCTTTAGACGCATGGACATTAGCGCACCACCTCTGCCGCCGGATAAAGAGGCAAGTTATACAACCGGTATTATACTCCTAAGCCGGCCGCGCTTCAATGTATTTTCGGGCCCAGCTTTGACTGCCGCCCTGAAATGTGATAAATTGAAACCATGAGTTTACTTTATGAAATCATCAACCCGGATCAGGTGTCCAGGGCCGATCTGGCTGTGTTTATCCCCTCATACGAGGAGGCGGCCAATATCAGCCTGCCGGTGGCCAAAGTGTCCCTCGGGCTGAAAAAATTCTTCCCCGATCTGGCCTCGGTCATTGTCAACTGCGACAATAACTCCGGCGACGGCACCCGCGAGGCTTTTTTCGCCGCCGAAAGCGGGACGCCCCGGGTCTATGTCTCCACCCCGCCCGGGGTCAGGGGCAAGGGGGCCAACCTCCAAAATATCTTCCAACTGGCCGCCGACTTTTCCGCCCGGGCGGTGGTCATGGTCGACGCCAACCTGCTGAGCATCAAAACCACCTGGATTAAAAGCCTGGCCGGGCCCATCCTCAGCGGCCAGGCCGAATACACGAGCCCGCTCTATGTGCGCCAGAAGCTCGACGCCCCGGTCGGCCGGGGCCTGGTTTACCCAATGATGCGGATGCTCTTCGGCCGCCGCGTGCTCCAGCCCATTTGCGTGGATCACGCCTTTTCCGGCCGCCTAAACGAGATTTTCCGGCAACGGGAGTGGGCCCTGGACGACCGGGGCTACAAATCCGATCTGGGTCTCCTGTCCACGGCCATCATCAACCAGGCCAGCATCTGCCAGTCCTTCATGGCCCACCCCCGGATTTCTACGGTAGCCAGCCTTGATTACGATCTGCCCAGGTCATTCAGCTATGTGGTTCGCGCCCTCTTTGACCTGATGATTGAGACCTGGGGTTTCTGGCGGGGCGTCAAGCGCTCCCGGCCCACCTGCATGGCCGGGCTGGACGAGCCCGTCCCCAGTCCGCCCCCGGAGGCGGAGGGCAGCCGCGATTATCTCCTAAATGGTTTTATTGAGCTGGGCCGGGAGTTTAAGCCGGTCTGGGGCCAATACTTCCCGCCGGATCTTGCGGCCGAGCTGGCGGCCGGGCTGACCCTGGCCGAGGGCGGCGGCCGGCCGGAGATGTCCATTGACCTGTGGCGGCGGGTCATCTTTGCCGCCGCCCTGGCCTATAAAAACGCCGAGCCGGACGGCCGGCTGGCCCTCTCCCGGGCCCTGGCCCCGCTCTTTCTGGCTCGGGAACTGGTCGCCAACCTGGCCTTTGAGGGTTTGACCGTAGGCCAGACCAACAGCCGGGTGGAAGAGGACGCCCTCAATTTTGAAATGGCCAGGGCGGAACTGACCACCGCCTGGGCCGCAGGCGCGGCGTGACCAGAGCGGCCCGCCTGATTTTGGCCCTGGCCGCCCTGGCCGCCATGACCGCTATGACGGCTCCGGCCGTGGCTCAGCAACTGCCGATGGCCGTGGCCCCGCCCGGGGAAAAAATGGCTCCCCAGCCCCGCCTGGAGCTACCGGAAACCAGCTTTCAGGCCGGCCAGGTTCAGCCCGGCGGCCTGGTCACCCATGAGTTTGAGCTGAAAAACGAAGGCGACGCGCCCCTGATTATCAATCAGATTCAGGCCGGTTGCAGTTGCCTGGTGACCACCCCGGATCAGGCGGCCATCGAGCCCGGGGCCACCGGCCGGGTTACGGTCTCGTTGAGCGTCTTCCGGGAATGGGCCGGCCGCCGGGTGAGCCGGGCCGTCTGGTTGCTGACCAATGACCCGCTGGCCCCCCAGGCCCGCCTCCTGATCACCGCCCAGGTGCTGCCCCTGGCCGAAGAAGCCGCCCAGTTGGAATAGAGGCCGCTCAGTTCCCGACCTTTTCCCCGACCACCGTGTGGGCCAGCTTTTCAAAAAGGGCCGGGAGCGAGGGGCGGCTCAGGCGGCCGGTCTCCAGCAGTTTGAGGGTCAGGTCGCGGGCGGTGTTCAAGGCCACTTGAGCCAGAGCCGGATCCAGCTGGGCCGAGATATCGGCGGCCATTTGGCCATACTCCACCAGGCTGGAGGCCGCCGCCTGGACATTGCCGATCAGGTTGCGCTCAATGAGTTTTAGCGTGAAATCCCGGGCCAGGCGCACCAGATAGAGACCTTTGGGAGCCCCCAGATCGTGAAAGAGATTTTCCGCGCTGACGGTCAGGAAGTTCATGGCCTCGGTCAACTGCTCCGGGGCCAGAGACCGGCGCTCCACCAGCCTGAGGCAGATGTCCCGGGAGAGGTTGATGCAGGCGATGCGGTGCGATTCCGGCATTTTGGTCTCAGTTGCCCAGCATGGCCCCGACGGGCTTGAGGCTGTCAACATTGTCGCAGGTGAATTTGACCATGGCCATGGCCGGCACGGCGATCAAAAGGCCCACCGTGCCCCACAGCCAGCCCCAGAGAAACAGGGCCACTAGGGAGGCGGTGGGCGAGAGGTTGACGCTCTGGCCGAGCATCATGGGCTCCAGCACATTGCCGGTGAGGATCATGACCGCCGCCAGACAGCCGGTCAGCCACAGAACAGTGGCCAGCTGGCCCAGGTCGGGCTGGAGGGCGCAGACCAGCACCGGCGGGATGACCGACAGCAAAGCGCCAATGGTGGGCACGAAATTCAAGAGGGCGGCGAAGACGCCCCAGGTGACGGCGAAATCCACCCCGAAGAAAAGGCAGATCAGGCCCACTCCCAGCCCGGTGACCAGGCTGGTCAGGGTTTTGGCCCAGATGTAATTCTGCACTTTCTGGCCGATGCCCTTGACCGCCCGGCGCAAAAGAGATCCGCGCTTATCGGGGAAAGATCGCTTGATGCGGTCGGGCAGAGATGGGAAATCAGGCAGGAAATACAGCAGGAAAATCAGGGTGATCGCCAAATAGCCGATGACGCTCACAAACGAATTGAGGGTATTGCCCACCAGACCGGAGAGGGAGATCTGGCTGACGGCTGAGCGGAGGTGATCCGCCGTCAGAAAGGAAAATTGGTCAGTGCCGGCCCGAACCTGGCCCACCAGAGATTCCAGCCGCTCCTCATAGCGGGGGAAGCCGTCGCGGAAGGCCATAAAGCTGGCCGAGATATACCGGCCCCCCAGCCAGACAGCGGCCAGGGCCAGGGCCATTACCAGAATGAGGCTGACCGTCCGGGGCAGCCCCCGCCGCTGGAGCCACTCCACCGGAGGATTTAAAAGGAAAGTGCCGAAAAGAGCCAGGGTCATTGGTAGAAAGATGAATTTCAGAGCCACCAGTAGCCAGCCGATCATCAGGGCCACGGCCAGAAACAGGAAGACGGGCAAGACCCGGCCGGGAGAGCTGGCGGCCGGCCGGAGGGGGCGCGGGGAGGCCTTGAGCATGATTTTTTCTCCTTCAGAGCCGACAATAGCAGAGCCGATAATAGTTAAATTTGGAGAGGGCGCTTTCCGCCCGGGGCCGGCCGGCCAAGCACCACCAGGGCCGCCCGGAGCCGGAGCGAAAAACCGCCCGTCTCCCGGCCGGGAAAAACAGGCGCTCATCCCGCCGCTCTTCATTGTAACCCAACGCCGCCCGGGAAACAAGCCGTTTTAGCCGGCCAATGACTGCCCCGCCCAACATCCGCCGGGTCAAACTCCTGCCCGATGAGCTCATCAACCGCATCGCCGCCGGCGAGGTGGTGGAGCGGCCGGCGGCGGTTCTAAAAGAGCTCCTGGAAAACAGCCTGGATGCCGGGGCCGACCGGCTGGAGATCGAGATTGAGGGCGGGGGCCAAAGGCTGATCCGCCTCCGGGACAACGGCCGGGGCATGGATGAGGATGACCTGCTGATGTGTCTGGAGCGCCACGCCACCAGCAAGCTCGACCAGGACGATGACCTCCTGGCCATCGCCACCCTCGGCTTCCGGGGGGAGGCCCTGCCCTCCATCGGAGCCGTCTCCCGGCTGACCATCACCAGCGCGGTGGACAGCGGCCAGGGCCATGTGGTCACTCTGGCCGGCGGCCGCCTGGAGGGCCTGAAAGAGGCTCCGGCCAACCGGGGCACCACCGTAGAGGTGGGCCGTCTGTTTTACAATGTGCCGGCCCGGCGCAAATTCCTGAAATCCACCGTGACCGAGAGCGCCCACCTGCTCGATGTGGCCCGCACCTACGCCCTCTCCCGCCCGGATTTGCGTCTGACCTACCGCGACGGCGGCCGGGAAATGATGTCGGTGGAGAGCCGCCACGATTTCCGCACCCGGGTCTATCGGGTGCTGGGCCAGGCCATTGCCGAGAGTTTACAGCCCTTTGACCATCAGGAAGGCCAGGTGAAAATATCTGGCTGGCTGAGCGGGCCGGAGGTCTCCCTCCGCTCCACGGCCAATGTCTTCATCTATGTTTTGGGCCGGCCGGTCAAAGACCGGCTTTTAAACCGGGCCCTGGCCGATGGCTACGGGCGGATCCTGCCCCCCGGCCAGTGGCCGGCGGCGGTGCTCTTCCTCGACCTGGATCCGGCCGAGGTTGATGTCAATGTCCACCCGGCCAAAACCGAGGTGCGCTTCCGCCAGCCCGGGGCCGTTTTCAGCGCCCTGTCGGCTGCGGTCAGCCGGGCGGTGGGCCGGGGGCCGGCGGCGGTTTCCAGACAGCGGCCTGTTTTTGATTTTCAACCGGCCCCAGCCCCGGTTCTGGCGGCCCCGGCCGCTCCCCCGCCCTGGCTGGCGCCGGAGAGCGACCCGGAGGCCACCGCTGAGCTGGCCGAGCCGGCCGAGCCGGCCGAGCCGGAGCTGGAAACAGCCGAGCCAACGGCCGCCATCTCGACCCTCAGGGCCGCCCCGGCCGGTGAGCTGGATAGTGCGGCCGAGGGCCGCCATTTCGAGCCCCTCCGGCCTCTGGCCCAGCTCTACCAGAGCTACATCCTGGCCGAGGGGGAGCGGGGCCTCTATCTGATTGACCAGCACGCCGCCCACGAGCGCCTGATTTTCAACCAGTTGAAAGCGACCCTGGCGGCCGGGGGGCTGCTCGGCCAGGCCCGGCTCTTTCCCGAAACCATGGATCTGCCGCCCCTGTCGGCCCTGGCCGCCGAAAAAATGCGGCCCCGGCTGGAGCAGCTGGGCTTTGACCTGGAGCCCTTTGGAGAGCGCACTTTCATCCTCAAAAGCGCCCCGGCCATTTTGGGCCAGGAAGACCCCTGGCCGCCGCTCCTGGAAATCCTGGGCAGCGTTGAGGGCCGTCTGAAGTCGGCGGATGGGGCCGGGCTGGGCGAGGCCCTGGAGGCCCTGGTCGGCAGTTGGCTCTACAGCCTGGCCTGCCGGGCGGCCATCAAGGCCGGGGAGAAAATGACCCTCCCGGCCATGGCCCGGCTTCTGGACGACATGGCCGTCACCGACAAAGGGGCCTACTGCCCCCACGGCCGCCCGGCCATCCAGTTGATTGAGCGCCGGATCATTGAAAAGCGGTTTGACCGCTAGTCAAAGTCGGGCGGAAATGGTGGTTTCCCTTGTCAATTCTTCGATATAAAACAAATGAAAAAAAGAAGAATGTAGCAGACCATTCCTTCTTGACTCCCGGCGCCTTGCCTATGGTCTGGTTATTTTTGTTGACGAGCGAGCAACATAAGCGCAATCAAAATTGTATATCGTTTCATTGACGATTCCCTCTCGCTTGTATCTCATATTCGTGCGTTAAAAAACTCGGCGCGATTGAACGCATTGGGGCGCGGAAAACCGGTCACTTGGGTTGTGAAATATGATGAGGCCTACATCCGGGGAATGGCCAGCATTCGCTCCACGGCCGAGATTGCTTTCAGGCGGATATCTTCCGGCACCTTGACCTCAGGGGTCAGGGTTTCCAGAGCTTGGCGCACATCCTCGGCCCGGTTGTATTTCATGTTGCGGCAGATCATGGGTGTGGCCGGGGTGTGAAAAATCTTGCCCGGGTTGTCTTTTTTCAGCGGGTGCAGAATGCCTTCCTCTGTCAGGATAATGAATTCCCGCTCCCGGCTCTGACGGCAGTATTCCAGAATCCCCCGGGTGGAGCTGATGAATGTGGCTTCCTTCAGCACCGCCGGAGTGCATTCGGGGTGGGCCAGAACCGGGGCTACGGGGTGGTCGCGTCGGAGTTGCCGCACTTCCTCAAGATCCAGGGCGTGATGCACAATACAAAAGCCCGGCCAGAAAAGCACTTCCTTGTCCGGCGCCTTGGTCTGGGCGTAAGCGGCCAGGTTTTTATCCGGGGTCATCAGCACCCGCCGATCAGGCAGGGATTTTAAGACGGCCACCACATTGGCTGAGGTGCAGCAGATGTCGCTCTCGGCCTTGACCGCTGCCGGGGAATTGACATAAGTGACCACCGGCACCCCGGGCAGCTCTCTTTTACGCTGCCGGAGAGCTTCGGCCTCGACCATGTCGGCCATGGGGCAGCCGGCTTTGGCGTTGGCCAGCAGTATTTTTTTGTCCGGGCAGAGGATGCTGGCCGTTTCGGCCATGAAATGAACGCCGCAGAGGACAATGACCTCGGCCGGGCTTTGGGCGGCCATCTGGGCCAAAGCCAGAGAATCGCCGACAAAATCGGCTAGCTCATGAATTTCCGGGCGGCAGTAATAATGGGCCATAATCACGGCTCGCCGGTCAGCCGCCAGTCGCTTGAGGTCGGTGGTCATAATCTCTCCTTCGCGCTCCGGTTTAAAATTCCAGGATTTCCTTTTCCTTGGTCGCGGCTTCGGCATCGACCAGCTTGACAAAGTCGTCGGTGATCTTCTGCACCCGCTCCTCGGCCTTTTTCTGGTCGTCCTCGCTGATTTCCTTGTCTTTCTTCAGGTCTTTGAGCATTTCGTTGGCGTCGCGGCGGATATTGCGCAGAGCCACCTTGGCCTCTTCCGCATTTTTTTTGACCAGTTTGGACAAATCCTTGCGGCGTTCCTGAGTCAGAGTGGGGATGGTGATGCGGATGACCTTGCCGTCATTCTGGGGAGTCAGGCTCAGCTCGGATTTCAGAATTGCCTTTTCAATCTCCCCCATGGCCTGGCTGTCCCAGGGCTGAATCATCAATAGGCGCGGTTCCGGGGCGGTGATGGAGGCCATCTGGGCCAGAGGGGTCTGGGTGCCGTAGTAGTCGGCCGACAGGCCGTCCAGCAGAGCCGGGGTGGCCCGTCCGGTGCGGATTTTGGTGAAACCTTTGCCCAGGGTCTGCACGGTTTTATCCATCCGGTCTTTTAGATCTTCAAAAATGTCGTCTATCATACTCATAATTTATGCTCTCCAGCGTGTTGTTTATTCGGTGACCAGGGTGCCCACGGCCTCGCCCCGCAGGGCCCGCTTGATATTGCCGTCTTTAAAGAGGTTAAAGACCAGAAGGGGGATTTTGTTTTCCATGGCCAGGGAAAAGGCGGTGGTATCCATGACTTTCAGGCGGTCGCGGATGGCCCCCATGTAGGTCAGAGTCGGGTGAAGCACGGCCCCGGGATCCTGGCGCGGGTCGCGGTCGTAGATGCCATCGACATTGGTGGCCTTGAGGATAATCTCGGCCCCGATTTCACTGGCCCGCAGGACGGCGGCCGTGTCCGTGGTGAAGTAGGGATTGCCGGTGCCGCTGGCGAAGATGACGATCCGGCCTTTTTCCAGGTGGCGGATGGCCCGGCGGCGGATGAAGGGCTCGGAGATCTGATACATGCTGATGGCGCTCTGCACCCTGGTGGCCAGCCCCTGGCGCTCCAGGGCGTCCTGCATGGCCAGAGCGTTGATGACTGTGGCCAGCATGCCCATGTGGTCGCCGGTGACCCGGTTCAGGCCCCGCTGGGAGAGGGCCTGACCCCGGAAGATGTTGCCTCCGCCAATGACCAGGCCCACCCGAACTCCGCCCAGAGCCACCTCGGCCACCTGGGCGGCGATATGCTCCAGGGTGTCCGGATCCAGGCCAAAGCCGAGGGAGCCCTGCAAAGCCTCGCCGGACAGTTTCAGGATAATGGTTTTATATTTGTAATCGGTCACGTTGATGATCCTTTGAAGAACCGGGGCGCGTCTTTCCCCGCCATAATGGGAAATACGCGCCCCGGCCACGTTCCAAGACCGCCCGTGAAGACGGGCGTCTATTCCTCAGCCGATCCCTCACCGGGCAGTTCCTCACCCAGTTGAAAGCGGGCGAAGCTCTTGATCTCGGTTTTTCCGGAAGTTCCGGCGGCCTCTTTGAGCACCTGGGCGATGTTTTTCTTGTCATCCCGGACATAGGCCTGACGAATCAGAACCACTTCGGAGTAGAACTTGTTGATCTGGCCGACCATGATCTTGTCCCACATATTTTCCGGCTTGCCGCTCTCGGCCAGCTTGGCTCGGAAAATATTCTTTTCCCGCTCCAGAACCTCGGGCGGCACTTCCGTCTCGGTGACCGCCACCGGGTTGGCTGCGGCAATCTGCATGGCCATGTTGTGGGCCAGCTCTTCGGCCGGGGCTCCAGGCTTTTCGGCGGTCATCTCCACCATGACCCCCAGGCGGCCGGGGCCGTGAATATAAGTGTGGAGGAAAGCGGCGCCCTCGGCCTTTTTAACCAGGAAGCGGCGCAGATTCATATTTTCGCCGATAGTGCCCACCAGGCTCTTGAGGCTGTCATCCACCGTGCGGCCGTCGGGCAGGGCCATGGCCAGGAGGGCCGG